>NZ_JBNJSN010000003.1:0-446251 GCF_050113845.1 Pantoea sp. FN0305 | reverse complement strand
GCCAGCGTTCAATCTGAGCCATGATCAAACTCTTCAATTTAAAAGTCTGATGCTCAAAGAAAAACGTCGTAATGAATTACGTGTTCACTCTGAGACTTGATACTGCAATAGTTTTTGCGATATCCCGTCCGTGAGTGCCCACACAGATTGTCTGATAAATTGTTAAAGAGCAGTGCGACCGGTACCTGATACCGTTGTCGCGAGGTGGCGTATATTACGCTTTCCTCTTTCAGAGTCAACTTCTTTTTCAGAAGTTTTTCTCCGGCGATTCATCTTACTGAACCGCCTGACCCGACGCTGCGTAAGCCGTTGTGCCGTGTCAGTGGAGGCGCATTATAGGGAGTTCTCTGAAGCTCGCAAGTGCTAATTTAAAAAAAACAGCCAAGCGTCTCTTTTTTAGCCAATAGCCTGAATAAACACCGCTAATTGTATATCTCGCAACCAGAACTCCGCGTTGTTTTGCCCGTTTTTGGCGAAGTGCCCAGCTTCGGCTGATGCTATTCTCTATTTCTCTGCCGATTTTGTTGTTGGCCACGTAAACAATAAAGAAGAAGGATGCTTAATGATCAAATCTGCGCGCAGTATGGCCGGGCTTCCCTGGATTGCTGCGATGGCTTTTTTCATGCAGTCACTGGACGCAACAATATTGAATACCGCTCTCCCGGCTATCGCCAACAGTCTCCAGCGTTCTCCACTTGCTATGCAGTCTGCGGTTATCAGCTATACCCTGACGGTGGCGATGTTGATTCCAGTCAGCGGCTGGCTGGCCGATCGCTACGGTACCCGTAAGGTTTTTATCGTTGCTGTCTCTCTTTTTACCTTTGGCTCTTTGATCTGCGCGCTTTCCGGCTCGCTCATGGTGCTGGTCATCTCGCGTATTATCCAGGGCGTTGGCGGAGCAATGATGATGCCAGTGGCACGCCTTGCTTTATTACGGGCCTATCCGCGCAGCGAGCTATTGCCGGTGCTGAACTTTGTTACCTTGCCCGGTCTGGTCGGTCCCGTGGTCGGCCCTATGCTTGGCGGCATTTTAGTTACCTATGCCTCCTGGCACTGGATCTTCCTGATAAACATCCCTATCGGCATTCTTGGTATTGTCTACGCACGCAAATATATGCCGGACTTTACAACGCCGCGTCGTCGCTTCGATTCGCTGGGCTTTATCCTGTTCGGTTTCGGCCTGGTGCTGCTTTCATGCGGCATTGAGTTATTCGGAGAGAAAATTGTCGCCAGTACCATTGCTGTTGCCGTTCTGCTGAGTGGTATCCTTTTACTGCTGCTTTATATAGCGCACGCGCGACGTCATCCCACCCCGCTAATTAGTCTGCCAATGTTTAAGACCCGCACGTTTTCAATCGGCATCCTGGGAAATGTCGCTTCCCGACTGGGCACCGGATGCGTTCCTTTTCTTATGCCGCTAATGCTGCAGGTGGGCTTTGGTTACTCAGCGATTATCGCAGGCTGTATGATGGCACCGACGGCGATTGGCTCTATGCTGGCGAAATCGACGGTAACCAGCGTGTTACGCAGGCTGGGCTATCGCACTACGCTGGTTGCCATTACCGCAATTATCGGCCTGTTTATTGCCAGCTTTGCATTGCAGTCACCGGGCGAACAGATTTACGTGTTGCTGTTGCCGCTGTTTCTGTTGGGGATGGCGATGTCAACGCAGTTTACCGCCATGAACACCATTACGCTGGCCGATCTTACCGATGAGAATGCCAGCAGCGGCAACAGTATGTTAGCGGTAACGCAGCAGCTGGCGATCGGTTTCGGCGTCGCGGTGAGCGCTGCGGTACTGCGCTTCTATGAGAACTTTGGCGGCACTACGGTTGAGCAGTTCCACTCGACGTTTCTGACCATGGGCGTGGTCACCGTTCTGTCGGCGCTGGTATTTATGCTGTTAAAACCAGGTGATGGCCGTCACCTGATTAGCGATCGTGAAAAGCGCCGTAAAAAGGCTTAACGTTGCGCGACTGACTGACGTTCAATCAACTCCGGCGTCAGCACCAGCCTTTGCTGACTGCCGCCGGGCGATTTGAGCCGATGAATTAACGTATCGATGGCCAGCTCGCCCAGTTCATCCTTTGGCTGATGAATTGTCGTTAACGGCGGCGTCATATAGCGCGCCAGTTCAATATCGTCATATCCCATCACCGCCATATCTTCAGGGACGCGTAACCCCGCCTGATAGAGCGCATGATACGCGCCAACGGCCATCGCATCATTGCTGGTGAATACCGCCTGCGGGCGTGATTTACACGCCAGCAATGCGTTCATGCCGTTGAAACCGCCCTGGAATTCAAAATCACCATTAATGACATACTCTGGCGGTAAAGGCAGGCCGGCTGCTGTCATCGCCTGTTTAAACCCTTCCAGCCGCAGCCGCGCCGGGGTTTTATCCAGCGGCCCGGCAATACAGGCGATACGCGTATAGCCGCGCGCAATAAGATAGTTGGCCGCCAGCTCACCGCCGAGCAGTGAATTATCCTGAATAATATCGCTGCCGCCGTCGAAGGGCGCCCAGTCCATCATTACCGAAGGAATGCCAGGGTAACGCGTCAGGATATCGGCAGAAGGCAGATGACTTTCGGTACACATGATGAGCAAACCATCAACACGCTTTTGCAGCAACGTTTCAAGGCTGCGATTCATGCGTTCTTCATCACCTTCGGTATTACATAACACCAAACTGTAGCCGCGTTCATAGCAGCTGTTTTCCACGCCACGCACCACTTCAGCATAAAAAGGGTTACTGCTGGCGGTAAGCAGCATACCAATGGTGTGGGTTTGGTTGATCTTCAGGCTGCGCGCCAGGGCCGAGGGCGCATAGTTTAGCTCGAGAATGGCCGCTTCAATTTTTTCTTTGATCGCTTCACTTACAAAGCGGCTGTTATTGATAACGTGCGAGACCGTTGAGGTCGAGACGCCCGCTAAACGGGCGACATCTTTCATGGTAGCCAATCCGCTTACCCCTGCTGCTGTAAAAAGCGGTCAATCTCTTCACGCCAGGGCACGGATGGCTGCGCGCCGGAACGCGTTACGGCAATCGCCGCCGCCGCATGGGCAAAGCGCACCGCTTGCGGCATCGGCTGCTGTTCCAGCAGTGCGGTAATCAACGCGCCGTTAAAGGTATCTCCGGCGGCAATGGTATCCACAGCCTGAACGCGAAAGCCTGGAATGCGCTGCTCTGCACCTTTTTCGCTAAGCCAGACGCCACGACTACCAAGCGTGATCAGCACTTGTGCGATGCCTTTTTCATGCAGCACGGCGGCGGCGCGGGCCGCATCCTCATCGCTTTTTATCGCAATGCCGGTCAGCATTTCCGCTTCGGTTTCATTTGGGGTGATCATATCCACCAGCCCCAACAGCTCATCCGGCAAAACAGTCGCCGGCGCAGGATTAAGGATCACGCGCGTCCCATGCTGCCGGGCAATTTTCGCCGCCGCCAGCACGCTTTCCAACGGTGACTCCAGCTGCATCAGTAATGCGGCAGCATCGGCAATGACCTGCTGATGTTGCGCCACAACCTCTGGCGTCAACGCAGCGTTCGCCCCGGCATGAATAGCAATGCTGTTTTCGCCCTCGCTGTTAACAAAGATAAGCGCTACGCCAGTCGTGGCGGCGTCAATCACAGAAACAGGAGAGGTATCGATGCGGTCAGCAGCTAACTGTTGACGAATACGTTCGCCAATATCATCAGCACCCACGCAGGCGATAAAAGCGATATCTGCGCCGCTGCGGCCAGCGGCCACCGCCTGATTTGCGCCTTTACCGCCAAAAGCAACCTGGTACTGTTTCCCGATCACCGTTTCACCGGGCCGCGGAAACTGTGACAAATTAAGAATATGATCGGCATTAATACTGCCAAGTACAGCGAGTTTAGCGGATTGCGTCATTCGGGGTTCATCCAGAAAAGTGCGCCACCTGAACGGTGGCGCGTTGCCATGCTTTTCTTTGTTATTTGGTGACCAGCTTCAGATCGACCGGATTGATAGCCTGTACTTTCTCGCCTTTTAACGCTTTATCAGCGATCTGTACGCCTACCTGACCAATTTTCTCCGGCATCTGCGCCACGGTCGCGGCCAGTTTGCCGCCTTCTACGGCTTTAACCCCATCATCGGTGCCGTCGAAGCCCACGACCACCACATCAGATTTACCGGCAGTTTGCAATGCTCGTAACGCACCCAGCGCCATTTCATCGTTTTGCGCGAACACTGCCTGCACTTGCGGATGCGCCGTCAGCAGGTTCTGCATAACGTTCAGGCCCTTGGTACGATCGAAGTCGGCAGGCTGGCTGGCCAGGATCTGGAATTTATGCGCATCGGCAGCCTGTTTGAAACCTTCACCACGTTCACGCGCGGCGGAAGTCCCGGCAATACCCTGCAGCTCGATAATTTTTGCGCCCTCACCCAGTTTCTTCGCGATAAAGTCACCGGCCATTTTCCCACCGAAGCGGTTATCTGACGCCACGTGACTAATCACTTTGCCCTGCGCCGCTACGCGGTCCAGGGTAATCACCGGAATATTGGCCTGGTTTGCCATTTTAACTGCATTTCCCACCGCATCTGAGTCGGTTGGGTTGATCAGCAGCAACCTGGTGCCGCGAACGGTCAGATCCTGAACGTTTGCCAGCTCTTTCGCCGGGTTATTTTGTGAATCCAGAACCACCAGATTGTAACCCAGCTTATCGGCTTCTTTCTGCGCGCCATCTTTCAGCGAGACAAAGAAGGGGTTATTCAGGGTTGAAACCACCAGCGCGATGGTATCTTTAGCCAGTGCATTGGCGCTAAGCGTAGCGCCAAGCAGTACTGCAATTGCCGTGAGTTTTTTCATTTTCATCTTTATATCCTTAGAGGTAAGCGCTATTTACTGCTTTTGTTATCCACCAGCACCGCCAGCAAAATCACCGCCGCTTTGACGATCATCTGATAGTAGGAAGAGACGCCCAACAGGTTAAGACCATTATTCAGGAAGCCAAGGATCAGCGCACCGATCAGCGTGCCCATAATGCGTCCTTTGCCGCCAGCCAGACTGGTTCCACCCAGCACAACCGCTGCGATGGCGTCCAGCTCATAGCCGGTGCCTGCGGTTGGCTGCGCCGAGGAGAGGCGAGCCACTTCAATGGTGCCCGCCAGCGCTGCCAGCATACCGCTTAGCGCATAGACGATCACTTTTACGCGATTAACATTGATCCCGGAGAGACGGGTTGCCGCTTCATTGCCGCCCAATGCATAGATGTAACGCCCCAGACGCGTATGGTGCAGCATGTACCAGGCTGCCAAAAACACCACCGCCATCAGCCATACCGGCGTCGGGATCCCCAGCGGACGACCAATACCGAACCAGCCAAACAGATCGGCATTCTCATTAAAGCCGGTATTCACCGGGCTGCCGTCGGTATAAACCATGGTCACGCCGCGCAGCAGCAACATCATTACCAGCGTGGCGATAAAGGCCTGCACTTTCCCCTTCGCCACTATGGTGCCGGTAACTGCGCCAATCGCTGCCCCCAGCCCCAGCGCAGCGGCCACGGCCAGCAGCGCATTAACTTCCAGCCCGACAAGTGATGCCGCTACCGCGCCGGTTAGCGCCAGCAGCGAGCCAACAGAAAGATCGATGCCGGAGGTCAGAATAACCAGCGTCATACCCACCGCCATAATGGCGTTTACCGAGGTCTGCTGCAGAATATTGAACAGGTTATTAACGGTAAAAAAGTTCGGGCTCTGGCTGGCAACGACGGCAATCAGCACGATCAGGGCAATCAGCGACTTTTGTTCCAGCAGCCAGGCCTTGCTGAACCAGCGGCGGCGGGCTGGTAAGGTTTGGGTACTCATAAATGTGCTAACTCCTCGCTGTGTTGCTTGCCTACGGCGGCAGCCATCAGGACTTCCTGCGTGGCCTGTTCAGTGGAAAACTCGCCGCTCAGGCGGCCTTCATGCATAACCAGAATGCGATCGCTCATCCCCAGCACTTCCGGCATTTCAGAAGAGATGAGAATGATGCTCAGCCCTTCCTCTTTAAACTGGTTGATCAGCTGATAAATCTCTTTCTTGGCACCAACATCCACGCCGCGCGTGGGCTCATCAAGGATCAGTACGTTGGGCCGCGTCATCAAACCGCGGGCAATGGCGACTTTCTGCTGATTACCGCCGGAAAGCAGGCCGATGGTCTGATCCATACCCGGCGTTTTGATATTAAACAGACGAATAAAATCGCTGACTGCCAGCTGTTCGGCGCTGTGCTTTAGCGCGCCGGCGCCGTTACTGAAATAGCTCAGCGCGGTCAGTGACATGTTCTCTTTCACCGACATACCCAGCACCAGGCCGTCGCGTTTACGATCTTCCGAAATATAAACGATGCCGTTAGCCAGGCCGTCCTGCGGCGTACGAACGTTAATTTCGCGCCCGTTTAACACTACTTTGCCGGCGCTACGCGGCAGCGCGCCGTACAGCATTTTCATCAGCTCGGTACGGCCAGCGCCCATGAGTCCGGACACCCCTAAGATTTCGCCTTTGCGCAGCGTAAAGCTGACATTATCAATACCCGGCCCGCTGAGGTTTTCTACCTGCAGGCGAATTTCACCTGGCGCTTTATCCAGCCGTGGATATTGATCTTCCAGCTTGCGTCCCACCATCATTTCAATCAGTGAGGCTTCTGTTAGCGTATCGACGCTGCGCTCGGCAATAAACTGACCGTCGCGGAAAACCGTGACGTCATCGCAAATTTCAAAAATTTCTTTCATGCGATGAGAGATATAAACAATGCCGCAGCCCTGCGCTTTGAGTTCGTTGATTACCCGAAACAGCGATACTGTTTCGGTATCGGTTAGCGCATCGGTGGGTTCATCCATCACGATCACTTTTGACTCGAAGCTGAGAACTTTAGCAATCTCAACCATTTGCTGGTCGCCGATAGAGAGGTCGCCCACCAGGCGATGACTGTTAAAGCGCAGATTAAGGCGTTTAAGCAACGCATCCGCTTCGGCGTGCATCTTTTTCCAGTCGATACGGCCAAAACCATTAACAAACTCGCGGCCCAGGAAAATGTTCTCGGCGATAGAGAGCTGTGGGATCAGGTTCAGCTCCTGATGGATAATGCCGATGCCTGCTTCCTGTGACGCTTTCGGCCCGCTGAAGTGCGTCTCTTCACCCAGCCACTGCAACGATCCGGCATCACGTTTATAGATACCGGTCAGCACTTTCATCATGGTGGATTTGCCCGCGCCGTTTTCGCCTACCAGCGCCATCACCCGGCCTGGATAAACGGAAAGCGCAGCGCCATTTAACGCCTTTACGCCCGGGAATGATTTTTCGATGCCTTTTAGTTGCAGTAGCGGTTGCATAGCAGCCTCAGAAGGTCACGCCGGCGGTCAGGATAATATTCGCGTAGGGCGTACATTCCCCACTGCGAATGACCGCCTGGCTCCGTTGCGTTAAAGTTTTGAATTGTTCATGAGGAACATAGGCGATAGTGATGTCATTGCCCTGCTGACGTTGCAGCACTTCCAGCAGCGCGATCAGTTCGTCGTGCAGCCTGGCGTTATGCGTACGGATCTCTTCAGCAATAATGGCGCTTTCCACCTGCATTTCGTGCGTAACAGCCTGCGCGACCTGTAAAAAGCTGGGAATGCCATGCGTTACCGCGAGATCGATCCGTTGCGGGCCAGCGGGAATGGGCAGTCCGGCATCGCCAATTGTCAGGCTGTCGGTGTGCCCAAGACGAGCGATAACCGTAGAAATTTCCGCGTTAAGTAAGGTGCCTTTTTTCATGATGCGCTCCTGAGCGAAACGTTTCGCCAAACCGGAGTTTCAGAAAAATCGGGGGTGTTGACAACAGAAAGGTAACAGAATTGTGATCGCTATCGAAACGTTTCGCTGGCGGGTGAGGAAATTTGATTTAGGTAAAGAAACGGGCCGGTTAAGGCCCGTTTCAGCGGATTAACTGAAGACCATACCACCATCAATAAGCAACGCCTGGCCGGTCATATAATCGGAATCCGGGCCTGCCAGGAACGCGACGCAGGCAGCAACATCTTCCGGTTCGGAAAGACGGCCCAGCGTGATGCGTTTAGCAAACTCAGCGGTGCCGTATCCCGGAGCCTGGCCTGCAGCAGCTGAAACCTGACGGTCAATTTCATCCCACATCGGCGTTTTTACAATGCCGGGACAATAGGCGTTTACGGTAATGCCCAGCGGCGCAAGATCGCGTGCGGCTGTCTGGGTCAGACCGCGTACGGCAAACTTGCTGGAGCTGTAAACGGCCAGCTCCGGGTTCCCTACGTGGCCCGCCTGCGAAGAGGCGTTGATAATTTTGCCGCCGTGCCCCAGCGCTTTAAAGGCTTTGACCGCCGCCTGAATGCCCCAAATCACCCCTTTCACGTTGATGTTGTAAACCTTATCGACGATTTCCGGCGTAATATCTTCAATCAGCGTGGTAGGCGCAACGCCCGCGTTATTGACGATTACATCAAATCCACCCAGCTGCTGCCGGGCCTGCTCAACTGCCGCAAATACCTGATCGCGATCGGAGACATCCGCCTGCAGCGCAATGGCTTTACCGCCCTGCCGCGTAATCTCCTCGGCAGCCTGACGTGCGGTTTCCGCATTGTAATCCACTACCGCGACGGCAAATCCATCTTTCGCCAGCCGCAGGGCAATGGCTTTACCGATGCCCTGACCGGAACCGGTCACTAATGCAACTTTGCTTTCCATAACTGCTCCTTGCTGAGTTGATAAAGGGGTATTACAGGATCTGGCTCAGATGCAGCTGCCCCATCAGTTTGGGGTTGTCGGCATAATCTACCGGCACCGCAACCACAGCAGGTCCCTGTACATCCATCGCCTGGCGCAATATTGGCTCCAGCTGATCGGCGCTTTCCACCGCGAATCCTGCTGCGCCAAAGGCTTCTGCGTAGGTTTTGAAATCGATCGGGCCGAACGTTACGCCGGAAAGACGCTGGTATTTTTGCTCTTCCTGAATCGCCACCATGTTGTAACCGTTATCGACCCAGATGATGTGCAACACGTTGGCGCCAAGGCGCACCGCCGTTTCCAGTTCCATGCTCGACTGCATAAAACCGCCATCGCCGGAGACCGATACCACTTTACGGCTCGGATCCACCAGCCACGCGCCAATCGCCCACGGCAGCGCAACGCCCATGGTCTGCTGACCGTTGGAGATCATGATCTGGCGGGCACGGAAGCTGTAAAGGTAACGGGCAATCCAGATATGGAAGCTGCCCATATCCACAGTCAACGTCACGTCGCTGTTAATGATGTCCTGCATCGCGCGCACAATACGCAGCGGATGCAGGGCAAACTGGTTCAGCTGGTGACCGCGCATCGCCAGCAGCTCACGCTGCTGCTGACGATCTTTCAGGATATCTGCGGATTCAGGGCTAAGATGCAGCGGCGCCTCAATACGTGCGGCCAGCTTATCCAGCGTGGCGGCGATATCACCAATCAGTTCGGCATCTGGCTGATAACAGTTGTCGGTTTCCGCAGGCAGTACATCTATATGCACCAGCTCGGCGTTACCGCTGTTCCATTTCGCAGGTTCATACTCCACCGGGCTGTAGCCGATAGTGATAATCAGATCTGCCTGCAGCAGCAGGCGATCGCCTGCCTGGTTATTAAACAGTCCCACACGACCGGCAAAGCGTGAGAAGTGCGATTGCGATACGGCACCGGCTGCCTGATAGGTGCTGGTGACCGGAATATGGCTGCGTTCCAGCAGACGATGCAGCGCTTTGGCATTTTTCGGCTGGCTGGCCATCAGGCCGAGCAGGATAATCGGGTTTTTCGCTTTCGCGATTTTATCAGCGACGTGGTTAATGGCGCAGTCTGGCGCAGAGCCAAGCAGCAGCTCGCCTGCTGGCGTCAGCACGTTACCGCGTACCGGTCCATCCACGATATCCTGCGGCAGGCTGATAAACGCGCCGCCAGGGCGACCCAGCTCCGCATAGCGAAAGGCGTTGGCAAGGATTTCACCCAGCGCATCCGGCGCGCCCACTTCTACCGCATATTTGGTGATCGGACGGAACATACCAACGGTATCCATGCTTTGATGCACCAGCTTGGCGCTATCCGCACGTTTTACCGCGCCGCCCAGCGCCACCACCGGATCGCCTTCAGAGGTTGCCGTCGCCATGCCGGTGATCAGGTTAGAGCAGCCGGGGCCGGAAGTAACCAGCGCCACGCCCGCTTTACCAGTTAAACGTCCTACCGCTGCGGCCATAAAAGCGGCGTTGGCTTCATGGCGAACCGGAATGGTTTGAATAGAGGAGTCCACCAGCGAGTCGAAAACTTTATCAACCTTAGCGCCGGGAATACCAAACACCTGTTTAACACTCTGCGCCTCCAGCTGGGCGACAACCAAATCGGCGCCGTGCGCCCATTCTTTCTGCATATCGCTTTTCATTTTTTCTCCTGTGGCGGGATTTAGCTTTCTACGGCGCGAATGGCGCTGTCGAGATCGTCCGGGTTGAGATTGGCCTGTAAGAAATCACGATCGTCCGGCAGATCCACTACCAGCTTGCTAATGGCACCGAAGGTCAGTACGCCAGACTCCAGGCTATAATCGAGCACATGGCCGCCGCCCTGACGGTCATCAGTAATGAAGTGTTCGTGATAGCCTGCTACGTTAATGCCCTGCATATACTGCGGCGTGCGGAAGCCGATCAATACGCCATCGCGCTGGTTAAAATGGAAGGTTGGCTGTTGTTCAATAGCCTCCATCATCGGTTTATAAGGACGATGCTGGCAGGGCACGGTACGCGTCTGAACCTGGTGAAAACGGCCATCAATGCGCAACGCACAAAACTGGTTATCGGATGCGATCTGCTGATTAATGATTTCATGCACCGCATCGCGATCGGCAACGCCACTAAAACGATGCTGATACTGCGGACGGAAAAAGGTCATTACGGCAAACGGCGTACGTTGATCGGGCTGGGCCGCATTGGCGCTGCCGTCGGCGCGGAGTTGATATACGTTGCTGTTAAAAGCGATCATCTCACCATCAAGGTGATTAAAGGTTCCCAGGCCGAAATCTCCTTTCTTCAGCAGATCGGCAATGGTTTTCGAACCTTCATAAACGCCGCTCAGCAGAGCGCTCATCAGCGAGGTCTGATAGATTACGCTTTCTGGTTGTTCTTCGCGCAGCGCACTGATGGTTTCAGCAAGCTGTTTCTCGCATGAACAATCAGTTACAGAATGTGACATGATTTTCCCCTCTGCACAAAAGGTTAACACTGTTTAACTATATGTTCGCGCGATTCAGTGGGAGAATCCAATACAGAAAGCCCTTCACTTTGAGACGTTTTAGATATGGAACTACGGTATCTTCGTTATTTCGTCGCCGTTGCGCAGACGCGTAACTTCACTCGCGCGGCTGAGATGCTGGGGATTTCTCAGCCGCCGTTAAGCCAGCAAATATTGCGTCTGGAGCGAGAGATAGGGACGCCGCTGCTAAAGCGGCTGACGCGAGGCGTGGAACTCACCGAGGCCGGGGAGGCGTTTTATCAGGATGCCTGTCAGATCCTTGATTTAACCGGACATGCGCTGGAAAAAGCGAAAGGCATTGCGCGGGGCGTTACGGGTAAGCTGTCGCTGGGTTTTGCCAGCTCGGTGGCCTTTCATCAGGATATTTTCCGCCTGCTACAGACTTTTCAACAACAGTTTCCCTCGGTAACGCTGTTGCCACGTGAGGCCAGTATGTCTTCACTGATGCAGGATCTTCAGGAGGGATTACTGGATGCCGCTTTTGTTCGCCTGCCCTGTGAAACCAGCAAGGCCTTTAACCTCAAGCTGATCGCCAGCGAAAAGATGCAAATTGTCCTGCATAACGCTCATCCGCTCAGCACAAAGCAGGAAATTTCGCTAAGTCAGCTCAGCGATACGCCAATAGTAATGTTTCCACGGGAGATAGCGCCCAGTCTGTATGAGTCGATTATCAGCGCCTGTGTACGGGCGGGCTTTCAGCCGCAAACCGGGCCGTATGCGCCGCAGCTCTCCTCGATTATCGGCATGGTTTCAGCCGGGTTTGGCTTTGCGCTGGTGCCGCAATCGCTCAGCTGCGTCGCAATGCCTGATATCAGCTTCCATCCCTGTCAGGAAGCGTCGCTGACCACCGATATTGCGCTGGCCTGGCGACGCTGGGATCGTTCGCCAACGTTGCAGCATTTGTTGGATACGCTAACGCAGCAGCTGAACGCTAATGCTTAACCCTGGATTTTACGTACCTGTTTAACTTCCAGCTGCGCATCGTTAAAGGCTTTATCCAGTTCGCCCTGTAGCTCAACTTTATCTCCAGGACTTACGCTCTGGCCTTTCCAGTCTGCTTCATCGATCTCCACTGAAAGTGTGCCGGTTGCATCCTGGAACAGATAGTCATCGTCGCTGAGGCGCTTAACAATATTGCCGCGTACGGTAATCCAGCTGTCATCCTTCATCTCTTTGGCTTCTTTTACCGTGACCACATTTTGTGGACCTTTAAAGCCGCCTTTCTGAGTCTGAGTCTGAGTTTTCGGTGCGTTCGGATCGACAAAACCACCGGTCTGCGCCGCCAGTGCCGGCATTGTGAACAGAGCGACAATCGCAACCATTGCAACATGCTGCTTCATTGAATTTCCCTCGTTTGTTAATGGCTCGGATAGATGCTTCTAAGTACAGCACAGGGTTCTTAACAGGATCTTAAGTGGCACCATTTTTTTATGCGTTTGTTATCTGGTCGCAACATTTGCCCCCTTCTTCTGTACAAGCGAAGCGTTTTTTCCGTATAACGGCGACAGTGAGAGAGATCGGGGAAACCCCATGCGTATTCTGTTAATTGAAGACGATCGTTTAATTGGTGATGGCATCAAAGCCGGGCTGGGCAAGCTGGGTTTTAGCGTTGACTGGATAATAGATGGCGAGCAGGGAATGGCGGCGCTGAAGTCAGCCACCTATGATGCCGTTGTGCTGGATCTCAGCCTGCCACAGCGCGACGGTATGGATATTTTGCGCAGCTGGCGTAGCCGCGGCGAAGATATTCCGGTACTGATTTTAACCGCGCGCGATGCGGTGGCGCAGCGAGTAGAAGGATTGCAGCAGGGCGCGGATGATTATCTCTGCAAGCCTTTTGCGCTGAGTGAGGTGGCGGCACGCCTGCAGGCGCTGATCCGTCGACGCCACGGCCAGCTACAGCCTACCTTAACCCACGGCGCGCTGACGCTGGATCCCGCTGCGCGTACCGTCACGCTGGATAATGTGCTGATCGAACTGAAACCGCGCGAGCTGGCGCTGCTGGAGCTGTTTATGCTCAATGCGGGACGGGTGCTGACGCGGGCGCAGCTGGAGGAGAAGCTTTACAGTTGGGATCAGGATGTTTCCAGTAACGCGGTAGAAGTACATATTCACCATCTGCGTAAAAAGCTGGGCAGCGCTGCTATTCGTACGGTGCATGGCGTGGGCTATACGCTGGGGGCAACGCCATGAAACAGATGAGCCTGCGTGCCCGGCTGATGAGCGGCTTTTTGCTGCTAACAGCGATCTGCTGGGGAGCGGCGAGCGTCAGCGCCTGGTTGCAGGCACGTCATACCATTAACGAGCTGTTTGATACGCAACAGATGCTGTTTGCTAAGCGGCTAATTACGCTTCATCCCACAGATCTGAGCCGTTCCGCCCTGCCGGATACAAAAAAGGTCTTGTCCGATCATCGTGGCCAACAGGAGGACGATGCATTGGCTTTCGCCATTTTTAATCGTGTGGGAAAGCGGGTGTTTGACGACGGCGACAAGGGTAAATATTTTCTTTTTGAGCCCAATTATCGCGGTTTTCGCGACGGTAAGCTGCGCGACGATAACGACCTCTGGCGCATGGTGTGGCTGAATACGCCCGATGGGCAGTATGTGGTGGTGGTGGGTCAGGAGTGGGAATATCGTGATGAAATGGCCGGCGCGGTGGTACGCAGCACGCTGCTGCCATGGCTGTTTGCGTTGCCGCTGATGCTTATCCTGCTGCTATGGCTGCTGCAACGCGAGCTGGCACCGTTAAAACAGATTGCCCACCAGCTTCAGCGCCGCTCACCGGATGATGCCGCCGCCCTTAGCGCAACCAGGCTGCCGTCTGAAGTGAAGCCCATGGTCGATGCGCTGAACGATCTGTTTTCACGGATTCATCAGATGCTGCAACGCGAACGGCGTTTTACCTCTGATGCTGCCCATGAGCTACGCAGCCCGCTGGCGGCGCTGAAGGTACAAAGCGAAGTGGTACAGCTGGCGCATGACGATGCTGAAATGCGTCAACATGCGCTGATTAATCTGGATGCCGGGATCGATCGCGCAACGCGGCTGGTGGATCAGCTGCTAACGCTCTCTCGCCTGGATGCGCAGCGGTCGCTGGTGGAAAGTGAAACCGTTGATCTGGCGCAGCTAATGCAGCGAGCGATTGTAGAGCAGGATGCCGTCGCGCAGCGAGCCGGCATTACCCTGCGGCTGGAAAACCAGGCGGGCGACGCGATCCATTGTCAGGGTCATGCGCTGCTGCTCTCGCTGCTGCTGCGTAATCTACTGGATAATGCCATCCGTTACGGACGTCGCGGCGGCACGGTGACGCTGACGCTGCGTCAACAACAGCTGGAGATTAGCGACGACGGGCCTGGCGTCAGTGAAGAGGCGCTACAGCGCATCGGCGAACGTTTTTACCGTCCGCCAGGGCAGGAGAAATCAGGCAGCGGGCTGGGGTTATCGATCGTGCAGCATATCGCCGCGATACATGGCATGCAGATGCGGCTGGCGAGTCGACCACAAGGCGGCTTCAGCGTGACGTTCGATCTGCCGTAAGAAAAATATGGATGTCTTTATGGATGATATTAAATAGCCATAAAAAATCGATGTACCACATTTTCAGACCACGCGGAAATGCAAAGCGCGGGGAGTTCAGGCAGAAGAGTAAAGCGTCCCGCGCCATGGACGGCGCGGGCCGAGCTGTCAGGGATGACGCTTTTTACGTCTTTACGATCGGCCTGAACTCCTTCGCGCAGGCACGTTTTTCACCTATTTATTTACCCAAAAGCCGTCGTAACCGCCCTCAGATTATCGCGCTAGATTTCTACCTGCGTGCCCAGCTCAATCACCCGATTCGGCGGGATCTCAAACTGATCGGGCGCGCGCAGCGCGTTACGCTGCAGCGCCAGGAACAGCTTGCCGCGCAGATGCAGATACCAGGGACGTTTGCCGATGATCAGCGATTCGTGTGACATAAAGAAGGAGGTTTCTGTCATACGACAGTTAAGTCCTTCCAGACCACAGCGATGGAAAATCTCTTCCATATTGGGCGTTTCCCGCCAGCCATAGCTGCCTACGACGCGCCAGAAGGTCGGCGAAAGCTGCTCAATGGTCACACGGCGAATATTATGTACGTAAGGCGCATCTTCGGTACGCAGCGTCAGCAGCACCACGCGTTCATGCAGCACCTTGTTATGTTTCAGGTTATGCAGCAGTGCAAAGGGAATAACATTCAGCGCGCGCGACATATAAACCGCAGTGCCCGGCACACGCACTGGCGGCGATTTCTCCAGCGAGGCAATCATCGCTTCAAGGGAGTTGCCGTGCTCATGCATGCGGCGCAGCAACCGGAAACGTTCGCTTTTCCAGGTGGTCATGATGACAAACATCGCCAGCCCCAGACAGAGCGGCAGCCAGCCGCCGGAAAAAACTTTAATCAGGTTGGCCGAGAAAAGCGGAATATCAATACACAACAGCCCTAACAGGATTGCTCCCACCAACAGACGGTTCCAGTGCCAGTTTTTAACCGCCACCGTACAGACCAGAATCGACGTCAGGATCATGGTTCCGGTCACGGCGATACCGTAAGCCGCCGCCAGATTGCTGGAGTGTTCGAAGCTGATAATCACAATCAGCACCGCATAGTAGAGCAGCCAGTTAATCACCGGGATATAGATCTGGCCGGACTCCTCTTCTGAAGTATGAATAATGCGCATCGGCGGCAGATAACCCAGACGTACCGCCTGACGCGTCAGAGAAAACACGCCAGAGATCACCGCCTGTGAGGCGATAACCGTGGCTAATGTAGCGAGAATCAACATGGGAATCAGCGCCCAGTCCGGCGCCAGCAGGAAAAAGGGGTTTTTAATCGCTTCCGGATGCTCCAGCAGCAGCGCGCCCTGACCAAAATAGTTCAGCACCAGTGAAGGAAGAACAACGCTAAACCAGGCCAGACGAATCGGTATTTTACCGAAGTGTCCCATATCCGCATACAGAGCTTCCACGCCGGTTATCGACAGCACCACCGCGCCCAGCGCAAAGAAAGAGACCTGTTTATATTCAAGAAAGAAATGCACCGCCCAGCTGGGGTTCAGCGCCTGCAGCACTTCCGGGTTATGAAAAATGCTGCGCGCGCCCAGCACCGCCAGTACGCCAAACCACAGCAGCATTACCGGAGCAAACAGCTTGCCGACCATGCCGGTGCCATGCTTCTGAATAATAAACAGCAGCGTCAGCACGGTAATCGACAGCGGCACAATATAGGCATCCAGCGAAGGCGCTGCGATTTCAAGACCCTCAATGGCCGACATCACTGAAATAGCAGGCGTAATTACGACTTCGCCATAAAAAAAACTGCCGCCAATCAGCCCCATAATGACCAGCACGGCGGTCGCGCGTCCGCCGGTATTGCGGCCTGCCAGCGACATCAGCGTGAGTATTCCCCCCTCTCCGGCATTGTCGGCACGCATGACATAGCTAATATATTTCAGCGACACCACCAGAATCAGCAACCAGAAAATCAGCGATAAAAAGCCAAATACGGCTCCTCGCTCTACGCCAAAGCCAAACTGCCCGGACAGGCACTCGCGTAGGGTGTAAAGCGGACTGGTGCCAATATCCCCGTAAACCACACCTATTGCCGCCAGCGTTACTGCGGCGAGAGGCTGCTTCTTATCAGAGCTCATAATGTCATCTTTTGTTGGAGCGAAGTAACGCATCTCTGCGCACGGCTCAAGCCATCAAAAAGCGCACAGTATGCCTAATTTTCTGCAAAAACCCACCCCTGAGTCTGGGCAGCTTTTGACATCTTTAAGCACTAAAAGCGCCGCTTCACCGTTTCACGATAAAAAAGCTGACGACTATCAACGCATTCAAGCATGATAGTCAGTAGTGTTTGCGCTCGCTAATCGGGTATTGCGTGTGCAGTAGTAACAGGATAATTGACTGATTATGGCTCAACCACATTTACTGGCCGAAAGAATTTCTCGTCTCAGCAATGCGTTAGAAAAAGGCTTATATGAACGTCATCATGCTATTCGCCTTTGTTTGCTGGCGGCACTTAGCGGAGAAAGCGTTTTTTTACTTGGTCCGCCTGGCATTGCCAAAAGTTTGATTGCCCGCCGCCTGAAATTCGCTTTCCAACATGCGCGCGCGTTTGAATATTTGATGACGCGTTTCTCCACGCCGGAAGAGGTGTTCGGCCCGCTTTCCATTCAGGCGCTGAAAGATGAAGGCCGTTATCAACGGCTTACCAAAGGTTACCTTCCCGATGCGGAAATCGTTTTTCTGGATGAGATTTGGAAAGCGGGCCCTGCAATCCTTAACACGCTGCTGACCGCTATCAATGAACGACGCTTCCGTAACGGCGATGGCGAAGAAACGATACCCATGCGGCTGTTGGTCACCGCCTCCAACGAACTGCCTGAAGCAAACAGCGGGCTGGAAGCGCTCTATGACCGAATGCTGATACGTCTGTGGCTGGATAACGTCCATGAAAAGCAAAATTTCCGGAATATGTTAATCCACCAGCAGGATGAAAACGCGAATCCTGTAGACAGCACGCTGTGCATTAGTGATGAAGAGTATCAGCAGTGGCAGGCCAGTATCATGCAGATGGCACTGCCGGAGCCGGTATTCGAACTGATTTATCAACTGCGTCAGCGGCTGGAAGCGTTACCGGATGCGCCTTATATCTCTGACAGACGCTGGAAAAAAGCGATCCATTTGCTGCAGGCCAGCGCCTTTTTCAGCGGCCGCCAGGCTATCGCGCCGGTGGATCTGATCCTGTTAAAAGATTGCCTGTGGCACGATCTCTCCTCAATGACGCTATTGGATCGCGAAATCGACACGTTAATGACGCAGCAGGCCTGGCAGCAGCAGTCGATGCTTATTCAGCTACAGCGCATTAAAGCGCGTCATCTGACGCTGGCGCAGCAGCAAAGCCTTGATCGGGCAATTCAACTCAAGAAGCATGGCGGGAGATTTAGCCGCAAAGCGCACTATGAACTCCCTGCTTCGCTTACCGCAGAGATACTGACGTTAATGTTGCAGCAGCCGCTGGTCCTGCATGAGATGCAGGTTACTCATGTGACCATTGCCCACGATGCCCTGCAACAGTGGCTGCAAAAAGGGGGCGAGGTGCGCGGTAAACTGAACGGCATCGGTTTCGCCCAGACGCTGGATTTGCAGGTAGACAGCAGCGATTGCCTGGTGCTGCGCGACGTCAGCCTGCAATCGTCCCGGCTGGCGTTGCCCGGAGACCTCGATCATGCGGCGCTACCGGCGGAAATCAGCGAGGCGCTGGACGCGCTGGAAGAGCAGCTGCGTAACCAACGCGCTCTCTTTACTCAGCATCAGCGCTGTCTGTTTATCAGCGACGACTGGCTGGCCCGTATTGAAAATAGCCTGCAGGATGTGGCTGAACAGCTAAAACAAGCCAGACGATGATCTCTCTGGATACGCTCAACGCGCTGCTGTCGATTAGCGAAGGAGACCTGATCGAAGATCTGGTGATTGTGCTAATGGCTTCGCCGCAGCTGGTACTGTTTTTTGAAAGCTTTCCCGGCATGAAGCAGGCGCTGATGCGTGAAATGCCAGGCCGCAGAGCGGAAATCATCGCGCATTTAAAGGCAGCGCCGGTGCCTGCTACACTGAATCAGGAGTTTAAACTGTTTCAGCACTATCAAACACTTGACCCACCGCATTTTAATGCCGCATTGCCTACTTTGCTCAACGACCTCGAAAAACTGGCTTCGCCTTTTGCGGAACAGGCCCGAATGCTGGCGGACAACAGCGATCGCCAGCGGTTAAGCCCGGCGCAGCACATGCTGTTTCTTCAGCGCTGGCGACTCAGTCTGACGCTGCAAACCATGACGCTGAATGAGCAGCTGTTAGAGGAACAGCGGGAAGCGCTGCTGGCTGAACTGCAGCAACGTATGGCCCTTAGCGGGCAGCTGGCGCCGTTACTGTCAGAAAACCAGGAGTCCTGCGCAGGCCGTCTGTGGGATATGAGCGCCGCGCCGTTACAGCACCACGATTATCAGCGGCTGGTGGAATATGGCGAGTTCCTGGCCGGGCAGCCAGAGCTGATGAAGCTGGCGCAGCAACTGGGCCGCAGTCGCGCCGCAAAAGCGGTTCCGGCACAAGAGGCACCGCCGGAAGCGCTGCGTCAGCAGATGCGCGAGCCTGCCAGCGTGCCGGAGGAGGTTAACGGGCTGCATCAGAGCGAAGATGTGCTGCGGCTGCTGCCTGCCGAACTGGCAACGCTGGGGATCAGCGAGCTGGAGCTGGAATTTTACCGGCGCCTGGTTGAGAAACGTCTGCTGACCTATCGCCTGCAGGGTGAAAGCTGGCATGAAAAAGTAACCCAGCGCCCGGTTAAACATCAGCAACAGGAAATATGTCCGCGCGGTCCCTTTATTGTCTGCGTAGATACCTCCGGCTCAATGGGCGGCTTTAATGAACGCTGCGCAAAAGCGTTCTGTCTGGCCCTGCTCAAAGTGGCGCTGGCTGACAAACGTCGCTGCTATATCATGCTGTTTGCGCATGAGGTGGTGGGCTATGAACTAACGGCGGAAGATGGTATCGCTCAGGCGATTCGCTTCCTTAACCAGCGCTTTCGCGGCGGTACCGATCTCGCCGCCTGTCTGGAGGCGGTGCTGCAACGTTTGCAGGGAGAAGCGTGGCGAGAAGCGGATGCGGTGATCCTGTCTGATTTTATTGCCCAGCGGCTGCCGGATGGGCTGATCAAAACGATCAAACATCACCAACAGCAGCATCAGCAGCGCTTTCATGCCGTCGCCCTGTCGGCACACGGTAAGCCAGGCATTCTGCGTATTTTCGATTATATCTGGCGCTTCGATACCGGTCTGAAGCAGCGCCTGCTGCGTCGCTGGAAGCGTTAGCGTCACCGGTAGATTGCCTTTGCTTTCCTCGTCGGCAACGGTAGGATGCCTCATGTCAGTCGGGCAACTTTTTGTTCGGCTCAGCGAATTATTCTTCTCTTTAATACTTAACCAACCGTGGAGCCTAACCGTGGCAGAAACGCTACAACTCGACAATTTGGATCGCGGTATCCTTAATGCGCTGCTGGACAATGCCCGTACCGCTTATGCCGAACTGGCCAAACAGTTCAATGTCAGTCCCGGCACGATTCATGTACGGGTGGAGAAAATGCGTCAGGCCGGCATTATCAAAGGCACACGGGTAGAGATCGACCCCAAACGGCTGGGCTATGACGTCTGCTGCTTTATCGGCATCATTTTAAAAAGCGCCCGCGATTATCCGGCGGCGCTGGCCAAACTGGAAGCGCTGGATGAAGTGGTGGAGGCCTGGTATACCACGGGTCACTACAGCATCTTTATTAAAGTGATGTGCCGATCTATCGATGCCCTGCAGTTAGTGCTTATCAACAAGATCCAGACCATTGACGAAATCCAGTCTACCGAGACGCTGATCTCCTTACAGAACCCGATCATGCGCACCATCAAGCCCTGATCTGTGCATAAACTTATCCCGATCGTGGAACCGCGCCGGACAGGCGGATCCACGCATTAACCCACATTAATCTTCCTGTTTTCCACAGGTAGATCCCAACCTGATCACAGCGTACAATGCTCGCTCTCGATGACAGCGCGTTGCAGGATCGCACCATGGCAGATATCACTCTTATTAGCGGCAGCACTCTTGGCAGTGCGGAATATGTTGCTGAACATCTGGCTGACAAGCTGGAAGAAGCGGGCTTTTCAACCGAGACGCTGCACGGCCCGGCGCTGGACGAACTTTCATTGCAGGGGCTGTGGCTGATTGTCAGTTCCACTCATGGCGCAGGCGAATTACCCGATAATTTGCAGCCTTTATATGAAGCGCTGGAACAGCAGCGCCCGGATCTCTCCGGCTTGCGCTTTGGCGCAGTGGGCATTGGCAACCGCGAATACGATCTTTTTTGCGGTGCGATCAAGCAGTTTGAGCAGTTGATCGTTAGCCTGGGGGCAAAACGCATCGGCGAACGACTGGAAATTAATGTCCTGGAACATGAGATCCCGGAAGATCCGGCAGAGGTTTGGTTAGAGAACTGGCGCTCACTCCTGTAAAAGGCACGATCAAAGCTGGGATCTCCGCCCTTTTTTCGGTCGATCCCCAGTTTTTTCCACTCTTTTTATCCCAGGATCCTTCAGCAAACTGTGGATAACTAGGCTTGAAAGGGTCTGATAACCGGTAGTTATCCAAGGTATAACCAGTGTTGCTTTTTTGCTCTGTGTATAACTCGCCATTTAGATCCCAGCTTATACGGATCAGGATCACCGATCATTCACAGCAAACGATCCTTATCAACTCATTGATCTGACTCTCAAAGCAGACCTTATCCACAGAAAACGGCGATCCTAATAAGAGATCTAACAAAGAGATCCTTTAAAGAATAAAGATCTTCTATTAAATACCCTGCGATCCCGACGCTTTCGTCACGCTATGAATTTGAGTAGAATCCACGGCCCAGGGCAATGATCCCTGATCGAACACTAACGAGGTATTTCCCATGTTTTATCCCGATCCTTTTGACGTCATCGTCATTGGCGGTGGTCATGCAGGCACTGAAGCCGCTATGGCTGCGGCCCGGATGGGTCAACAAACGCTGCTGTTAACCCATAACATCGATACGCTGGGGCAAATGTCCTGTAATCCGGCGATCGGCGGCATCGGAAAGGGACATCTGGTGAAAGAAGTGGATGCGATGGGCGGCCTGATGGCCAGCGCGATCGATCGTGCCGGCATCCAGTTTAGGATACTAAACGCCAGCAAAGGACCCGCTGTCCGCGCCACTCGCGCTCAGGCTGACCGGGTACTTTATCGTCAGGCAGTACGCACTGCGCTGGAGAATCAGCCCAATCTGATGATCTTCCAGCAGGCGGTAGAGGATCTGATCGTAGAAAACGATCGGGTGGTTGGCGCCGTTACCCAGATGGGACTTAAATTCCGCGCTCGTGCCGTTGTATTGACGGTCGGAACTTTTCTCGACGGAAAAATTCATATCGGCCTTGATAACTACAGCGGCGGTCGTGCAGGCGATCCACCGTCTATTCCGCTGGCGCGACGCCTGCGTGAATTGCCGCTACGCGTCAGTCGTCTGAAAACCGGTACGCCGCCGCGCATTGATGCCCGCACTATCGATTTCAGCGTACTGGCTCCGCAGTATGGCGACGATCCAATGCCGGTTTTCTCGTTTATGGGCGATGCTTCGCAGCATCCGCAGCAGGTTCCCTGCTACATCACCCATACCAATGAGCAAACGCATGAGGTGATCCGCAATAACCTCGATCGTAGCCCAATGTATGCTGGCGTAATCGAAGGGATCGGTCCGCGATACTGCCCGTCGATCGAAGATAAAGTGATGCGCTTTGCCGATCGCAACGCTCATCAGATCTTCCTTGAGCCGGAAGGATTGACCAGCAACGAAATTTATCCGAACGGAATTTCCACCAGCCTGCCGTTTGACGTACAGATGCAAATCGTGCGCTCAATGAAGGGCATGGAAAATGCGAAGATTGTGCGTCCGGGCTATGCGATTGAGTACGACTTCTTCGATCCGCGCGACTTAAAACCGACGCTGGAAAGCAAATTCATTCAGGGCCTGTTTTTTGCCGGTCAGATCAACGGCACCACCGGTTACGAAGAAGCTGCTGCACAGGGCATGCTGGCAGGTTTGAACGCCGGTCGCCTTTCTGCCGAGAAAGAGACCTGGGCTCCGCGTCGCGATCAGGCCTACCTTGGCGTACTGGTTGACGATCTGTGCACCCTGGGCACCAAAGAGCCGTACCGTATGTTTACGTCACGTGCCGAGTATCGTTTGATGCTGCGCGAAGACAACGCCGATCTGCGTCTCACGGAAACCGCTCGTGAATTGGGACTGGTTGATGACGCCCGCTGGGCACGCTTCAATCAAAAGCTGGAAAGCATTGAACTGGAACGCCAGCGTCTGCGTGATATTCATGTTCATCCTAAATCTGCTGATGTTGAGCAGGTAAATGCAGCACTGAATACGCCGCTGACCAAAGAGGCGAGCGGAGAAGATCTGCTGCGTCGCCCTGAGATGACCTATCAGCGCCTGATGGAGCTGGAAGGCTTTGGCCCGGCGCTGGCCGATCCGCAGGCGGCCGAACAGGTTGAGATCCAGGTTAAGTATGAAGGTTATATTGCCCGCCAGCAGGAAGAGATAGATCGCCAGCAGCGCAATGAAAACACGCTGTTGCCGGTGGATCTGGATTATCGCAACGTCAACGGACTGTCGAATGAAGTGATCGCCAAACTAAACGATCATAAACCCGGCTCGATTGGACAGGCGTCACGTATCTCCGGTATCACCCCGGCAGCCATCTCTATTTTGCTTATTTATCTGAAAAAACAGGGCTTGCTGCGTAAAAGCGCCTGATAATAAGGCGGGAAACCGCCTTATTTTTTCATCGGCGACCGCTCGCGGCTGGCAGAGCAAGATCGCGGTGACTTCTCCGCCTGCCCGCTTTTAGCAACTGGAATATCTTGTGATTAATAAACTGACTCAGCTGCTCAGCGCAGCCAACATTTCTCTGTCCGATCAGCAAAAACAGCAGCTGATTGGCTATGTTGAACTGCTGCATAAGTGGAATAAGGCCTATAACCTCACTTCGGTTCGCGATCCGCAAGAGATGCTGGTGCGCCATATTCTCGACAGCATTGTGGTTAACCCTTCTCTTATCGGGAACCGCTTTATCGATGTTGGCACCGGTCCGGGATTACCCGGCGTTCCCCTGGCGATTGTACGTCCCGATGCTCATTTCACGCTGCTGGATAGCCTTGGCAAGCGCATAAGGTTTTTGCGCCAGGTTCAATTCTCGCTCGGCTTACAGAACATCGAGCCAGTACAGAGTCGTGTGGAAGACTTCAGCGGCGAGCCCGCTTTTGACGGCGTCATCAGCCGGGCATTTGCTTCACTGAGCGACATGGTGAACTGGTGTCACCACCTCCCTGGCAGGGAAGGGCGCTTCTATGCGCTAAAAGGGCAGCATCCAGCGGAAGAAATCGCAGCTTTGCCGCCTCAGTTTAAGGTTATGGATGTGGTGGCGCTGAAGGTTCCACAGCTGGAAGGTGAGCGTCATCTGGTCATTATTGAGACGCTTTAGCTCTTCGTGCCATCCGGTGGTCACCTGATGGCGCTTTTATCGCGGTTGCCCTGATTAAAAAATGGCCGTTTGATTCTGTTTATTTTTACGATTCCCCGGCCACTTTTGTTGCATTCACGTTAAATGACCCAGTAGTCATTATCTGAAACTTTTTGTAATATTTAACGTTAAATTTACAAATGTTTATCAAGGTGATCACCTTATCTTTGAGCAAAACCGCGATAAATAGTCACTGTTGAAAATATATCGACTTTATCACTCAACCAAAGTAACGATATATTGTTGTCGAAATTTTTAATCGCGATGTCAAATTAGGCGTTTTATTGTTCTTCAGGGCATAATATCATTTTGCTTTTATTATGTTGTTGAATGATAACGTTTTTAATATTTAGTTATGCAGGTTTTCTAAGATTAATCCTGCATATTTCGTCAGCAATATATTAATGAATTGTGATCTAACGCACGCTTTGTGAGCGGAAATTTGACGGAATTGTTGTAATACACAGTTGGTTTTCGCAGAAAGCGACTTTTCAAAAATAGGGCTGTGGAAAGAAATTTAAATAATTGTTCACCTTTTCGCTACTTATCGATTGAAATCGCAGGTGCGGCCCGTATAATTTGCTCGTTTTTTGCTGCTTGACTCAAAAGAGCAAAGGCAGTTTTATACGACACGCGACATACCCCGATCGGGGCAGGAGAATTTCAGCGTCATGTCAGTGTCTCTTTACAGTGTGAAATTAGCCCGGACCGTGCTGCTATGGCAGCTGGCGACTTTGCTCGTTATCGGCGCGCTCTGTTTTGCCCTTAAAGATTTCACGTGGGGCGCATCTGCCATCGCAGGTGGACTGGCAGCCTGGCTGCCAAACGTGTTGTTTGTGATTTTGGCCTGGCGCCTGGGCGCGCAAGCCCCTGCAAAAGGGCGTATAGCCTGGAGCTTCGCGCTCGGTGAAGCGGTGAAAGTGTTTGTCACCATTTTATTGCTCATTCTGGCGCTGGGCGTGCTTGACGCGGTATTTGTGCCGGTTGGGTTAACCTGGTTATCGGTGCTGGTGGTTCAGATTGTGGCACCGGCTGTAATTAACAACAAAGGGTAAGAGGCATCATGGCTGCAGGAGAAATCTCTACTCCGCAAGAATACATAGGTCACCATCTGAATAACCTTCAGTTGGACCTGCGTACTTTCGAGCTGGTGAATCCGCACGACGCTCCGGCGACGTTTTGGGTATTAAATATTGATTCCATGTTTTTCTCCGTGGTGCTGGGTCTGATTTTCCTGGTACTGTTCCGCAAAGTGGCCAATAGTGTCACCAGCGGCGTTCCGGGGAAATTACAGGCGGCTATTGAGCTGGTGGTGGGTTTCGTTGACGGTAACGTCCGCGATATGTACCACGGTAAAAGCAAACTTATCGCCCCGCTGGCGCTGACCATTTTCGTCTGGGTTTTCCTGATGAACTTTATGGATCTGCTACCCATCGATTTCCTGCCATATATTGGTGAGCATGTATTTGGTCTGCCTGCGCTACGCGTGGTGCCGTCCGCTGACGTAAACGTCACGCTCTCTATGGCACTGGGCGTCTTTATTTTGATCCTGTTCTACAGCGTCAAAATGAAAGGTGTTGGTGGTTTTGCTAAAGAGCTGACCTTGCAACCCTTTAATCATCCGCTTTTCATTCCCATCAACCTGATTCTGGAAGGGGTAAGCCTGCTGTCTAAACCGGTCTCTCTCGGTCTGCGACTGTTCGGCAACATGTATGCGGGTGAACTGATCTTTATCCTGATTGCGGGTCTGTTGCCGTGGTGGTCACAGTGGGTTCTGAGTGTGCCTTGGGCCATTTTCCACATCCTGATCATTTCGCTGCAGGCTTTCATTTTCATGGTCTTGACGATTGTCTATCTGTCGATGGCATCCGAAGAACATTGATTTTTTATTAACACTACTGCGTTTTAACTGAAACAAACTGGAGACTGTCATGGAAAACCTGAATATGGATCTGCTGTACATGGCTGCCGCTGTGATGATGGGCCTGGCGGCAATCGGTGCTGCGATCGGTATCGGCATCCTCGGAGGTAAATTCCTGGAAGGCGCTGCGCGTCAACCGGATCTGATCCCTCTGCTGCGTACGCAGTTCTTTGTTGTTATGGGTCTGGTG
Organism: Pantoea sp. FN0305; assembly: GCF_050113845.1. Classification (NCBI taxonomy): domain Bacteria; kingdom Pseudomonadati; phylum Pseudomonadota; class Gammaproteobacteria; order Enterobacterales; family Erwiniaceae; genus Pantoea; species Pantoea sp. FN0305. The sequence continues at coordinate 419,681 of NZ_JBNJSN010000003.1, read as the reverse complement.
GATGCAATCCCGATGATCGCTGTAGGTCTGGGTCTGTACGTGATGTTTGCTGTCGCGGGTTAAGCGACAGGGCCAAACGAGAGTTCATCGGCCTGGAGCGATAAGCCTCAGACGATGAGCAGATTCTGCAGGTTGTCTTTGATAACGGCAGAGTAAGTTAACTTAACAAGAGGCATTGTGCTGTGAACCTTAACGCAACAATCCTCGGCCAGGCCATCGCGTTCGTCCTGTTTGTCCTGTTCTGCATGAAGTACGTATGGCCGCCGATTATGGCTGCCATCGAAAAGCGCCAGAAAGAAGTCGCTGAAGGCCTTGCTTCTGCAGAACGCGCCAAAAAAGATTTGGATCTCGCACAGGCAACTGCGACCGACCAGCTGAAAAAAGCCAAAGAAGAAGCTCAGGTTATCATCGAGCAGGCGAACAAACGCCGCGCTCAGATCCTGGACGAAGTGAAAGCTGAAGCTGAGCAGGAACGTAACAGGATCGTGGCACAGGCGCAGGCGGAAATTGACGCCGAGCGTAAACGTGCTCGTGAAGAGTTGCGTAAGCAAGTCGCGATGCTGGCTGTGGCCGGCGCCGAGAAAATCATCGAACGTTCCGTGGATGAAGCTGCTAACAGCGACATCGTAGATAAACTGGTCGCTGAACTGTAAGGAGGGAGGGGCTGATGTCTGAACTAATTACTGTAGCTCGCCCCTACGCCAAAGCAGCTTTTGACTTTGCCGTTGAGCATCAAAGCATTGAACGTTGGCAGCAAATGCTGACGTTCACTGCAGAAGTCGCTCGCAACGAACAGATGGCCGAATTGCTTTCCGGTGCTTTGGCACCGGAAACCTTATCTGCCTCGTTCATCGCAGTCTGTGGTGACCAACTCGACGAAGCAGGTCAGAACCTTATCAAGGTTATGGCAGAGAACGGACGTTTGTCCGCGCTGCCAGCAGTACTGGAGCAGTACATCCACCTGCGTGACGCCTGGGAGGCGACCGCGGAAGTGGATGTCATCTCTGCCAGTGCGCTGAGCGACGAGCAGCTGACTAAAATCAGCGCCGCAATGGAAAAGCGTCTGTCACGCAAAGTTAAGCTGAATTGCAAAATCGATAAGTCTGTAATGGCAGGCGTTATCATCCAGGCGGGTGATATGGTCATTGACGGTAGCGTACGCGGCCGTCTTGAGCGTCTGGCAGACGTCTTGCAGTCTTAAGGGGACTGGAGCATATGCAACTGAATTCCACCGAAATCAGCGAACTGATCAAGCAGCGCATTGCTCAGTTCAATGTCGTGAGTGAAGCTCACAACGAAGGTACTATTGTTTCCGTCAGCGACGGCATCATCCGCGTACACGGCCTGGCCGATGTGATGCAGGGTGAAATGATCGCGCTGCCGGGCAACCGCTACGCTATCGCCCTGAACCTGGAGCGCGACTCCGTAGGTGCAGTGGTTATGGGTCCGTATGCTGACCTCGCCGAAGGCATGAAAGTTAAATGCACCGGCCGTATCCTGGAAGTTCCGGTTGGCCGTGGCCTGCTGGGCCGTGTGGTTAACACCCTGGGCGAACCTATCGACGGCAAAGGCCCGATTGAAAACGATGGTTTCTCTCCGGTTGAAGTTATCGCGCCGGGCGTTATCGATCGTCAATCCGTTGATCAGCCGGTTCAGACTGGCTACAAATCTGTGGATGCGATGATTCCAATCGGTCGTGGCCAGCGTGAGCTGATCATCGGCGACCGTCAGACCGGTAAAACCGCTCTGGCTATCGACGCCATCATCAACCAGCGCGACTCCGGCATCAAATGTGTGTACGTGGCTATCGGCCAGAAAGCGTCCACCATTGCTAACGTGGTGCGTAAACTGGAACAGCACGGTGCGCTGGCTAACACTATCGTAGTGGTTGCCTCCGCTTCTGAATCCGCTGCGCTGCAATACCTGTCTCCGTATGCAGGCTGCGCAATGGGTGAATACTTCCGTGACCGTGGCGAAGATGCACTGATCGTTTACGATGACCTGTCTAAACAGGCCGTTGCTTACCGTCAGATTTCTCTGCTGCTGCGTCGTCCGCCGGGTCGTGAAGCGTTCCCTGGTGACGTGTTCTATCTCCACTCTCGCCTGCTGGAGCGTGCCTCCCGCGTAAACGCCGAATATGTTGAAGCGTTTACCAAAGGTGAAGTTAAAGGTAAAACCGGTTCACTGACCGCTCTGCCGATTATCGAAACGCAGGCGGGTGACGTTTCCGCGTTCGTTCCGACCAACGTAATCTCTATTACCGATGGTCAGATCTTCCTGGAATCTAACCTGTTCAACTCCGGTATTCGTCCGGCTGTTAACCCGGGTATCTCCGTATCCCGTGTTGGTGGTGCTGCACAGACCAAGATCGTGAAGAAACTGTCCGGTGGTATTCGTACCGCGCTGGCACAGTATCGTGAACTGGCAGCTTTCTCCCAGTTCGCTTCCGATTTGGACGATGCGACGCGTAAACAGCTGAGCCACGGTCAGAAAGTGACCGAGCTGCTGAAGCAGAAACAGTATGCGCCGATGTCCGTTGCCCAACAGGGTCTGGTGCTGTTCGCCGCTGAGCGTGGTTACCTGAATGACGTCGAACTGGCGAAAATCGGTAGCTTTGAAGCTGCGCTGCTGGCGTATGCCGATCGCGAACATGCCGAGCTGATGCAGGAAATCAACCAAACTGGTAACTACAACAACGAAATCGAAGAGAAGCTGAAAGGCCTCCTCGAAACGTTTAAAGCAACCCAGTCCTGGTAATGTCTGGCGGCTTGTCTGAAAAGGCAGGCCGCAAGGCTTTGAGGAGAAGCTAATGGCCGGCGCAAAAGAGATACGTACCAAGATCGGAAGCGTGAAAAACACGCAGAAGATCACCAAAGCGATGGAAATGGTCGCCGCCTCCAAAATGCGTAAAACGCAGGAACGCATGGCGGCCAGCCGTCCGTATGCAGAAACCATGCGCAAAGTGATTGGTCACATTGCGTTAGGTAATCTGGAATACAAGCACCCTTACCTGGAAGAGCGCGACGTTAAGCGCGTCGGCTATTTGGTCGTTTCTACCGACCGCGGGCTTTGTGGTGGTTTGAACATTAACCTGTTCAAAAAATTGCTGGCAGAGATGAAAGCCTGGTCTGATAAAGGCGTTCAGAGCGATCTGGCGATTATCGGTTCTAAGGGGCTGGCTTTCTTTGGTTCCGTAGGTGGCAATGTCGTGGCGCAGGTGACCGGCATGGGTGACAACCCTTCCCTGTCAGAACTGATTGGCCCGGTAAAAGTCATGCTGCAGGCCTATGACGAAGGTCGCCTCGACAAGCTGTATGTGGTCAGCAACAAATTTAACAACACCATGTCCCAGACTCCAACCGTTACCCAGCTGCTGCCGTTACCGCCAGCGGAAGGGGAAGAAGAGTTAGAGAAAAAAACCTGGGATTACCTGTACGAACCGGATCCGAAATCGCTGCTGGACACCCTGCTGCGTCGTTATGTCGAATCTCAGGTTTATCAGGGCGTTGTGGAAAACCTGGCCAGCGAACAGGCCGCACGTATGGTGGCGATGAAAGCGGCGACCGACAACGGCGGCAACCTGATCAAAGAGCTGCAGTTGGTATACAACAAGGCTCGTCAGGCCAGCATCACCCAGGAACTTACCGAGATCGTCTCGGGGGCCTCCGCGGTTTAACCAGGTATACCCCGTCACTGGCGCGGCTGTCGACAGGTTGACCGATCAGCTGAGCGTAACGCGCGATCGACGCTGCGACGACCATGACGATGGGTAGAAACGAATTAGGTAGAGGATTCAAGATGGCAACTGGAAAGATTGTCCAGATCATCGGCGCCGTAGTTGACGTCGAGTTCCCTCAGGACGCTGTACCGCAGGTGTACAACGCCCTTGAGGTTAAAAATGGTGATGCGCGTCTGGTGCTGGAAGTTCAACAGCAGCTGGGCGGCGGCGTGGTTCGTACCATCGCTATGGGTACTTCTGACGGCCTGAAACGTGGCCTGGAAGTCACTGACCTTAAAAAGCCGATTCAGGTACCGGTGGGTAAAGCTACCCTGGGCCGTATCATGAACGTGCTTGGTGAGCCGATCGATATGAAAGGCGAGCTGAAAGATGAAGACGGTGGTGCCGTAGAGATCGCCTCTATTCACCGCGCAGCGCCTTCATACGAAGATCAGTCAAACTCGCAGGAACTGCTGGAAACCGGCATCAAGGTTATCGACCTGATGTGTCCGTTCGCTAAGGGCGGTAAAGTGGGTCTGTTCGGTGGTGCGGGCGTAGGTAAAACCGTAAACATGATGGAGCTGATCCGTAACATCGCGGCTGAGCACTCAGGTTACTCGGTATTTGCCGGTGTGGGTGAGCGTACTCGTGAGGGTAACGACTTCTACCACGAAATGACCGACTCTAACGTTATCGATAAAGTTGCGCTGGTTTATGGCCAGATGAACGAGCCGCCGGGCAACCGTCTGCGCGTTGCGCTGACCGGTCTGACCATGGCGGAGAAATTCCGTGATGAAGGCCGTGACGTTCTGCTGTTTATCGATAACATCTACCGTTACACCCTGGCCGGTACTGAAGTATCCGCGCTGCTGGGTCGTATGCCGTCTGCAGTAGGTTATCAGCCGACGCTGGCGGAAGAGATGGGTGTGTTGCAGGAGCGTATTACCTCCACCAAGACGGGTTCAATCACCTCTGTACAGGCCGTTTACGTACCTGCGGATGACTTGACTGACCCGTCTCCGGCGACCACCTTCGCCCACCTTGACTCTACCGTTACTCTGAGCCGTCAGATCGCGTCTCTGGGTATCTACCCGGCCGTTGACCCGCTGGATTCCACCAGCCGTCAGCTGGATCCGCTGGTTGTAGGTCAGGAGCACTACGATACGGCGCGTGGCGTGCAGTCTATTCTGCAGCGTTACCAGGAACTGAAAGACATCATCGCCATCCTTGGTATGGACGAACTGTCTGAAGAAGACAAACTGCTGGTGGCTCGCGCACGTAAAATTCAGCGCTTCCTGTCTCAGCCGTTCTTCGTGGCAGAAGTATTCACCGGTTCTCCGGGCAAATACGTTTCGCTGAAAGACACTATCCGTGGCTTTAAAGGCATTATGGACGGTGAGTTCGATCACCTGCCAGAGCAGGCCTTCTACATGGTTGGTGCCATCGAAGAAGCCGTGGAAAAAGCGAAGAAACTGTAATAACTTCCCCAGCCTGATTAAGGCGCAGGGTGGCAAGCAGATATCCCGGATCGCTGGCTTAAGACGGCGATCCGGATCAAGCAAAGCCGCTCAGCCTGAAACGGCGCGGGGTCGTTTTCCGGGAGGTTGAAAATGGCTATGACTTATCACCTGGATGTTGTCAGCGCAGAACAGCAGATGTTCAGCGGACTGGTACAGAAAATTCAGGTGTCAGGTAGCGAAGGTGAGTTGGGTATTTTCCCTGGCCATACGCCGCTGCTGACCGCCATTAAGCCTGGCATGGTGCGCATCGTTAAACAGCACGGTGAAGAAGAGTATATCTATCTCTCCGGCGGCGTGCTGGAAGTACAGGCAGGTACGGTTACCGTGCTGGCTGATACGGCGATTCGCGGCACCGATCTTGATGAAGCGCGTGCGTTGGAAGCAAAACGCAAAGCGGAAGAGCATATTCACAAAGCACATGGCGACGTGGATTATGCTCAGGCTTCGGCAGAGCTGGCGAAAGCCATTGCCAAGCTGCGCGTCATCGAACTCACTAAAAAAGCGATGTAATCAGGCTTAACAGCAGCTAATCATGCCAGCCCAAACGGGCTGGCATTTTTTTATCATCCCCCTGCCCCTTTCCTCTCTTGCTACACAGCTAAAATTAAGCGGCTAAAAATCGCCTTTTTTCGTTGTATTTATCATCAACGGCGGTGCATTCTTTGCCGTGGTAATAATCGGAAAGCCGGTTAATTTCGCCAGGAGAAAAATGTAGTAATCTCAGGGCGAAACCGTTTAACTTTCCTCTGTAAAAATTCTATCAGGATGGCTATGTCTAACAGCGCAATGAGTGTGGTGATCCTTGCTGCCGGCAAGGGAACACGCATGTATTCCGATCTTCCTAAAGTCCTGCATACTCTGGCAGGAAAACCCATGGTTCAACACGTTATCGATGCGGCAAAAGGTGTCGGTGCGCGCGCAATTAATCTGGTTTACGGTCATGGCGGCGATCGGCTGAAAGCCACGCTGGGTGATGATGCGCTGAATTGGGTGCTGCAGGCTGAGCAATTAGGAACCGGGCATGCGATGCAGCAGGCCGCCCCTTTCTTTGCCGATGACGAAGATATCCTGATGCTGTACGGCGACGTACCGTTAATCACCGTGGATACGCTGGCGCGCCTGTGTGCAGCAAAGCCTGCGGGCGGAATCGGCCTGTTAACCGTGACGCTGGATAACCCCACCGGCTATGGACGCATTGTGCGTGAAAACGGTGAGGTAACCGGCATCGTTGAGCAGAAAGATGCCTCGCCGGAGCAGCTGACGATTTCTGAGATCAACACCGGCATTCTGGTTGCTAACGGCGGCGATCTGAAACGTTGGCTAAGCCAGCTCACCAATAACAACGCTCAGGGCGAATACTACATTACCGATATTATTGCGCTGGCTTCGGCGGAAGGACGTCATATCGCTACCGTTCAGCCGTCTCGCATTAGCGAAACCGAAGGCGTTAATAATCGTCTGCAGCTGGCGACGCTGGAGCGGATTTATCAGGCTGAGCAGGCGGAAAAACTGCTGCTGGCAGGCGTGATGCTGCGTGATCCGGCGCGCTTTGATCTGCGTGGCGAGCTGCAGCATGGCCGCGATGTGGAAATCGACACGAACGTTATCCTTAAAGGTAAAGTCACGCTGGGCAATAACGTGAAAATCGGTGCTGGCTGCGTGATCAAAAACAGCGTGATCGGCGACGGTTGTGAAATCAGCCCGTACAGCGTTATTGAAGATGCTGAACTGGATGTCTCCTGTACCGTTGGGCCGTTTGCGCGCCTGCGGCCGGGCAGCCAACTGGGTGAAGCCGCACACGTCGGCAACTTTGTTGAAATGAAAAAAGCGAGGCTGGGTAAAGGCTCGAAGGCTGGCCATCTTAGCTACCTGGGCGATGCTGAAATCGGATCTGGCGTGAACATTGGCGCCGGCACCATTACCTGCAACTACGACGGCGCTAATAAATCAAAAACCCTTATCGGCGACGATGTGTTTGTAGGGTCAGATACGCAGCTGGTGGCACCGGTAACGGTCGCCAGCGGCGCTACCATCGCAGCGGGCACGACCATTATGCAGGATGTAACCGCCGGTGGGCTGGTTTACAACCGCAAAGAACAGATTCAGAAATCGGGCTGGCAGCGCCCGGTTAAGAAGAAAATATAAAACAATAACCCCCACTCTCTACAAGGCTCGGGGGAACCAGCAAAGCTGGTATATCAGGTCAGATGACAACGTTGGGCGCATGAGCGCCATGAGTCAGGAATACAACTATGTGTGGAATTGTTGGCGCGGTTGCGCAACGTGATATCGCAGAGATACTGCTGGAAGGCTTGCGCCGCCTGGAGTATCGCGGCTATGACTCCGCAGGTTTAGCGGTGGTGGATCGACAAGGGCACGTTACGCGCCTGCGTCGCGTTGGTAAGGTACAGAAACTGGCTGAGGCGGCTGAGCAGCATCCGCTGATTGGCGGCACCGGGATCGCGCATACCCGTTGGGCAACCCACGGCGAGCCGTCTGAGGTAAATGCGCACCCGCACGTTTCTGAACATATCGTGATTGTGCATAACGGCATCATTGAAAACCATGAGCCGCTGCGTGAGCTGATGATCGAACGCGGCTATCACTTCGCTTCGGAAACTGATACGGAAGTGGTGGCGCATTTAGTGCACTGGGAGCAGAAACAGGGCGGCAGCCTGCGCGAAGTAGTACAGCGCGTTATTCCTCAACTGCGCGGTGCGTATGGCATGGTGATTATGGACAGCCGCGATCCTTCACTGCTGGTAGCGGCTCGTTCAGGTAGCCCGCTGGTCATCGGCTGCGGCGTTGGCGAAAACTTTATTGCCTCCGATCAGCTGGCGCTACTGCCGGTAACCCGTCGCTTTATCTACCTTGAAGAGGGCGATATTGCCGAAGTTACGCGTCGTGAAATCACCGTCATCGACCGTGCAGGCGCGCCGGTCAAGCGTAGCGAGATTGAATCCACCGTGCAGTATGACGCTGGCGACAAAGGCGGCTACCGTCATTACATGCAGAAAGAAATTTACGAACAGCCTAACGCGATCAAAAACACCCTGAGTGGGCGCTTTAGTCATGGCGAGGTTGATCTTTCTGAGCTGGGTGCCAACGCCAACGATCTATTGAGTCAGGTAGAGCATATCCAGATTATCGCCTGCGGTACCTCCTATAACTCGGGCATGGTGGCGCGTTACTGGTTCGAGTCACTGGCTAGCCTGCCCTGCGATGTGGAGATCGCCTCTGAGTTTCGCTATCGCAAATCCGCCGTTCGTAAAAACAGCCTGTTGATTACGCTGTCGCAATCGGGCGAAACGGCGGATACGCTGGCGGCGCTGCGTTTGTCGAAAGAGCTGGGTTATCTGGGCTCGCTGGCTATCTGCAACGTTGCCGGCTCTTCACTGGTACGTGAATCTGACCTGGCGCTGATGACCAAAGCCGGAACGGAGATCGGCGTGGCCTCTACCAAGGCATTTACCACTCAGTTGACGGTATTGCTGATGCTGGTGGCGAAAATTGGTCGCCTGAAAGGCGTCGATGCACAGGTAGAGCATGATATTGTCCATGCTTTGCAGGCGCTGCCGAGCCGTATCGAGCAGATGCTGGCGCAGGATAAGCTGATTGAAGCGCTGGCGGAAGATTTCTCTGATAAACATCATGCGCTGTTCCTTGGCCGTGGCGATCAGTATCCCATCGCCATGGAAGGGGCACTGAAGCTAAAAGAGATCTCTTATATTCATGCGGAAGCCTACGCCGCTGGCGAGCTGAAACATGGCCCGCTGGCGCTGATTGATGCCGATATGCCGGTGATTGTCGTTGCGCCGAACAACGAACTGCTGGAGAAGCTGAAGTCCAACATTGAAGAAGTACGCGCACGCGGCGGCCTGCTGTATGTGTTTGCCGATCGGGATGCGGGCTTTAACGACAGTGAAGGCATGAAAATTATCTCCCTGCCGCATGTAGAAGAGGTTATCGCACCGATCTTCTATACCGTGCCACTACAGCTGCTCTCCTATCACGTTGCGCTGATCAAAGGCACCGACGTTGACCAGCCGCGTAACCTGGCGAAATCGGTTACCGTGGAATAAGGCGTATCTTATATAAAGCAGCCACGGACGAGGCCGCTTTAACGTTACGTTGACCTGAAACGGTAAAATGAAAAATCCGGTAATGCTGTTAACAGCATGCCGGATTTTTTTATGCGTTACGTAAACGCAGCGCCAGCTGCGACCGCGTTCGGGAGATAAAATACCCTGCGATCTCTTTCATAATTTTTGATTGATTTTAGCAAATAGCTCAGCTTTTAATCGCCTCTGTACATGAGTATCCTTTCTCTTATCGAGGCTGATTGCCTCATAGCGTATAAAACATGTTGAGGAAATTATCATGAAATCCATCAAGAATTTCGTTGCAGATTCAGCGGTATCACTGGTTAAAAACGCCGTTGCTGTTTCAGTTTTGTCTCTTATCTCCTTTGGCGGTTTTGCTCAAAGTATTAGCGCCACCGCCGCTACCCTGGATAGTGCTGAAGCAAAGATCGCCGCTCAGGCAGTTCAGGCTGGTGCCTCCTATAAAATTACCGGCGCGCGCGTTAACAATGGCGCTTACGTAACGGCAGTACTCAGCAAATAAAAATGAGCTGGAGAGAGAGTGCCTTGTAAGGGCACCCTTTTCAGCGCCGGACGGTCTTTCTCTCTTCTGCCGCCATTTACTGAATTGTCAGCACGGCCGAAAAGAGCATAAAAAAGCAGGTGTAAACATGAACATCATCAAGAGTGCTTTTTCATCTTTTTTTACCGAAACGAAACATTCAGCTCCGCAGGCGCGTTCTAATCCGATGACCGGGAGTGTGCAAGAGCATGCTGAGGGCTTTTTAGCGCTGGCTAAAAACCGCCGGACAGTTTACGCCCTCGGTAACAGATTGACGCTGGCAGAAGATGAGATTATCGAGACGATTAAAGAAGCAGTAAGGCAGGCGCCTTCGGCATTTAATTCCCAAAGCTCCCGGATATTGATCCTGCTGGGGCAGGAACACCATCGGTTCTGGGAATTAACCCGCGAACAATTAAGAAAAATTGTTCCGCCAGAAAATTTTCAGGGCACTTCAGATAAAATAGATGGCTTTGCGGCGGCGGCTGGCTCGGTGCTGTTCTTTGAGGATCAGCAAGTTATAAAAGGCCTGCAGGAACAGTTTGCTTCCTATGCGGATAACTTTCCAGTCTGGTCTGAACACAGCACCGGTATCGCCCAGTATGCGGTCTGGCTGGCGCTGACGGAAAAAGGAATTGGCGCTAATCTACAGCACTATAACCCCCTGGTTGATGCTGATGTGCAGCGCACCTGGAATATCCCGGAGAGCTGGCTGCTGCGAGGGCATATGAACTTTGGTTCCATCAACGCGCCAGCTGGTGAGAAAACTTATATGGATGATAACGCACGTTTTATTATTGCCAGATAATCCTGTCAGGCCGCCGCTGGCGGCCTTTTCCGCATTGACTCTTATTCCACGCCCCTGACGCCAGTCAAAACCGCCCTTCCCGGTGATATCAATCTTACCGCTGCTGAATGCTGAGCCGCGTACGATAAATGCGGTAAAGCGAAACCAGAGTACTGCTGATAAAAGTGAGTTCCATCATTGCGGCTACCGGAGAATGGCATAGCAGATTATTGGTCAGCCAGAACAGACTGCCCGCCAGAGTATAAAGCCTGAGCTTTACCCGATCCTGTTTAAAGGCGGCCAGCGTCATTAACAGGCTGCCCGCCAGCGGAAGCAGATCGATGGCATCACGCCATGTCAGAATCGTGCAGATTATCGCGGTCAGGCAGAAGGACCCGGCGATGGCTGGGTTTGTCGTCCTGCTCGCAATAACATATCTGAAACTGGCTAACAGCATCATCGCGGCTGCGCTTTTCTGCTCCAGCAAAGCAAAATGCGCCGCAAGCAGTGCGGTAGAAAGCGCCAACAGGCGCAGCACCGCCACGCGTCCGGGCAGAAAAAAAGCCACCAAATCGCAAACAAATGAGCCGCCAGCGATAAGCTGCGAAAGCATAAAGACAGACACGGGTTTTCCTCTTCTTCATTCAAAAGAAGAGGATGAAAGAAGCGCCAGGAAGGCGCATTAACCTTTGTTAATGCGTTGTCGAATGCGCGAAAGGCTGACAGGCGTAATACCAATATAGTTGGCCAGTTCACGCTGAGTCAGGCGCTTACTCCATTCAGGGAAATGCTCAAGCACATAGGCGTAGCGTTTTTCCGGCGCATGCAAAAGCATCATTTCTTCTTTACGCTCTTTATAAATAAGCTGCTGGCGTAACAGAGCATCAGCCAGCTCTGCGCCTTCCGAGGTATCAAGGTAAGCCAGCGGCAGTTGCTGGTACGAGCAGGGCGCGATCGCCTGTAAGCTGTAGCGGGACGGCACTCTGGCCAGCCAGCTAAGGTAGAGAAAACAGTATTCTCCGGCAAAATAAAACTCTTTTACCCGTTCGGTGCCATCTGGCAAGACATGCACCGCGCGAACGATCCCTTGCAGCAGGAAAAAAATATTTCCCTGCTGCTCTCCCTGGCGCAGAAGAACGTCGCCTTGCCGGGCATGCATCACTGTTTGTTTAAGGTAGCGCTCAGGAAACATAATGCTTCTCCGTAAAAGAACCTGTGTTCTTCTCTGACCAGCAAGTAACGGCTCACTATACCCGGATAACCTACTGCATTTCGCTACGCTCTGATCTTTCATTGTTCTATTTTGTAGAACCTAAACATCGAAATTAGGTGGGTTTTTAGTTAAGCAGATTGCGCGCATGATGATCTTACCGCGGCTTACCAAAGGGGTAAGTCTATGACTAACGACAAGGCAGAACATCATGAAAGCGATACGCGCAATGCATTACGGTAAAACCGATGAGCTTTTTTTACAGGAGCTTCCGGCGCTGGTTCCTGGCCAGAACGAGGTTCTGATTGAGGTAGCGGGCAGCGGCGTTAATCCCATTGACGGGAAGCTTCTCTCTGGCGCCATGAAAGCCTTTGTTCCGCTTGAGCCGCCCTACACGCCTGGCGTAGAAGTTGCCGGACGCGTTATTGCAACCGGTGAAGCGGTGCAGCAATTTAAGGCAGGCGATGAGGTCTTTGGGTTTATCGGTATCACAGGCGGCTATGCCACTCAGGCTCTCGCGATGGCCGATCGATTAGCGCATCGCCCGGTACGTTTGTCTGCGCTACAGGCCAGCGGTGTACCGGCCGCAGCCCTGACGGCCTGGCAGGCGCTGCATGAGCACGCAAAGATTAAGCCTGGTCAGACATTACTTATCCATGGTGCCGCTGGTGGCGTCGGAAGCATGGCAGTGCAGATGGCACGCATTGCTGGTGTCAGGGTGATCGCTACCGCATCGGCACATAATGAAAACTACCTTAAAACGCTTGGGGTTGAACAAGTGATTGACTATACCCAGGCCTCTTTCGAAAAAGTGAGTGAGAAGGTCGATGTTGTACTGGATCTGGTGGGGGACGAGACGCAGACTCGCTCATGGTCATTAATTAAAGCGGGCGGCGTGCTGGTCTCAACCGTCACACCACCGGATCAGGCGATAGCGGAAGCGGCGGGCGTAGTGGGCAAACACTTCGCCACGCGTTCGGACGGAAGCCAACTGGCGCAGATTGCTGCCCTGTTTGCTAACGGCGCATTGACCATTGATGTTGAGGTTGTGCCTTTAAGCCAGGCTAAGGTTGCATTGAGTCGGGTTATGGATGGTCATACTCGCGGCAAACGGGTGCTTGATGCCAGCCTGTGAATAGCATGGTCATTCTGCGACCTGTTCGCAGAAGCGGGAGACCAGCCAGGTTGCCGCCGGGCCTGGCGGCGAGTCGTTACGGTAAATGACATCAAATCCGTAATCGCCGCCCGGGCAGTCAGGAAGCGTTAGAGGAACCAGGCGGCCATTGGCCAGATCGTCACGCACCATAGGTTCAGGCATATTGCCCCAGCCGATACCTTCACGCAGAAGAATATGTTTGGCACCTAAATCCGCCAGCCGCCAGGTATGTGTACCTACTACTGCGAACTCCTGGCCCTGCGTGAGCGTGGATCGATCCGTCAGGACCAGTTGCACATGCTCCCGACCTGCGCCAGGCCTCTGCGGATGTTTTGCTGCCAACGGATGAGTAGGCGCCGCCACCGGGATCAACGTCACCTTTCCGGCGCTAATACGCTCAAGACCATCGACATGCTTAGCGAGCTGGCCGCTAACCCCCAGCGTTGCGCTGCGTTCAAGAACCCGCTGCATTACCCCGCCCAGCGCTTCAATTTGCAAATGCAAAGAGACGGTTGGGAAGCGCTCGCGGAAAGCCTTAAGCGCATCCACCACTCGTTCGCCAGGCAACATTACATCTAATACCAGATGAACCTCAGCTTCCAAACCTTGCAACAGGCCGCGAACTTTGGCGCGTAGCCCGTCGACACCGTTATAAATCGTTCTGGCTTCAGCCAGTACCGCATGACCCGCCTCAGTTAGCTGTGGTTTACGGGTACTTTTGCGATCGAACAGAGTAACCCCCAGCTGCATTTCCAGATTAGCGATTGAATAACTCACTACGGATGTGGCGCGATACAGCTTGCGGGCCGCGCCAGCAAAACTGCCCGTTTCGACTACCGTAAGAAAAACCCGCAGCTGATCCAGCGTGGGGGTACCTGGTTCTGAGATCATTTCTAATTTCCTGGATGTACCGACGCGCGACGATCGGCGTTTATGAAAGGAACCATGCCTTTAAAGAATCAGGTTGCCTGGCGGATGAGCCAGCCAGTGCCGCCGCGTTCAGCGCGCATGGTTTTACAGGCGCAACATCAATCACGGCTGCGGTTAAACGTTGTTACTTTTGTTAAGCCACTCTTTTACTTTTGAGCGATGGCAGGCTGATAAGGCCGTTACTCTGTGCCTGTTTAATATTAGTGAAGTTAAAGCTTGCAATGTGGATCGGACCCAGGCTAGTATAGCGTCATCGGTTTGAAACACAGACCTTATGTAAGCAGTTTTAGTAAAGCAGTCCTCAGTTCAAGCGTTATCTATTGATATCCTTCCTCGTGAGCTCCTCCTAAGTGCCCCATAAGTAAAAATCTGCAAAGCAGACCATATTCGTCACCAAGAGTGGCTCAAAAAACAAGTAAGGAAATATCAATGTCTAATAAAATGACTGGTTTAGTAAAATGGTTCAACGCTGAGAAAGGTTTTGGCTTTATCACTCCTCAGGACGGCAGCAAAGATGTATTCGTACACTTCTCTGCTATCCAGAGCAATGATTTCAAAACCTTAGATGAAGGCCAGAAAGTAGAGTTCTCTATCGAGAACGGCGCTAAAGGCCCTTCAGCGACCAACGTTGTCGCGCTGTAAGCGTTGATGACCTCGCTAACCCTTACGATAGCGATGACGGCAACAGCCTGAGCAGTTAAGCGTTAGTGATAAAAACCCGCCCTGAGCGGGTTTTTTTGTTTCCAGTGATTGATAAATGAATAGCAACTATTTCCTGCCGTACATTTTTCAGTGATTGTTAAAGCTCGCTTTTTTATCTGAGCGACTTTCATCCATCCGATCGGCATCCGCTTCGTTATTTTGCTTGCCTGCCTGTTTTCTTTCGCAGCCCTGAGCAAAGTTGTGAACAAATCCACGCTGTACGTTTTGCCTTCGTCACAAAACTGTCATATTACGTACATCTCGCTGTCACTAAACTGTCCTATTTTCCCTCCTGCAGCAATACTAATCCTTACTACAACGGCATACACCCTGACCTTTACTCCCCTGGAGGGAATATGACACTGATGCGTAGCACCGTAGCCAAACTTGTTGCCGCCACCCTCTCGCTGAGCGCGGTTTCTGCTTTTGCAGCGACCGATCTTACTGGCGCAGGCGGTACCTTCCCGGCTCCGGTTTATGCCAAGTGGGCAGCGGATTATCAACAAGCGACCGGCAGTAAAATTAACTACCAGGGCATTGGCTCCTCTGGCGGCGTTAAACAGATAATCGCGAAAACAGTTGATTTTGGTGCGTCCGATGCGCCAATGAAAGATGAAGATCTGCAAAAACATGGCCTGTTCCAGTTTCCTACCGTGATTGGCGGCGTGGTACTGGCGGTAAACCTGCCGGGTATCCAGTCTGGTCAGCTGACGCTGGATGGTCAGACCGTGGGTGATATTTACCTCGGCAAAATCAAAAAATGGAACGACCCGGCTATCGCTAAGCTGAACCCGGGCGTGAAACTGCCTGAAACCAATATCGCCGTGGTACGTCGCGCTGACGGCTCCGGTACAACCTTCGTATTCACCAGCTACCTCGCTAAAGTAAATCAGGAGTGGAGTGAGAAGGTAGGTAAAGGCAACACCGTTAACTGGCCAACAGGTCTTGGCGGTAAGGGCAACGATGGCATCGCGGCATTTGTTCAGCGTCTGCCTGGCTCTATTGGCTACGTTGAGTACGCCTATGCCAAACAGAACAAGCTGGCCTACACTAAGCTGGTAGATGCCGATGGTCAGCCCGTTAGCCCGACCGAAGAGAGTTTCAGTAATGCCGCTAAAGGGGCAGACTGGAGTAAAACCTTCGCTCAGGATCTGACTTTCCAGAAAGGTAAAGACGCCTGGCCTATTACTTCCACAACATTCATTCTGATGTATAAAAATCAGGCTAATGCAGAAAAAGGCGCTGAAGTGCTGAAATTCTTCGACTGGGCTTATAAAGACGGCGATAAAACAGCAAACAGCCTGGATTACGCAACGCTGCCTGACTCGGTGGTCGAGCAGATCCGCGCCGCCTGGAAAGCAGAAATCAAAGATAGTTCTGGCAAAGCGCTGTACCAGTAACATGTTCCAACAGTGCTCTGCACTGTCGCAGGGGTCGGCTGAAAGCCGACCTGCAGTATCCGGGCGGCTGAATGCCGCCCCTGTGAATTTTATCTGTCGAGAAATCTATGGCTGAATCCAGGCCGTCATTCAAGGCCCCAGGAAAACAAGGCGACATTCTGTTCGGCGCGCTGGTAAAGCTGGCAGCGCTGGTTGTGCTTTTGTTATTGGGCGGCATCATTATCTCCCTGATTATCTCTTCCTGGCCCAGCATTGAGAAATTTGGTTTCTCTTTCCTGTGGAATAAAGAGTGGGATGCCCCTGCAGAGAATTTTGGCGCACTGGTGCCGATTTATGGCACGGTTGTCACCTCGCTGATTGCGCTGCTGATCGCGGTGCCGGTGAGTTTCGGTATTGCGCTGTTTTTGACCGAGC
This sequence comes from Pantoea sp. FN0305, assembly GCF_050113845.1. Classification (NCBI taxonomy): domain Bacteria; kingdom Pseudomonadati; phylum Pseudomonadota; class Gammaproteobacteria; order Enterobacterales; family Erwiniaceae; genus Pantoea; species Pantoea sp. FN0305. The sequence goes on along the minus strand of NZ_JBNJSN010000003.1, from coordinate 403,200 downwards.
TGGCGCCCGGCTGGCTGCGTCGTCCGCTGGGCGTGGCCATTGAACTGCTGGCTGCAATCCCCAGTATCGTTTACGGCATGTGGGGATTGTTTGTATTCGCGCCGCTGTTTGCTGAATACTTCCAGACGCCAGTTGGTAATGTCCTCTCCACCATTCCGTTTGTTGGCGCGCTGTTCGAAGGGCCAGCCTTTGGCATCGGTATTCTGGCCGCTGGCGTGATCCTTGCCATCATGATCATTCCTTATATCGCTTCAGTAATGCGTGATGTATTTGAGCAGACGCCGGTTTTGATGAAAGAGTCAGCTTACGGCATTGGGTGTACAACCTGGGAAGTGATCTGGCGTATCGTGCTGCCGTTTACCAAAAACGGGGTGATTGGCGGGATTATGCTGGGGCTGGGACGTGCACTGGGGGAAACCATGGCGGTAACCTTTATCATCGGTAATACCTACCAGCTCGACAGCGTATCCCTTTATATGCCGGGCAACAGTATCACGTCAGCGCTGGCTAATGAGTTCGCAGAAGCGGAGTCAGGTGTGCACGTCGCGGCTCTGATGGAACTGGGCCTGATCCTGTTTGTGATTACCTTTATCGTACTGGCTATTTCAAAATTGATGATTTTACGGCTGACGAAAAATGAAGGGGCGCGTTCATGACGACAATGGATATGCACGCCCGAACAGAGCTGGCGGCTTCACGCCGTAAAATGCAGGCGCGCCGTAGCCTGCGGAATAAAGTTGCTCTGACGCTGTCATTATTAACCATGGCGTTTGGCTTGTTCTGGCTGGTGTGGATCCTCTTCACCACCATTACGCGCGGCTTCGATGGCTTTTCGCTGGCGCTGTTTACTGAAATGACGCCGCCGCCCAATACGGCTGGCGGCGGGCTGGCTAACGCCATCGCCGGTAGTGGCCTGCTGATCCTGTGGGCGACCCTGTTTGGCACGCCTTTGGGCATTCTGGCGGGGATTTATCTGGCGGAATATGGTCGTAAATCCTGGCTGGCGGAAGTGATCCGCTTTATTAATGATATTTTGCTGTCCGCCCCATCTATCGTGGTTGGCCTGTTTGTTTACACCATCGTGGTGGCGCAGATGCAGCATTTCTCCGGCTGGGCTGGGGTGATAGCGCTGGCGCTGCTGCAAATTCCGATTGTTATCCGCACCACGGAAAACATGATGAAACTGGTGCCCGATAGCCTGCGTGAAGCGGCATATGCGCTGGGTACGCCAAAATGGAAGATGATCTCCTCCATTACGCTGAAGGCTTCAGTTTCCGGCATCATTACCGGTGTGCTGCTGGCCATTGCACGTATTGCCGGGGAGACCGCTCCGTTGCTGTTTACTTCATTGTCGAACCAGTTCTGGAGCACCGACATGATGCAGCCGCTGGCCAACCTGCCGGTTACCATCTTTAAGTTCGCCATGAGTCCGTTTGCCGAGTGGCAAAGCCTGGCCTGGGCTGGCGTTCTGCTGATCACGCTGTGCGTTCTGCTGCTGAATATCCTGGCGCGCGTGATTTTTGCCAAATCAAAACATTAATTACCGCGTTGTGATAACGGCGCGGCGTTAAGAGAAAGAGAAGACTATGGTTAATCAGACATCCGGCAAAATTCAGGTTCGCGATCTGAACTTCTATTATGGAAAATTCCATGCATTGAAAAACATCAATCTGGATATTGCCCGTAATCAGGTCACCGCGTTTATCGGTCCTTCCGGCTGCGGCAAATCGACTCTGTTGCGCACCTTTAATAAAATGTTTGCGCTTTATCCCGAGCAGCGCGCCGAAGGCGAAATTCTGCTGGACGGTGAAAACATTCTGGCCGACGCGCAGGATATCGCGCTGTTGCGCGCACGGGTTGGTATGGTGTTTCAAAAGCCAACGCCCTTCCCGATGTCGATTTATGACAACATCGCCTTTGGCGTCCGCCTGTTTGAAAAGCTGCCGCGTGCCGATATGGATGAACGTGTTCAGTGGGCGCTGAGTAAAGCGGCGCTGTGGAATGAAACCAAAGACAAGCTGCATCAGAGTGGCTATAGCCTCTCCGGTGGTCAACAGCAGCGTCTGTGCATTGCGCGCGGTATCGCTATTCGTCCGGAAGTGCTATTGCTGGATGAGCCTTGCTCGGCGTTGGATCCTATCTCAACGGGTCGTATCGAAGAGCTGATTACTGAGCTGAAGCAGGATTACACCGTGGTAATCGTTACGCATAATATGCAGCAGGCAGCACGCTGTTCCGACCACACCGCATTTATGTATCTGGGCGAATTGATTGAGTTCAGCGATACCGACACGCTGTTTACCAAACCGCATCAGAAACAAACTGAAGACTACATTACTGGCCGTTATGGTTAACTGGAGATCGATGTGGACAATTTAAACCTGAACAAGCATATCTCCGGCCAGTTTAACGCTGAGCTTGAGCATATCCGCACCCAAGTCATGATAATGGGCGGCATGGTTGAGCAGCAGCTCACCGATGCAATCACCGCGATGCATAACCAGGACGCAGAGCTGGCGAAGCAGGTTATTGATGGTGACCAGAAGGTCAACATGATGGAAGTGGATATTGATGAGGCCTGCGTGCGGATTATTGCCAAGCGGCAGCCTACGGCCAGCGATTTGCGTCTGGTAATGGCGATAATCAAAACCATTTCTGAGCTGGAGCGTATTGGTGACGTAGCGGAAAAAATCAGCCGCACGGCGCTGGAAAAGTTTAGCCAGCAGCATCAGCCGTTACTGGTCAGCCTGGAGTCACTGGGACGGCATACTATTCAGATGCTGCACGATGTGCTGGATGCTTTCGCGCGTATGGATCTGAGTGCGGCTGTGGAAATCTATCGTGAAGATAAAAAAGTCGACCAGGAATATGAAGGCATTGTGCGTCAGCTGATGACCTACATGATGGAAGACCCACGTACGATCCCCAGCGTACTGACCGCTCTGTTCTGCGCCCGCGCGATCGAGCGCATTGGCGATCGCTGTCAGAATATTTGCGAAATTATTTTCTATTTTGTGAAGGGACAGGATTTCCGCCACGTCGGCGGCGACCGTCTCGACAAGCTGTTAGCTGGAGATGATAACGGCAGCAGCCCCGCCTGATTGAGATTACCCGCAGTGCGCGTCTGGCATGCGGGTAAACTTTTCTTCATACCAGCGTGTAAAACCGTTCGGCGATATTTAAGATATAAAGCGCAGACTTAAGAGTGTAAATAAAAAAATCACGCCTCAAACGCTGCCATCTCTTCTTCTGGTAATTACTTCCCAGCCTTGTATTGAAACTTTTGCCACCACGCTGACCATTACTGACGAGCTTACCGATAAAAACCGCTGGTCAAAGGCGTTAGCAACGGTAATTAATGAAAAGGCCACGGCTAATAAATGAAGCCTCAGCCCTGGCTACAGGGTTGAGGCTTTTTTTATGGACGGGGAAATCAACGAGTAAGATGCCAGCCCCGCGCGCTCCACAGCGCTGGCAGCCGCGTCAGATCGTCAAACGGGGTAACCAGCGGGTGATCGAGCGGCGCGTTATGCGCATCGGCGCAATAATAGAAAACCGGGATGCCCGCCGCGATACCGGCATGCGCCCCTGCCTCTGAATCATCGATCAGCAGGCAGCGTTCAATCGGCACCTGCATTTGCTCAGCAGCATGAAACATCAGCTGTGGATCCGGCTTCCAGTGGCCGATATCGTAGCCGCTGTACAGGCGATCGCCAAAAAAAGGAAGCAGGCCGGTCAGCCCAAGAGAGTGCTGCATCTTTTTTACCGTGCCGTTAGAGACCACGCACGCCGGTACGTTAATCTGCTCCATTAAAGCTTTGGCGCCAGGGATCGGCTGCAGCTGTGCGTCGAACAGGCGAGCCACCTCTGCACGATATTCTTGTTCAAACGTCTCTACTGCGACATCAAGCGGATGTTGCTGGTTAACGTCAGCGATAATATCGTAGAGTTTGACGCCCTTATATTTTTCAAACATCTGCTGTAATGGCAGATGCACGCCGTAGCGGGAAAAGGTGGAAACATACGCCTGGGTACAGAGCAATTCGCTGTCCACCAGCGTTCCGTCACAGTCGAAAAACAGACATTCAATCGTCATTCTGCCTCATCCTTACCAGGGGAAAAGACCACTTTACCCGACTGAGCGTAAAATGCGACCCAGCCGCCCGCCGGAAACCGCAACCGTTTGCGAAAAATCAGTGTACTGTTGCGTCAAAATCGCTAGCATACGCGGCGACCTCTTTTCCCGTTCGGATGTAACAAATGACTAAACAAGGCTTACTACAGCGTCTGTTCCGGCTGCAGGAACATGGCACTACGGTGCGTACCGAGTTGATTGCCGGTTTTACAACTTTTCTGACGATGGTCTATATCGTCTTTGTAAACCCGCAAATTCTCGGCGCGGCAGGCATGGATACCCAGGCGGTATTCGTCACTACCTGTTTGATCGCCGCGCTGGGCAGCATACTCATGGGGATTATTGCTAACCTGCCCGTCGCGCTGGCGCCAGCGATGGGTCTGAACGCCTTTTTTGCTTTTGTGGTAGTGGGCGCAATGGGTTATTCGTGGCAGGTAGGCATGGGCGCGATCTTCTGGGGCGCGACGGGTCTGCTGCTGCTGACGCTCTTCCGCGTGCGGTACTGGATGATTGCCAATATTCCCCTTGCTTTGCGCACCGGCATTACCGCAGGTATCGGTCTGTTTATTGCCATGATGGGGCTGAAAAACGCCGGTATTATCGTGGGGAATGAAGCCACGCTGGTAACGGTAGGCGACTTATCCTCGCACAGTGTTCTGCTGGGCGCGCTGGGCTTCTTTATTATCGCCGTGCTGGCATCACGTAATATCCACGCAGCGGTGCTTATTTCCATTGTTATTACCACGCTGGCTGGCCTGCTGCTGGGCGACGTTAAATACAACGGGATTTTTTCTGCACCCCCAGCGATTAGCTCAGTTATCGGACAGGTGGATCTGAGCGGTGCCTTTACGCTCAATATGGCCGGCGTGATTTTTTCTTTTATGCTGGTTAACCTATTTGATTCATCCGGCACTCTGATTGGCGTAACGGATAAAGCGGGGCTGGCCGATAAAGATGGTAAATTCCCGCGCATGAAGCAGGCGCTGCTGGTGGATAGCGTTAGCTCAGTTGCCGGTGCGGCAATCGGCACCTCTTCCGTAACGGCCTATATTGAAAGCTCGTCAGGCGTCTCCGTTGGTGGGCGTACCGGGCTGATGGCGGTGGTTACCGGCATTTTATTTCTACTGGTAATGTTCTTGTCGCCGCTGGCATCAATGGTGCCGGGCTACGCTGCCGCAGGTGCGTTGATTTACGTTGGGGTATTAATGACCTCAAGCCTGGCGCGCGTAAAGTGGGACGACCTGACCGAGGCGGTCCCGGCTTTTGTAACTGCAGCCATGATGCCGTTCAGCTTTTCAATCACCGAAGGCATCGCGCTGGGTTTCATTTCCTGGTGTGTGATGAAAGCAGGAACCGGACGCTGGCGTGAAATCAATCCCTGTGTTGTGGTAGTCGCGCTGTTGTTCGTGCTGAAAATCGCTTTTATTGATTCACATTAATCAGATGGCGCTGCGGCTTAAGGCTGCAGCTGCCTTTCTGTTGGCATACTGGTCAGTCTTAAAGTCTGCGGTCCCATATTCGCTTTATTCATCTCAATATCCCTTAACGCGTTCCAGTTCTGCTGTTCATCAATTTCCCACAATCGTAAACGGCTGGTTGCAGGAGACAGGGCGCAGGACCAAATAAGCAGCGGCTCGACATCACATACCGCCTGTATGTCGGGAAATGTATGCGAGCGCAAACGGCCTGAAGCGGGATGCAGACGCAAAGTACTATCACAGGCGTTGTTCTCCCCGGTTAGCTTGAGCACGCTTTGTCGCAGCGTCCAGATTTGCGTAATGGCTTCCAGTGGATCCTGCTGGGCATTAATCCAGGCTTTTTCACCGGAAGAGAGATACTGCAGATGATGTTCCAGCGTCTGACGGCTATGTGCCCGCACAATTTCCATATCCAGTCCGGCACGACTCTGTTCTTCCGCCAGCAGCACACCAACCATATTACCAGCGTAGGCAATGCTAAAATCGGGCAGGTCGGGATCGGTAAAACAAGGACGGCCGCTGCTGGTGGTGGTAAGGGCGGGAAGCTGGGACATACCATAAATACGCAACATAAGTTCGGCCAGCAGCATACGCGCTGCAAGATAACGGCTGCGGCGTTTATCGTTCAGAAATCGCGCTTGTTCCACTATATCTGCCGGGATACGCTGTACGTCTGCCCGATTTTGGGCAAGCGTCCAGCGTACAAAATGACTTGCCATCTGTCGCTCCGTGAAAATGGTCGGATAATCATCAATTGCATTGTAAGAATTTTCCGATGCTTTTGCACCCGGCTTTACTTTGTACAGGGTGCTTTTCGGAATAGGTTTAAATAAGTGCGGTAAAAAAGCACGGAGACGCGTTAAAACGTGCCGGATAAGGCTTCAGGCGAAACGGCAGGCTTCAGTAAACGGCAGACGAGGCAGACGCGGGTGCAGCTTACTCGCTTCGCCATAACCCAGATTGATTAGCATATTGGCTTTCCAGTGGGTCTGTGCAAAAAACAATGCGTTAACCTTCTCCGCATCGAATCCCGACATGGGACCGGCATCCAGGCCCAGCGCGCGAGCCGCCAAAATCAAATAGCCTGCCTGTAGACTGCTGTTGCGAAAAGCGGTCTCAGTAGCCAGCTCCGGGCTGCTGGTAAACCAGCTGCGGGCATCAGCCCAGGGAAAGAGTTCTGGCAACCGATCATAAAATTTACCGTCGGAAGCCACAATTACTGTGACTGGCGCTGACAGCGTTTTCTCCACATTGCCGCTCGAGAGCGTAGGCTTCAGTTTCTCCTTACCCGATGCGCTGGTAATAAAAACAAAGCGTCCCGGAGAAGCATTAGCTGAGGTAGGGGCCAGACTAACCAGTTCATAAAGCCGATGCAATAATGCTGAATCGACCGCTTTATCCTGCCAGTGGCTATGGGTTCTGGCCTCGGTAAACAGGGTGCTTAACGCCTGAAGATCAAGAGAAACGGCCATGCTGGCTTCCTTACTGTGAGTTAACGGTACAGAAAACGTTAGCGACTGGCTCACTCATTGACCAAGATGATTTTTGTATGGCAGAAATGCACCCTCATGTTACGGCGTTAGCCCCGAGCGCAACCAGGAAGATGGAACCGCCTTCGGGAGTTACGCCTGTAAATAAGTAAGCGTCGCAAAAAGCGAATTAAAATGCATTGATTGAGAATGGTCTTTAAAGATAATTGAGAATTGTCTTGTAATCGCATTTAATCTGTTTTCATTATTAAAGATTAAACAAGACTGCAACAGTAATAAGCCGGATTATATTTGTTCGAATATTGATTTTTCTAAATATTTTATAATATCAATCATCATCAATTGATTCTGAATATGCCATTTACTTATTTTCACTTTTATCTTTACCTTAAGTGCGCCTTGTGAATAACCAGGAAAGTTATTAGAATCCCTCAAATAATTAAGCAAAAAGACATTAATAAATCCATATGGTGCCAGTGCTTACACTATGTATTAGAGTAAACGCATGGAGCCCGCTGTTGCCGGGTAAACAGATACGGGATATATCACTATGTTGAAAATTAACTTGGCTATATCAGATAAGTACCCTGCTGTTCAGTATTTTCTTTGTAATTACCTTAAGCAAGAATTAGGTTGTAATATATTGCCGGGCATCTCTTTAAACGAAGATCATGCGATTAAACATACAGAACAGCATAGAGTAGATGCTATTATCACCGACCTCTCTTACGATAGCGATGGCCGCCAGTTCTATGGTGTTTCAAAAATCAGAGCGATAAAAAAACGTTTTCCAGCGGCTAAAATTATTCTCTATACGGAGTTTAATAACCTATCAATTCTGAAAAAAACGCTTAACTATGGTGTTGATGCAATTGTCAGTAAATATGATGCGGTTAGCGAAATAAAAAAAGCGCTATGCGAGGTGTTTACCAAAAAACACAGCACAGCCTGGGTTTCGAAAAATATAAAATCGATTATTGAAAGCGATATTGAAAAATCGAGCCGGTTAACGGCAAAAGAATGGGAGATCATTCAGCTTTATTCTATGGGGCTGTCATTATCCAATATCGCTAAAAAACAAAACCGTGCGGTAAGCACCGTTGCTACGCAAAAGTATAACGCCATGAAAAAACTTAATGTGCATACTAATAGCGAGCTTATTCAATACGCCTGCATAAATAATATTATTTAGCCTTTTGTTTTTTCTGTTTATTGAAAAGGATTTTGATAATGCACATCAGAAGAGTTAACGTCTTAATAGCTTTGTTTTTTTCGGCGTTGATTATCCTGCCTGGGAGCGGGCATAGCCTGACACTGCAGGAAGCCGTGTTGTCAGCCAGCATTTATGACAGTGAAATCAGTGCGGCGCGCAACGCACAGCGGGCGGATAGCCAAAAAAGGCTGCAGGGTTTTGCCAGTCTGTTGCCGGTCATCAGTTTGAATGGCTCTTATGCCAAACAGGATCAGCCTAAAGCCACCTATGCTGCAGGCGTCACACGTCATAGTTACAGCTTTAGCCTTACGCAGCCGCTGTTTGATATCGCAAAATATGCGGCATGGAAACGCGGCGACGCCATAGCTAACTATGCCGATGTTGTGCTGATGCTGGCAGAGCAAAAACTTATTACCGGCGTTGCAGAGGCTTACTTTCGGGTTATTTATCAGAGGGATGTACTAAAGAGCGCCATCAATGCAAAAGCTGCCTATGGTAAACAGCTGAGTCAAACTGAGGTTGCGTTAAAGGTGGGTGAAGGCACACGTCTTGAACGAGACGAGGCGCAGGCCAACTATGACCGGGCGATAGCGGATGAGATCGCTGCTAAAAACGATCTGCAGGAGGCCAGAATAATTTTTTCCCGCCTGACCGGGCGTAATCCTGATGAAATTCAGCCGGTTGTTCTGTCATGCGTGATGCGCTTTCCGGTTTCTGATGATTTTAAAGCCCTGGAGCAGCAGGCCGGACAAAATAATCTTCAGGTCCGCGCCGCGCTTTTTCAACTGGAACAAACCAAAGCCGATCTGATCGCCGCGCATGGCGCGCATCTGCCGGTAGTGACATTACAGGCGGGCTATGGCACCAACTGGAGTAAGAGTAAGGCGGAGGATTTTAATTTTTTTGATTATGTTTTCGGCACCACGTCAAAAACACATTCCAGTAACATCGGCATCAATGTTTCTATTCCTTTATTTGCTGGCGGGTCACAAATTTCTCAGTCTGTAGAAGCGGTCAGACGTCGCGAACAGGGAAAGGATCTCCTGGAGAATGCGCGTCGTAAGGCGCGTCAGGAAACGCAATCCGCCTGGCTTAAATTAAAAAATGGACAAAATCAGTATCTGGCGGAAAAGAAAGCGTTAGCTTCGGCAAAAAACAAAGTGAACTCTACGGCATATGGCAGAAAAGTAGGTTTGCGAACTATCATCGACGAGTTAAACGCAGAGCAGGAATATTATAAATCACTACAGGCACTGGCAAAACTGCGATATGAATATTTAAACGCCAGACTGAAACTATCTGTGGAGTTAGGCGAGCTGGATTATTCAACGTTGGATCAATACCGTTGCGCTGCGGATAATAAAAAAACCTCCGTTAATTAAACAAGGACGTTAATTGAATGAGTGAATCGTTATTTCGTCAGGAAGCATTAGAGGCGAATAAAACCACCATGATCGGCACCGTGGCTTTATATTGTCCGCCATATCGCTGGCTAATTGTTTCTTTAGTAGGAGCGATAACTCTGGCGATAGCCGTGCTGTTTGTTTTTGGCAGTTATACCAAGCGGGAAACCGCATCGGGGCAGCTACTGCCCGCCAAAGGCATTATGAATATTGCGGCAATTACCACCGGCACCGTGGTCGATATTACCGTAGAAGAAGGTCAGCGGGTAAAAAAGGGCGACGCCATCGCCACCATTTCTTCAGAAGTCTACACCGCGCTGGGTCTTACACGTGAAAAAGTCGCGCAGCAGCTGAATATTCAGCGGACCCGTTTGAAAGCAGATTTAGACAATCAGGAAAAGCTGGCCGCTGAAGAGATGAAAGGGCTTAAAGAGCGCGAGCGGCTGTTAAGCGCCCAGATGGAGCAGCTTAGCGTTCAGCAACGTCAGCGTTCCCGTCAGGTCAGGCTGGCGCGCAGGCAACAGGAAAAAATCAATCTGATGCGCAAACAGGGTTACGCCTCAAACAGCCAGGTTGAACAGCAGGAAGCTGTGGTGATCGATGCCGAAACGCGCTTACAGGATATTGCTCGTCAGCAGCTTGATATTCAGCAGCAGCTTGCCCAAACGCGCCAGCAGCTGCGCGAGCTGCCGATGAATGTGCGTAATAAACAAAACGAGATTGAACGACGCCTGTCAGAAATCGATCAGTCGTTAGCGGAAAATGAATCCCGGCGATCGGTGGTGCTACGTGCGCCAGCGCAGGGCATTGTGGGATCGGTCATGGTTAAAACCGGCCAAATGGTGAATGCCGGTCAAACACTGTTTGCACTGCTGCCGGACGAGGGTGAGCTTCAGGCGCGCATTATGGTCAGCAGCCGGGCGATCGGTTTCATTCAACCCGGTCAGAAAGTGGTGCTGCGTTATCAGGCGTTTCCTTTCCAGAAATTTGGTCAGCAGTACGGCAAAGTGATTGATGTTTCCCGCGTTGCGCTGTCGCCTCAGGAGGTTGCCACGCTTACCGGCCATAACAATGTGCAGGAACAACATTATCGTGTGGTGGTACAGCTGGATAAGCAAGACATCAATGTTTATGGACGCAAGGAAAAGCTTCGCCCTGGCAGTGCGCTTGAGGCGGATTTCCTGATTGATAAACGACGCCTCTATGAATGGGTGCTGGAGCCGCTTTTTGCACTTGGTCGTCGTTCAGGAAATTAATTTAACCCGCCGTGGGACTACAACAGGGAGTTGTATTATTCATGAAGTTTTTAGAAGCACTTAACTTTGGCTGGCGCCGTAAATTACCGGTTATGCAGCAAACACAGGCAACGGAATGCGGCCTGACCTGTGTTGGGATGATTGCCAACTATTTTGGTCACGGCATTGATATGGTCACGTTACGTAAGCGGTTTCCCACTTCGCTTAAGGGCGCAACGCTGGCCGATGTCATGTTGATTGCGCATCAGCTGGGAATGGCTGGCCGGGCATTAAGGCTTGAGCTGGATGAGCTGGTGAAGCTGCGGCGTCCCTGCATCCTGCACTGGGAAATGAACCATTTCGTGGTGTTGAAAAGCGTCTCGAAAGATAAAATAACCATTCACGATCCCGCCATCGGCCGACGGGATGTCCCAATGGAAGACGTTTCCCGCTGCTTCACCGGCATTGCGCTGGAGCTGTTGCCGGGTGCCACCTTTACCCGCGTGCAGGAAAAACAATCCATCTCCATGCTAAAGCTGATCGGTGATGTAACCGGTATTCGCTCGGCTTTTGCGCAGATTTTGATTCTGTCGGTAGCGCTGGAACTCTTTGGCATTCTGATGCCTTTTTATATGCAATGGGTCATGGATCAGGTTTTAGTCTCGGCGGACTATGATCTGCTTACCCTGTTGGGCTGCGGCTTTATTGCCGTTACGCTGTTAAGCGTCTCTGTTTCTGCGCTGCGATCCTGGGTCACTACCTGGTTTTCAAGCCTGCTTAGCGTGCAATGGACCGCGAACGTTTGTGCGCATTTGCTCGGCCTGCCGATGACCTATTTTGAATCACGGCATGTGGGCGATGTGCTGTCACGATTCGGCTCTATTGGCACCATACAAAGCACGCTAACCGGACGTTTTATCAGTTCGATCCTTGATGGCGTAATGGCGATTGTCACGTTAGGCATGCTGTTTATTTACAATATCAAGCTGGCGTGGCTGGTTATCGCGCTGTTAGTGGCGTATACGCTTATTCGCTGGGTTTCATTTCGTCCTTTCCGTCAGGCCAATGAAGATCAAATTACCGCTTCGGCGCGGGCACAATCCCAACTGCTTGAATCTATTCGCGGCGTAAAGGCGGTTAAGCTTAATAACAAACAGGAAATTCGCGTCGCGGCGTATGCTAATGCGCTGGTTGAAAGCACGAATAAAGGCGTGGCGATACAGCGCTTGTCGATCGGTTTTAGTACCTTGCAAAGCTTGATTTCAGGCGTCGGGCGGATTGTCCTGATATGGATGGCGGCTTTACAGGTACTGGAAGGCAATTTTACCAGCGGGATGCTGGTCGCTTTTATCAGCTTTTCCGACCAGTTTATTGGGCGTGCTTCAGGGCTGGTTGATGCTGTTATCGATTTCACTATGTTGCGTCTGCATGGCGAACGTCTGGCAGATATCGTGTTAACCGAGCCGGAGGCTGATATGGAAACACGGTTACCAGCCATCACTAAAGCGGATGGTGCGCCACCTTCGTTAACCATTAACGATCTCTGTTTTCGTTATGCGATAACAGAGCCGTACGTTATCCATCATTGCTCTATTTCCGTAGCGGCTGGCGAATCAGTAGCGATTATCGGCCCATCCGGACAGGGCAAAACCACTCTGGCCAAGCTGATTATGGGACTGTTGAAACCGGAGTCAGGCAGCATAGAAATAAATGGCATCGACATTAAAAAACTGGGTATGCGTAACTACCGCGATCGTCTTGGCTGCGTCATGCAGGACGATATCCTGTTCGCCGGTTCCATTGCCGACAATATCAGCTTTTTTGATGCTTCTCCCGCACAGGAAAACATAGAGGCTGCCGCAAAACTGGCACAAATACATGAAGATATCGCGGCCATGCCGATGGGCTATCATAGTCTGGTAGGGGATATGGGCTCCTCCCTGTCCGGTGGTCAGATTCAACGCGTGTTATTGGCAAGGGCGCTTTATCGTCAACCTTCTCTGCTTATTCTTGATGAAGCCTCCAGTCATCTTGATGTTGATCGTGAACGCAGCATTAATGAGGCAATAAAAAATATGCCTGTTACCCGAATTATCATCGCCCACCGGCCTGAAACTATCTGTAGCGCGGATAGAATTATTCTTTTAAATCAGGGTAGCGTAGTCGAAGTTGATAAAAGCCAGTATGCGCTGTTACATAAAAACAATAGTCAGTAGATAAGTGGTGGAAATGATTTAATTATTTATCGTTCATGGAAATAATAGGTTTGCCCGCGTAAAAATCATCAATATAGGGCGCTGTCAATAATGGATTGTTTACTATTGTTGCATGCCCTTACAGTAAATAGCATATAAATGCTATTAATGCGTTGTCATTGAGATTTTATAATTCAGTAATTGAAACAGCTAATAAGGAGCGATTGTGCGATATTTAGAATTAAATGAAATTAGCCAGGTGTCAGGCGGTGAATTCTTCGAAACGATAGGCTCTATGGTGATTGGCAGTTTTACCGGCGCGTCTTCCGGCCTGTTAAAAGCGGCTACGGTGGGCGGTAATAGTGGAGGAATTTTGGGCATAGGAATCATAGGCAATCTTGGCGGCGTGATTGTCGGCAGCGTCGCTGGCAGTATGCTCGGTACCATGTACGGTATGGTAAATGGCTGGGATAAAACGTGCGAATGGTTTAACGCCACCGCAGAGCAATGGTTTAATCTTATTTTGCCGCTTCCAAAATAACATGAAACTATCCTCTCGGGGTGTTAATTGTTTATTTATACTCTTTCTGAAAGTGAAATAATAAATGCGTTAATGGTTCGGATGCTGGTTTACCTCACACGTTAGCATGGAAAAAAGTTAGTGAAATAAATTTTAATGTGAAAATGAACGTTTTCATTTAATGTTTAGTCGTCGTTGCTGTACTGGGCATTGTTAATGCGATTATTCATTAGTTGTTAATGCCCTCTGCAGTAAAGATATAAATATTTATAAGTCATTAAATAAAATTTCATGGGATGGCTTTTATTTTTTCGGCTTAATTGATCACGCGAGTAACTTGTACGGTTTTTTACTCGGCATTCATTTTTCATTAAAAAATAAAATGGAGTTTAAGATGCAAAAAACAATATTAGGTACAGCGATTGCGTTAACAGTTTCTGTCATGGTGCTTCCGGCCGGTGCGGCGGATGGAACAATCACTATCAATGGCAAACTGACACAGCAGACCTGTACTGTAAAAGTTAATGGCGGCGCTGCTGACGCCGTTATTAACCTGCCTTCACTCTCCACTTCTGCTCTGAATGAAGCTGGCAAGATGGCAGGTCGCACGGCTTTTACCATGAACCTGACCGGTTGTACGCCCGCCACCGGCAGCGTACGTGCCTATTTTGAACACGGCCCAACGGTTGATGCTGCAACAGGACGTCTGAATAACACCATCAGTTCTGGTGCTCAGCAGGTTCAGGTTCAGCTGCGAGACAACGATGAAAATGATGTGTATGTCGGTAACACCAGCCAGCGTAATAATCCCGCGACTGCGTTGTCGGCAGCCGGTACAGCCAATCTGCTTTACAGCGCTTACTACTATGCGACCGGCAAGGCGACCGCTGGTGAACTGGCAACGTCAGTGACCTATTCTATCGACTACCAGTAACGCCTATTCCTGCCCTTTGATAAAAATGCAGGAGTTATGCTCTTGCATTTATTCATTTTGGATATTTACCCTCAGGAATAGCATCAGGAATGAATATAAAATCTCTCTTACTGCTTTTTTGCGGTCTGTTGTTAAATATAACCTCTGCTTTGGCCGGTATTGTAATTAATAGTACGCGCGTCATTTACCCTGAAGAAAAAAGTGAGGTTACCGTACGTCTGGAGAGTCAGAACGATTATTCTTCTTTGATTCAGTCATGGATTGATAGCGGGGATAAGAATCAAGCGATAAAAAACATTAAGGTGCCCTTTATTCTTCTTCCTCCTGTAACTCGCATCGAGCCACACCAGGGGCAAACGCTGCGAATTAATTATCTTGGCGAAGGTTTTGATGTGCCTGCAGACAGAGAATCTGTTTTTTGGTTAAACGTGCTGGATATTCCACCTAAACCGTCGGGTAAGATGGAAAATTTATTGCAAATGGCAATCCGTACTCGTATTAAACTGTTTTTCAGGCCGAAATCGCTTCAGGATATCTCTCCGGCTGAGGCTGCAGAAAAGGTTATCTGGCGAGTAGTGAAGGATAATAAAAAAGCCATACTTGAGGCAGAAAATCGTTCCCCTTTCCATGTTTCAATTACTTCAGTTGAGGCTAAATCAGGGAATAAAACGTTTAATGCTGAGGGGAAGATGATCGCCCCTTTCTCCAGAGTGACTTATGCCTTCAAAGGTAATAAGTTTGCTTTGAGTAAGTTTAAATACATTTATATTAACGATTACGGGGCCAGCGTTACGATAGAAAGAGAGATTTATTAACTTAAATAACTCACATAATGAAGGGTATGTTTATGTCATTTTTTTCTTTCTTTCACCATTATTGCCATCACCAAAGAAATTACGTCATTTCATGGCATTTTACCGCGCTTATTTTCTGTATGCTTTCGACATCAACCCGCGCGGAGGTTTCTTTTGATCCTATCTTTCTTGATCAGACTGCCGGGGATTATATCGATATTTCCCGGTTTAACGGCAAGTTCAGGATCCCGCCAGGCATCTATGCCAGCGATATCTATTTAAATGATCAACTGTTGGGACGCGAAAACGTGACCGTCCGTGAGAAAAGGGGGGAGTCTGTGATTTGCTTTAGCCCGGCGCTGGCTAACCTGACCGGTTTTCGCACAGGCCAGCTCTCATCAGAGCTGCAGAATGCCCTGCGTCAGGAAAGTAACTGTACGGCGCTGGAATCGCTCCAGCCTTCCTCTAAAGCGCAGATGGTGCTTGCCGATATGCGCCTTAATCTTCAAATCCCACAGGCATGGCTTAACCGAACCGCACGCGGCTATGTTGATCCTGAGCTATGGGAAGAGGGCAGCAATGCGCTCTATGCCAGTTATGATAACAGCTACTTTAAACAGGATTCGGGCAGGTTCGGCTCGGAATCTTTTTACAGCAAGTTGGGTGGTAGCCTTAATATTCATGGCTGGATGTTTCGGCATTCTGGCGCGTGGAGGTGGAGTAAAAATAACGGCAACAGCTACTCTGTTCTGAGCAATAACCTGCAGCGGGATATTACATCACTACGTGCGCGGATTTTAATCGGCGATGCAAACAGCTCGGGCGCCCTGTTTAACTCTTTTATGTTCCGGGGAGTCAGGCTTGCAACCTCTGAACAGATGTTGCCTGACTCACAACGTGGCTATGCTCCCGTGGTACGCGGTATTGCTCAAACCAACGCACGCGTACAGATTCGGCAAAATAATGCCCTGATTTATGAAACTACGGTGCCGCCGGGCGAGTTTGCTATCAATGATATCTATCCCTCTGGCTATGGCGGCGATCTTCGCGTGACGGTAACGGAATCTGATGGCCGGGAAGCGGAGTTTGTCGTGCCTTATGCGGCCGTTTCGGAAATGATCCGCCCTGGCAGCTATCGTTACAGCCTGCTGATGGGAACCCTGCGCAATCAAAATCTCAGCTATACGCCTAAAGTATTTCAGGCAACCTTTCAGTACGGGATAAACAACTGGCTTACTGGTTACAGCGGCCTGTTGGGCTCCGGTGACTACCTTGCCGGTTTGGTCGGCGGAGCCATCAGCACGCCTGCGGGCGCTTTTGCTCTGGATGCTACCGGGGCCAGCTTTGATGATGGCACCAGCGCGCAAAACGGCATTAGCGTTCGTGCCAGCTATAGCAAGTTCATTTCGACCACTAACAGCACGATTTCCGTGGCTGCCTACCGGTTTTCTTCTTCAGGTTATCTGGACTTGAATAACGCTACGCAGCTTGTGGATTTCCACCAGAAAGAGAATCAGGCGCAAGGGCTGCAATTAAACCGTCCTCAGAATCGTTTATCTCTTACGTTAAATCAGCAATTGGGCGAGAACGGCGGCAATATTTACACCAGCGGTTATGTAGAAAATTACTGGGGCAGGCAGGGCAGCGATGTGCAGTACCAGCTGGGTTATACCAATCGTTTTAAGTTAGTTAATTATGGCATCAGCCTTAATCGCGCCAGAAACGCTTCCTACAGCGAAACGCAATATCTTCTCTCTTTCTCGCTGCCGCTGGGGCGGGGATCCCATATACCATATGTTAACAGCTATACCACGCGTAGTGATGACGGTATCACAACGCAGCTGGCGTTAAGCGGCGTCCTGGGTGAAAAAGATCAGTTAGATTATAATGTTGGCGTAGCGCGTGAAAATAATGGCGACAGCTCAGGAAATATATCGGGTTCTTATCGTTTCAGAAATACACAGCTGAAAGCCAGCTACGCGAAAGGCAAAAGCTATCGCTCTTATACGGCCGGAATGAATGGCAGTTTCGTGCTGTTACCGGATGCGCTGGTCGCCAGCCCTTACACCGGTGATACGCAGGCTGTGGTTCAGGCCAAAGGCGCGGCGGGCGCATCAATTGAAGGTTATCCGGGCGTCATCGTTAACGATGCCGGCTATGCGCTGGTTCCCTGGCTCACCCCTTATCGCATCAATAAAATCGCTATTAATCCCACTGGCATGCCGCTGGATGTTGAACTGGAATCCACTGTTAAGCAGGTGGTGCCGCGCGCCGGGGCGATAGTAAAAGTTAATTATCCAACCAAACAGGGCAATGCAGTATTGATCCAGGCGCAGTTGCCAAACGGCGAAGCCCTGCCTTTTGGTGCCAGCGTAAAAACCGAAGATGGACGCGATGTGGGTGTCGTGGCCCAGGGGGGCCAAATGTATATCCGCCTTGAGGAGACCATGAATCGTTTACAGGTTAGCTGGGGGCCGCACAGCCGCTATACCTGTTTATTCGATGTTAACCTGCCGGAAAAAACAGATAAAAGACAACGTCAATTCCAGCGGTTCAATACAACATGTCGTTACCCTACACCGGTTGCCAGACAAGAAGCGTTAGCCAAAGCGGTACGATAAATCTGGCGCTGAAATTGGGAGAAAATCATGAATGACCTGATAAAAAAAGGCTCGCGCAATACTGGATATGTAATTTTACTGGCGGCCTCCGGTTTTATTTGCCATACAAGCTATGCCACAACCGTGCGCTGCGCGCCTGACTCTAATACCTCTAATAATGTTTTCGCCTTTGATTTTAATAAGCTCCCCAACCAGATACCTAATAAGGTGCCCATAGGGGCAACGATTTATGATGTCACTATGAACCTGGATTTGTGGTGTGCCAAAGAGCTTAATACGGGCACCATAATCGCAGGGCCAGAAAAAGCAAAAATATATATCAATCGGGGAAATACCACAAATGCGTTAGGAAACAAAAGCGGATTAACATTCTTTGTCACGATTAATGGCGAAAGGGATGCCGTCAGTAAAAGTTATGACAGTGGCTACTCTACCGATAAAGTTTTTGTGCCGGGCATTTCCACCTCAAACTATACAAAAATCAGCGTTCCGGTGCGTGTTGAGCTGGTAAAAACAGGTGAGAGCATGGCTATCTCTCCGTTTCGCAATGATGTAAGCCTGTTTTCTATTGGCGATGCGGGTTATGGTTATATACATTATTGGGCCACCAATGTCAGAAAGCTCTCTTTCTCTGAATATACCTGCAATACAACCACACCAAATATCTATCAAACGTTGCCGGGTCTGAATGTTGCTGAGCTACCGCAAAGTGGCCGGGCAGATAATCATGTCACCGATTTTTCAGTTTCACTGCAATGTAACGGAAATATATGGAGTACGCTTTCCATTAATATGGCTTTCAGCGGTACGCCGGTGGCAGGGTTAGAAAGAAATGGCGTTTATCCCTTTTTTAATCGTGCCGGAAGCATGGCGGAAGGTATTGGATTTCAGATCCTGCATCAGGATAGTACAGGCGCTTTTGTTGAAAGTGAAAATAATGCGTGGTTTAAAATAGGCAGCTTTTCATCAAGCTCTCATGTATTAACAGTTCCTTTAAGAGCTGCCTATTACCGAACAAAGGAAAAAGTGACGCCGGGAGAATTAACAGGAACGGTAACTTACACTATCAATTATATGTAATGGTAAGAAATAGTGGCTTGACTTTTATTATTGCCAGGCGCGAAGATCGCTATCGTTTGAAAAAGACGCATTTTTAATTGCTTTTTAATATATGGAAAAACACAAAGGAATGACTATGAGCAGAAATTATTTGCGTTGCTTTCCTTTTATCGGTGATGGCACTGGCAATGTTTGCCTGCTGCTCACACTACTGCCTTTTTCAGCCAGTAGCGTTTCACCCTGGCATGAAAACAGCGGGCACCGCACAGATGTCACCTCAGGTTACGCCACGTATGAGCCGGGAACATATCCGCTGCATGTCTCTGGTGCCGGCAGCGAACTGGTCGTTAACCCTGCTTTGCGCTTTTATAGCGAAGCCACCTCAGCGGCTCTGGTGGAAAACAAGGGCACGCTGACCATCAACGGGGCCAGCTTTGAAAATAACGCCGCAGCTTATCCCGCGCTTAATGTCTCATCAGGTTATCTTGATATGGCTAACAGCAGTATTCGCACCTGGCAAAGCGGCTCCCATGGTGTGGTTGCCAATGGTCGCTCGGTAGTGAATATCAGGAATACCGATATTACGCTGTCCGGAACCAACGGTTACGGCGTCGAGGTACGTGATAACTCCTCTCTGATCGCCGATGGATTAAATGTCAATGTGAAGGGCAAATCCGTTTCGGCAGGCGTGACGTTAAACGGCGCGGACGCGACGGCCAGAATTACCAATAGTCAGTTTAATCTTGACGGTGGTTCGGTGAGCTACGGCATCCAACAAAATCTTGGCGAATTGATTGCCGACGGGGTAACCATCATCGCCAAAGGCCAAAGCGGCGGCGTACGTATTGGCGACTGGGGGCCTTTGACCCGCACAACACTGGCAAACAGTTATATCCAGGTTGAAAATGAGTACGCTCTGCTGATTCGTAATTCTCTGTCGACGCTGAATAACGTTGATGTGATTGCCACCGGCGATAATGTTCGGGCATTAGATATTAATCAGAACGCCAGCGTGATTGCTGACGGCGGCAGCTATACCACTTTTGGTAAATACGCTGATGCCGTCTGGCTACCGAATCAGGACACGCAGTTAACGATCAGTAATGCTTCGCTGAAAACTTCTGGCGATGCCTCTATTGCGTTGAATGCGCTGGCGGGAACAGCGAAGGCGAAGAACGTGACGTTAACCACCTCCGGCGTCGGAAGCTACGCTATCTATACAACAAACCAGGTGGCCGGTAAAAATCTCTCTATTAAAACCAGCGGCGAACGTGGCTGGGGCGCTATCAGCGCCAGGGGCGGTCAGCTTGATATCGCCAACAGTACAATTACTACTCAGGGCGCTTCCGCTTTCGGTATTGGGGCTTTTAGCCAGGCGAGGGTACAGGGCAGCAGAATAAAGGTGATGACGCACGGCAAGGATGCCAGCGCTTTGTTCACGCAGGCAGCCAGCCTTAACATTGATAATAGTACCCTAATCAGCGCAGGAAATGCGCCAGTGCTGACAGTGAAAAGCGAGGCTACCGCCAGCAGTGGTTCTTCAACGCAGCTTAGTCAGGTTCGGCTGGATAACGTCAGGCTGATCGGCGTGAAGCAGGAAGCGATCAACGTCAAGGCGGCCCGTCTTCACATGCAGGCCAGCAATGGCGCTTATTTGCAGGGCGGCAACCAACAGTTGTTAAAGGTGGTTACGGTTAACGACGCCAAAAAAGGCACCGTTACCGCTTCCCATGTTGAACTGGAAGCAAGCAACAGAACCCTGCTGAATGGTGATGTAAAGGTCGATCCCGGCAGCACCGCCTCGCTGATATTACGGGATCAATCACAGCTTACCGGCGCGGTTAATAATGCGGATATCGCCGTTTATTCTCAGAGCCTCTGGCGCATACCGCGCGCCTCTTCAGTACAGAATATTATCAATCAGGGCACCGTGGCCTTTAAACAGGGCGTTGTTAACCATGATCTGGTTGTCGCCGGTAACTATGCTGGTAATAACGGCGCGCTGATTTTTAATACGCGTCTGGGGAACGATAGCTCAGCGACCAACAGGCTGATCGTCCAGGGTAATACCTCGGGATCAACCCAGGTCAGGGTGCTTAACGCGGGCGGCGTCGGCGCTAAAACACTTCATGGAATTAAGCTGATTGAGGTTAACGGTTTGTCTGCCGGTGAGTTTGTACAACAGGGAAGAGTTGTTGCCGGTGCTTACGAGTATCAGCTGGGGCGGGGCACAGGTGCCAGTGCCGGTAACTGGTATCTCATGAACCATGCTGCTGATAAAGCGCCGGTGTTTCGCCCTGAAGTAGGCGGTTATATCGCTAACAGCGCAGCCGCCGCCACCTTATTTAATCTTAGTCTTTACGATCGTCTGGGTAACCGCAGCCTGAGCGAGAGCGACCAGCAACGCGGCAGCAGCCTGTGGCTACGTCAGACCGCAGGCCACAATCGTGCTTACAGCGCGGATACGCTGGAAGCGCAGGGCAATCGCTATAGCGTACAGTTAGGCGGCGATCTCTGGCAGATGACGGCAGATACGGGACGACTGCATATTGGGCCGATGCTGGGCTATGGCCGTCAGGCGACCAATATCCGTTCAACCCTGAGCGGCTACACCGCGAATAGCGCTATTTCCGGCTACAGTCTGGGCGCATATGCCACCTGGTTTGCTGACCAGAACAGCGATAGCGGACTGTGGCTGGATAGCTGGCTGCAATATAACTGGTTTACCGGCAATGTGGCGGGAGAAGGGCTGCGAACTGAAAACTACCATATGCAGGGTATTAGCGCTTCGCTGGAAGGTGGGTATGCATGGAAGGCGCTGGAGCGGCAGGGCGATAACCAACGTCGCTACGCTTTTTACTTGCAACCGCATGCGCAGCTTATTTTCAACGGCCTGAAATCCGTACGTTTAACGGAGCAGAACGGTACCCGCATCACCAATAAAAATAATAATTTTATCAGCCGCATTGGGATGCGTGGCTGGATAACGGAATCAAAACAGCCCGGCGAAAGCGATCTGAGGCCCTATGTTGAGCTTAACTGGCTGCGTAACAGCGATCCTTATCAGGTGAGGCTGAATCAGCTCAAGGTACAGCAAAACAGCGGGCGCAATGTGGCGGAGCTTAAAACCGGCGTAGAAGGGAAAGTGAGTGATAACTTACAGCTTAACGGCAGCATTGCCTTGCAGCAGGGGCGTTATCACTATCAGGACGCCAGCCTGATGCTGGGCGCAAAGTATAGCTTCTGATGATGTTGCCATAACAAGAGGCCGGGCAGGTTACTGCGTCGGCCTCTTTTTGGTTACTGAGTTCTGGCTACCTTCAGCGGCGCGCTTATTTACCTATACAGAAGCTGGAGAAGATGCGGCCCAGCAGATCGTCAGAGGTAAACTCGCCGGTGATTTCACTCAGCGCCTGTTGTGCCAGACGCAGCTCCTCCGCCAGCAGCTCGCCCGCCCAGGCACCCAGCAGCTGTGCTTTGCCCTGCTGTAAGTGAGTATCCGCTATCTCCAGAGCCTGGAGATGACGGCGGCGTGCCAGGAAACCACCTTCCATATTATCGTTAAAGCCCATGCTCTGTTTCAGGTGATCGCGCAGCACATCAACCCCTTCACCGGTACGGGCGGAAAGGCGAATAAGTGAGTGACCATTTACTTCTGTCAGGCCCAGGGTTTCGCCGGTTACATCAGCCTTATTGCGTACTATGGTAATCGGTAGCGACGATGGCAGACGGGCAATAAAATCGGGCCAGATCGCCGCAGGCTCGGTAGCCTCGGTGGTTGTGCCATCTACCATAAACAAAACGCGATCCGCCTGTTCAATCTCCTGCCATGCCCGCTCAATACCGATACGTTCCACTTCATCGCTGGCATCGCGTAAACCGGCGGTATCAATGATGTGCAGCGGCATCCCATCGATATGAATATGTTCGCGCAGCACGTCACGCGTGGTGCCGGCAATATCGGTCACGATAGCGGCTTCGCGTCCGGCCAGCGCATTTAACAGGCTCGATTTACCGGCATTAGGACGCCCGGCAATCACCACCTTCATCCCTTCACGCAGCAGGCTGCCCTGGCGCGCTTCCGCACGTACCGCGTTCAGGTCCTGCATCACGGCGTTTAGCTGCGCTTCAATTTTTCCATCGGAAAGGAAATCAATCTCTTCGTCCGGGAAGTCGATAGCCGCTTCTACATAGATTCGCAGGTGAGTAAGTGCTTCCACAAGATGATTAACACGCGTGGAAAAAGCGCCCTGTAAGGAATTCAACGCCGAGCGGGCAGCCTGTTCTGAACTGGCATCAATCAGGTCGGCTATTGCCTCGGCCTGCGCCAGGTCCAGCTTGTCGTTCAGAAACGCGCGTTCAGAGAATTCGCCAGGATTGGCGATGCGCACGCCGGGCAACGCAGCAATGCGTTTTAACAGCAGATCGAGGATAACCGGGCCGCCATGCCCCTGTAGCTCCAGTACATCTTCACCGGTAAAGGAGTGGGGGCCGGGGAACCAGAGCGCAATGCCCTGATCGAGCGTGCTGCCATCTGCGGCCTTAAACGGCAGATAATCAGCGTAGCGCGGTTTCGGCAGTTTACCCAACAGCTGTTGGGCAACCTCTGCCGCTTTGCTGCCGGAAATACGCAGAATACCCACGCCGCCACGTCCTGGCGGTGTGGCCTGGGCGACAATGGTATCGCTGTGGCTCATGGAAACTCTCTCAATACGGTAATAACATTCATTATGATGACCGGACGGCAACAAATAAACAGGGGCGGTAAAATCCGCCCCTGTTAGGTACTGCCTGAAACTGAATTAATTCAGGCCGTTACGCTTTCGTCTTGTCGCGGCTGTGCAGACCACGTTTTTCCAGCCCGCGGTAAATCACCTGCTGCTGGATAATGGTTACCAGGTTGCTGACGATGTAGTACAGCACCAGACCTGACGGGAACCACAGGAAGAACACCGTAAAGATGACCGGCATAAAGGTCATGATCTTCTGCTGCATCGGATCGGTGACGGTGGTTGGCGACATCTTCTGAATGAAGAACATCGTTACGCCCATCAGGATCGGCAGAATATAGTACGGGTCCTGTGCAGAGAGGTCATGGATCCACAATGCGAACGGCGCATGACGCAGCTCTACCGAGCCCATCAGCATGTAATAAAGCGCAAGGAAGATCGGCATCTGGATAACCAGAGGCAGACAGCCGCCCAGCGGGTTAACCTTCTCTGACTTATACAGCGCCATCATTTCCTGACTCATACGCTGCTTGTCGTCACCTAAACGCTCACGCATCGCCTGAATTTTCGGCTGCAGCATGCGCATCTTCGCCATCGAGGTGTACTGCGCTTTGGTCAGCGGGTACATGATGCCGCGTACGATAAAGGTGATAACGATAATCGAGAAGCCCCAGTTACCGATAAAGCTGTGCAGGAACTTCAGCAGCTTAAACAGCGGCTGAGAGATAAACCACAGCCAGCCGTAGTCAACGGTCAGGTCAAGATGGGGAGCAATCGCCGCCATTTTGTCCTGAATTTCCGGGCCAACCCACAGCGTAGCGGCCAGCGTCTGCTGGCTGCCTGGCGCAACCGCTACTGGCGCGGATTTATAGCCTACTGCCGCCAGGCCATTGCCCAGGTTGCTGGTATAGAGCGTATTCGCACCGGCGGTACGCGGTACCCATGCGGTCGCAAAATATTGCTGCAGCATGGCAACCCAGCCGTTGGTGGTAGTAGCGCTCAGGTTTTCGTTGTCCGCGATAGTGTCGAAATTGTACTTCTCATATTTACTGTCGCTGGTGGAGTACGCCGCGCCACGGAAAGTATGCAAAGCAAAGTTATTGCTGCCGGTATCACGATGCTTCGGCAGTTCAATCGTCTGCTTCAGCTGACCAAACATCGCCACTTCCAGCGGCTGCTGTGAGGTGTTGTTGATCTGATACTCAACGTTGATGGCATACTCGCCGCGCTTCAGCACAAACGTCTTGGTATAAACAACGCCGTTCTCTGCGGTGAAGGTCATCGGGATACGCAGTTCGCTCTGACCGTCAGTGAGCTGGAAGCTATCCTGAGTGGTGTTATACAGCGGACGCGCGCCGTTATTTGGATTATCCGGCCCGTTTCTGCCGGTCAGGCCACTCTGCGCCTGGTACAGGAAGGCAGGAGTGGTTTCCAGCAGTTGGAAAGGCTGAGAAGAGCCCAGTTTATCCGGGTAAGTCAGCAGCTGCGCCTGTTCCACATCGCCACCACGGGTGTTGATGTGCAAAGACAGGACATCAGTCTTAACGGTGATCGTTTTGCCCTGACCGCTGGCAGGCACACCCTGGTTAGCGGCATCACCGGCTACTGTCGTGTTTTGCGTGGTCTGAGTCTGCTGCGGCTGCGGAGCGTGGTCCGTTTGCCAGGCTTGCCAGATCATGAAAGACACGAACAGAAAAGCGATGAGAAAAAGATTGCGTTGCGAATCCATCGTTAATGTTCTCTGTTATCGTCGGTTTTTGGCGGCACCGGATCGTCACCACCCGGGTTTAAAGGGTGGCATTTTAATACGCGTTTAACCGTCAACCAACTGCCTTTTATCATTCCGAACCTGCGCAATGCTTCAACTCCATATTGCGAGCAGGTCGGGTTAAAACGGCAGTGTGGTCCCAAAAGAGGGCTAATGACGCGTTGATAAACGCGGATCAGCCCAATCAGGAGCCGCGCGCCAGGCGACAGTGACGACGCCATAATTTCTCCAACGCTTCCATTAGCGCACGGTTATCGAGGTCAGCGACCCCTTTCTTGGCCACGACCACAAAATCCATTGCAGGGAGTTCGTGTTGGCGTAGGCGAAAGCTTTCGCGGGTCAATCGCTTGATCCGGTTACGCTCATGCGCACGCTTAACATTTTTTTTCGCGACGGTAAGACCGATACGGGGATGCCCCAGCGAATTAAGGCGGCCGAGTATGGTAATTTGCGGCGTGCCAGCCCGTTGTGGCTGCTGGAAGACGAAAGTGAAATGAGTGGGAGTTAGCAAACGTAACTCCCTGGGAAATGCGAGCTTAACCACTTATGGGTTAGCTTTATTACTTGGAAACGGTCAGACGAGAACGGCCTTTAGCACGACGACGTGCCAGAACCTGACGACCATTTTTAGTTGCCATACGAGCACGGAAGCCGTGAGAACGGTTGCGCTTCAGTACGGACGGTTGAAAAGTGCGTTTCATGGCGATTTCTACCTAAACTTGAAAAATTTCACGTGGTGACGCGTACCCGTTTCAGTAAAACGACCGACGCCTCAGTGTATCTTTAATAAAGAGGCGGGATTGTAATAATTGTACAGTCCCGAGTCAATTTACTTCGCTTATTGCGCGCGCCTGCTGCCCGAATCGACCTGCAAATCCTGTCGAAATCGACAAGGCGCATCACGCCGGGACGAGAATTATACGGAGTCCATAATAAAGCGCAAGGATCGCACGGGATCTTCTGCCGATCGTTTGCAGTAACGTTGCGATAATAACGTGACGGTTGCCAGAAATTTGCATTAAGGAGCGCGATCCCGGCATGTGTTTCACTCAGCCTGGAGTAAACTTAGCCTCGTTTAATGCCTGTGGATAAAATGGATCAAAACTGTGTAGAAAGTGAAGATCTCTGTCTCGCTTTGCGCTATGATCCGCCCTTCCGCTAACGATCCTCTCTGCGATCGGGATCGGAGCAACCGCGGACAGCGGTTCGTATGTCTGTCACTGGCATACGTCAACAATGATGATTGATCTGTTTCAGCGCCTATTTTCTTATCGATTTTGTTCGAGTGGAGTCCGCCGTGTCACTTTCGCTTTGGCAACAGTGTCTTGCCCGTTTGCAGGATGAGCTACCTGCCACTGAATTCAGCATGTGGATCCGTCCGCTACAGGCTGAACTGAACGACAATACGCTGGCCTTATATGCCCCGAATCGGTTCGTACTCGACTGGGTAAGAGATAAATATCTCCATAATATCAATGCCCTGCTTAATGACTTCTGCGGCACCGAAGCGCCGCAGCTGCGTTTTGAGGTGGGCAGCAAGCCGGTGGTGCAGACGATGCCGCAGGCGAGCATGACCAGCGCCAGCGTGGCGGCGCCAGTGATGGCAAGCATACCGCCAACGGCGCCAGCGGCACGTCCCAGTTGGGACAGCGTGCCTGCGCCCGCTGAGCGCTCCTGGCGCTCAAACGTTAACGCCAAACATAACTTTGATAACTTCGTCGAAGGTAAGTCGAACCAGTTGGCGCGCGCGGCGGCGCGTCAGGTTGCCGATAACCCCGGCGGCGCCTATAACCCGCTCTTTCTGTATGGCGGCACCGGCCTTGGTAAAACCCACCTGTTACATGCGGTCGGCAACGGCATCATTGCCCGTAAACCCAATGCAAAAGTGGTTTACATGCATTCAGAGCGTTTTGTGCAGGACATGGTAAAAGCGTTGCAGAATAACGCGATCGAAGAGTTCAAACGCTATTACCGTTCGGTGGATGCGCTGCTTATCGATGATATTCAGTTCTTTGCCAATAAAGAGCGTTCGCAGGAAGAGTTTTTTCATACCTTCAATGCGCTGCTGGAAGGCAATCAGCAAATTATTTTAACCTCAGACCGCTATCCCAAAGAGATCAATGGTGTGGAAGATCGCCTGAAATCACGCTTTGGCTGGGGCCTGACGGTTGCCATCGAACCGCCGGAACTGGAAACGCGCGTCGCGATCCTGATGAAAAAGGCGGATGAAAACGATATTCGTCTGCCGGGCGAGGTCGCCTTCTTTATTGCCAAGCGCCTGCGCTCTAACGTGCGTGAGCTGGAAGGGGCGCTGAACCGTGTGATTGCCAACGCCAACTTTACCGGCCGCGCCATTACCATTGATTTTGTGCGCGAAGCGCTGCGCGATCTGCTGGCGCTGCAGGAAAAGCTGGTCACCATCGACAATATCCAAAAAACGGTGGCGGAATATTACAAAATCAAAGTGGCCGATCTGCTCTCTAAACGTCGTTCGCGCTCGGTTGCGCGTCCGCGTCAGATGGCGATGGCGATGGCAAAAGAGCTTACCAACCACAGCCTGCCGGAAATCGGTGATGCTTTCGGGGGTCGCGACCATACTACCGTGCTGCATGCCTGCCGTAAAATCGAGCAGCTACGTGAAGAAAGTCACGACATTAAAGAAGATTTTTCAAATTTAATCAGAACATTATCTTCCTGACGCTATGAAATTTATTGTAGAACGCGAGCAATTACTTAAACCGCTACAGCAGGTGAGCGGTCCGTTAGGTGGCCGTCCGACGCTGCCCATCCTTGGCAACCTGCTGCTGCAGGTGAATGATGGCAGTCTGTTGCTGACCGGTACTGATTTAGAAATGGAAATGGTGGCGCGCGTAGCATTAACGCAGCCGCACGAACCGGGCGCTACTACCGTACCGGCGCGTAAATTTTTAGATATTTGCCGTGGCCTGCCGGAAGGCGCGGAGATCAGCGTAGTGCTGGAAGGCGACAGAATGCTGGTGCGCTCCGGGCGCAGCCGCTTTTCGCTCTCTACGCTGCCTGCCAGCGACTTCCCGAATCTTGATGACTGGCAGAGCGATGTTGAATTTACCCTGCCGCAGGCGACGCTGAAACGTCTGATTGAGGCGACGCAGTTCTCCATGGCGCATCAGGATGTGCGTTATTACCTTAACGGCATGCTGTTTGAAACCGAAGGGGAAGAGCTGCGCACCGTGGCGACTGATGGCCATCGCCTGGCGGTCTGCTCTATGCCGGTCGGCCAGTCGCTGCCGAATCATTCGGTGATTGTGCCGCGTAAAGGGGTTTCCGAGCTGGTACGCCTGCTGGACGGTGGCGATACGCCGCTGCAAATCCAGATCGGCAGCAGCAATATTCGCGCGCACGTCGGCGATTTTATCTTTACCTCCAAGCTGGTTGATGGCCGTTTCCCGGACTATCGTCGCGTGTTGCCGAAAAACCCGGATAAAACGCTGGAAGCGGGCTGCGATCTGCTGAAGCAGGCGTTTGCGCGCGCCGCTATCTTATCCAATGAAAAATTCCGCGGTGTGCGACTCTATATCAGCCAGAACCAGCTGAAAATTACGGCGAACAATCCGGAGCAGGAAGAAGCGGAAGAGATTCTGGACGTTACCTACGGCGGCAGCGATCTGGAAATCGGTTTTAACGTTAGCTATGTGCTGGACGTGCTTAACGCGTTGAAATGCGAAAATGTGCGTCTGCTGCTGACAGACTCCGTCTCCAGCGTACAGATTGAGGATGAGGCCAGCCAGAGCGCTGCGTATGTTGTGATGCCGATGCGTCTCTAGTTAACCCGGCGCGCTGGAGCAGGTTATCCAGCGGCCAGATTAACCGTTCAGGCACAAGGAAACAGAGGCTGGAATAATTCGCTCAGAGCGTGTTTTTCCCGCTGCCAAAGCGGCTCCAGCCCTTGTAAAATGCCGGATCATCCCCATATTCTGTAGATAAGTAAGCCTTTGCTTATTGCCTGTGCGCTAAGCAAAGTCAGCCTTGAGATAAGGCTGCCTGCTGTCACTCCATCTCTTTGGATTATTTCATGGCTTTAACCCGCCTGCTGATTAAAGACTTCCGTAATATCGAGCAAGCCGACCTGGCGCTGGCGCCGGGCTTCAATTTTTTGATTGGCGCAAACGGCAGCGGTAAAACCAGCGTGCTGGAGGCCATCTACACGCTGGGGCACGGGCGCGCGTTTCGCAGTCTGCAGGCGGGCCGCATTATTCGCCATGAGCAGGACGCGTTTGTTCTGCATGGTCGGATTGACGGCACCGAGCGGGAAACGGCGGTGGGCCTGACAAAAAACCGTGCCGGCGACAGCAAGGTGCGTATTGACGGCAGCGATGGTCATAAAGTTGCCGAGCTGGCGCAGCTGCTGCCGATGCAGTTGATTACGCCGGAGGGCTTTACGCTGCTGAACGGCGGGCCGAAATACCGTCGCGCCTACGTTGACTGGGGCTGTTTTCACAACACGCCCGGCTTTTTTCTGGCGTGGAGCAATCTGAAGCGCTTGCTCAAGCAGCGTAATGCCGCGCTGCGTCAGGTGTCGCGCTACCAGCAAATTGAACCCTGGGATCGTGAACTGGCGCCGCTGGCGGAACAGATCAGCCGCTGGCGCGCGGAGTACAGCACGGCGATAGCGGCGGATATTACTGCCACCTGCAGCCAGTTTTTACCGGAGTTTGCGCTGGATTTCTCTTTTCAGCGCGGCTGGGACAAAGAGAGCGACTACGCCGAACTGCTGGAGCGGCAGTTTGAGCGCGACCGGGCGCTGACCTATACCGCCAGCGGTCCCCATAAGGCCGATTTTCGTATTCGCGCCGAGGGGACGCCGGTTGAAGATTTACTGTCTCGCGGACAGCTGAAATTACTGATGTGCGCGCTGCGTTTGGCCCAGGGTGAGTTTCTTACCCGGCAAAACGGACGCCGCTGCCTCTACCTGATCGATGATTTTGCCTCCGAGCTGGATGAGAGCCGTCGCCGCCTGCTGGCGGACCGGCTTAAAGCCACGCATGCCCAGGTTTTTGTTAGTGCTATTGGTGCCGATCATGTCATCGATATGACTGACGAAAAGGGCAAGATGTTCCGCGTAGAACAGGGTAAAATAGCGGTTCAACCTGAAGATTAAATGAGCGAGAAACGTTGATGTCGAATTCTTATGACTCCTCAAGTATCAAAGTCCTGAAAGGACTTGATGCGGTACGCAAACGCCCGGGAATGTATATCGGCGATACGGATGACGGCACCGGTCTGCATCACATGGTATTCGAGGTCGTGGATAACGCCATCGACGAAGCGCTCGCAGGCCACTGTAAAGAGATCACCGTTACTATCCATGCTGATAATTCCGTATCGGTGCAGGATGATGGCCGTGGCATTCCTACCGGGATCCACCCGGAGGAAGGCGTTTCGGCAGCGGAAGTGATCATGACCGTCCTGCACGCGGGCGGTAAGTTTGATGACAACTCCTACAAAGTCTCCGGCGGCCTGCATGGCGTGGGCGTTTCGGTAGTTAACGCGCTTTCTGAAAAGCTGGAACTGACCATTCGTCGCGAAGGTAAAGTGCATCAGCAGACCTATGTGCACGGCGTGCCGCAGGCACCGCTGGCGGTCACAGGCGAAACCGATTTGACCGGTACGCGCGTGCGTTTCTGGCCAAGCCATCAGACCTTTACCAACGTTGTGGAATTCGAATATGAAATCCTGGCCAAGCGTCTGCGCGAGCTGTCGTTCCTGAACTCCGGCGTGTCTATCCGTCTGGAAGACAAACGCACGGATAAAAGCGATCACTATCATTACGAAGGCGGTATCAAGGCCTTTGTTGAATACCTGAACAAAAACAAAACGCCTATCCATCCCAACGTGTTCTACTTCTCTACCGAGAAGGATGGCATCGGCGTGGAAGTGGCGCTGCAGTGGAACGACGGTTTCCAGGAAAACATCTACTGCTTCACCAACAACATTCCGCAGCGCGACGGCGGTACGCACCTGGCGGGCTTCCGTGCGGCGATGACGCGTACGCTGAATGCCTATATGGATAAAGAAGGCTACAGCAAGAAAGCGAAAGTCAGCGCCACCGGCGACGATGCACGTGAAGGCCTGATTGCGGTAGTCTCCGTGAAGGTGCCGGATCCGAAATTCTCCTCTCAGACCAAAGATAAACTGGTCTCTTCCGAGGTGAAATCGGCAGTTGAATCGCAGATGAACGAGCTGCTGGCGGAATACCTGCTGGAAAACCCCTCCGATGCGAAAATCGTCGTTGGCAAAATTATCGATGCGGCGCGCGCGCGCGAAGCGGCACGTCGTGCACGTGAAATGACCCGTCGTAAAGGCGCGCTGGATCTGGCCGGTCTGCCGGGCAAACTGGCCGACTGTCAGGAGCGCGATCCGGCGCACTCAGAAATTTACCTGGTAGAGGGTGACTCCGCAGGCGGTTCAGCCAAGCAGGGTCGTAACCGTAAGAACCAGGCGATTCTGCCGCTGAAGGGTAAAATCCTGAACGTAGAGAAAGCGCGCTTCGATAAGATGCTCGCTTCGCAGGAAGTGGCAACGCTGATCACTGCGCTGGGCTGCGGCATTGGCCGTGACGAATATAACCCGGACAAGCTGCGTTATCACAGCATCATTATCATGACCGATGCGGACGTCGACGGCTCGCACATTCGTACGCTGCTGTTGACCTTCTTCTATCGTCAGATGCCGGAAATCATTGAGCGCGGCCACGTTTATATTGCGCAGCCGCCGCTGTACAAGGTGAAAAAAGGCAAGCAGGAGCAGTACATCAAAGATGATGAGGCGATGGATCAGTATCAGATCGCCATTGCGCTGGATGGCGCAACGCTTCATACCAATGCCAGCGCCCCTGCGCTGGGTGGCGAGCCGCTGGAAAGTCTGGTTTCCGAGTACAACAGCACGCAGCGCATGATCAAGCGTATGGAGCGTCGTTTCCCGATGGCGCTGCTTAAATCGCTGGTTTACCATCCGACGCTGGAAAGCCTGGATAACCAACAGACGGTCACCGAGTGGATCGATACGCTGGTTGCCCGGCTGAATGAAACAGAGACGCACGGCAGCACCTATGTTGCCAGCGTACGCGAAAACCGCGAACTGAATATTTTTGAGCCGGTACTGCGTGTGCGTACGCATGGCGTGGATACTGACTATCCGCTGGATAGCGAATTTATTCAGGGCCCGGAATATCGCAAAATCTGTACGCTGGGCATGAAACTGCGCGGTCTGTTGGAAGAAGATGCCTATATCGAACGCGGCGAACGTCGTCAGCCGGTAGAGAGCTTCGAACAGGCGCTGGAGTGGCTGGTAAAAGAGTCGCGTCGCGGCCTGTCAGTACAGCGTTATAAAGGTCTGGGCGAGATGAACCCGGAGCAGTTGTGGGAAACCACTATGGATCCGGATAGCCGTCGCATGCTGCGCGTAACCATTAAAGACGCGATTGCCGCCGATCAGCTGTTTACCACGCTGATGGGCGATGCGGTTGAGCCGCGCCGCGCCTTTATTGAAGAAAACGCCTTGAAAGCGGCCAATATCGACATTTAACCGGTTCAGCGTTTTCAGCAGCCTGACGCCAGTCCTTGTGACTGGCGTTTTTTTTATCTGGCGCGTCCTAAGTTTGCGTCATACTGGTCATTGTGAACTGGATCGCGCTAGCATTAAACCAAACCGAAAAACGAACGAGGACGTTATGGCGATAAAACTGATTGCAATTGATATGGACGGCACGCTGCTTAATCCCCAACACCAGATTACGCCGCGCGTTAAGCAGGCTATCGGGCAGGCGCGTGATAAAGGCGTGCATATCGTGCTGACCACCGGACGTCCTTATATCGGCGTGGAACGCTACCTGATGGAGCTGGATTTGCAGCAGGAAGGCCAGTATTGCATCACCAATAACGGCGCGCTGGTCCAGCGGGCGGTAAATGGCGATTGCGTCGCAGAAACCACCCTCTCGTTTGACGATTATCTGAAGTTTGAACAGCTGGCGCGTGAGCTGGGCGTGCATTTTCAGGCGCTGGATAAATCCTCGCTGTATACCCCGAACAAAGACATCAGCGAATACACCATTCATGAAGCGTATTTAACCGGGATTCCGGTGCGCTATCGCGCGGTAGAGGAGATGGCGCGTTCGCTTACCTTCCCGAAACTGATGATGATCGATCATCCCGAACTGTTGGATGCGGCGATTGCTCGCCTGCCGCAAGAAGCGCAGCAGAATTACACCATCATGAAAAGCGCGCCTTATTATCTTGAAATCCTCCATCCGAAGGTCAATAAAGGCACCGGCGTTCATGCGCTGGCGCAGCAGCTACATCTGGCGCAGCATGAAGTAATGGCTATTGGCGATCAGGAAAACGACCTGGCAATGATTGAATATGCAGGTACCGGCGTGGCGATGGGCAATGCGATCGACTCGGTGATTGCTATTAGCCAGTTTGTCACTAAAACCAATGCGGAAGATGGCGTGGCGCACGCTATCGAAAAATTTGTGCTGTAAGCCATGGAAAAACAGATAACTCATGCGGCACGTAATCATCAGTTGACCAATACCAACGTCTGGACCGCCGACAGTCAATGGCTGGCCTATGATGTGCGCCCTTCCGGTGCCTCTTTTACCGGCTTAACCATTGAGCGCGTGAATGTAGTCAGCGGGGCGACGGAAATCCTC
The DNA here is from genome assembly GCF_050113845.1 of Pantoea sp. FN0305. Classification (NCBI taxonomy): domain Bacteria; kingdom Pseudomonadati; phylum Pseudomonadota; class Gammaproteobacteria; order Enterobacterales; family Erwiniaceae; genus Pantoea; species Pantoea sp. FN0305. The sequence continues at coordinate 368,936 of NZ_JBNJSN010000003.1, read as the reverse complement.
TATCAGGCTCGGGACGGCGCTCACGTTGGCGTGGTTACCGTTAGCCCCGATATGCCGCCGCGCTATGCCTGCATTCATGGGCCGGAGCATCCGGACGCAGGCTGGCGCTATGATTTTCATCACCGCCGTGGCGTGATTATTCAAAACGGCAAGGCGGAAAATCTGGACGCCTGTGATATTACGCCGCCCTTCACGCCCGGCGCGCTGCGCGGCGGCTCGCATGTTCACGTTTTTAGCCCGGACGGCAGCCGGATCAGCTTTACCTATAACGATCATGTGATGCACGAATGGGACAGCAAAGAGGATTTGCGTAACGTCGGGATTGCCGTACCGCTGCATGCGGTTTGTCCTGTGAAACAGCATCCGCGTGAGTATGATGGCAGCCACTTTTGCGTGCTGGTCAGCAAAACCACCTCCACGCCAAAGCCCGGCAGCGATGAGATCAATCGCGCTTATGAAGAAGGCTGGATCGGCCAGCAGGGCTATCTGCGGGCGGATGGCTGTCGTCAGCGCTGGGCGCTTGCTTTTATTGGCGATACGCGGGCCATCGATGGCAGCACGGTGCCGGAAGTATTTATTGTCGATCTGCCGGAGAAGCTGAATGATTACGCTCAGCCGGGCGATGCACCGCTGGAAGGCACCGAAACCAGCTTGCCCGCGCCGCCACGCGGTGTCGTTCAACGCCGCTTAACCTTTACGCATCAGCGCCGTTTCCCTGGGCTGGCGATAACCCCGCGTCACTGGCTACGTAGCGCGCCGGATGGCAGTGAAATTGCCTGTTTAATGCGTGATGACCAGGGCGTGGTACAGCTATGGGGCATCCCGACCAGCCACGGCGAACCGCGCCAGATCACGCACGGTGAGCATGATATTCAGTCAGCGTTTAGCTGGCATCCCGATGGCGATCGGCTGGCTTTTATCTGCGATAACAGCGTAATGGTGTGCGAGCGCAACAGCGGAAAGATGCGGCGTCTGACGCCACGAAGTGAAACGCCGCCTTCAGGCGATGCGGTGGTGTTTTCGCCCGATGGCCGCCAGGTCGCCTTTATGCGTGACCTGGACGGCTACCGGCAAATTTTTACGGTTGCGTTGAGTTAATTGCCAACGGCGCGGCTGCTGCCAGATGTTCCTGGGTATGCGCCAGCTTCTCTGCTTCTATAACGCGCGCGCGCGGTGAATCGATGGATGGACTATCGTCAGCGTGCATATAGTCCCAGGGCAGCAGGAGGGTATCCAGCACGGCTGAGAAAGGGAGATCCACCAGTGCCAGCGGCTTCAGCGCCCAGCTGCTTTGATCGTCGGTCAACATTTCCGCGCTGGCGCGGGTGCCGGGATAATAGCCCTGACTGGCGCCGGTGTGTGACATCATGCTGGAGCAGCCGGAGGTGCCGACCAATAGGCTACAGGCCAGAAGCCCTGCTAAACGGTATTTCATTATCGCTTTCATCTTTTTATCCCTTCAGCCATAGCAGATTGCCTGACTGAGTTTCATTATCTGCGACGAGGAAAATCCCGGTCACTCTGTGGTGACTCTCGTCTGGATGTATGACGACATTTTCCCCTGAGTGTATGACATTCTCTGGTGTTTGCTTAAAAAAATCGCAAAACCCCCCTTGAAAGATAGTTAGCTATCCCCATTTTTTTATTACGGTCAGCGCGGCATTCGCCGAATGGGTTTGCCAGCGTGACCAGATAGCCTGTCCATCGTGGAAGGCTACGTTTAACCTACTCGCTGAAAATCAGGAGCTTTGTATTATGCGTAACTTTGACCTTTCTCCGCTCTATCGTTCATCTATTGGTTTTGATCGCCTGTTCAATCTGCTGGAGTCTAACCAGAACCAAAGCAACGGCGGTTACCCTCCGTACAACGTAGAGCTGGTGGCGGAAAACCATTACCGCATCACGATTGCCGTAGCGGGTTTCGCACAGAACGAACTGGATATTACCGCACATGACAATATGTTGATTGTGCGTGGCGCACATCCTGAAGATCAAAACGAGCGTAAATATCTCTATCAGGGGATTGCTGAACGTAATTTCGAACGTAAATTCCAGCTGGCTGATCACATTGTGGTACGCGACGCCCGCCTGGAAAACGGCTTGTTGTACATCGATCTGGAACGCATCGTGCCGGAAGAGATGAAACCACGCCGTATCGAAATCCTGAGCTAATAAGCAAACCTGACGCCGCGGAAACGCGGCGTTGTTGTATTTGCACACTGCAAAACATTAATCACGCTGCGCATGCACCGTACGCAGCGGCGTTAAGCGCCCGCCGAAAATATTAACCACCAGACCGACCACAATGATCATGGCTCCAGCAATCTGACGCATAGAGAGCGTCTCTCCCAGCAGCAGCGCCGCGCTAAGAATGCCTACCACCGGCACCAGTAGCGAGAGCGGCGCTACGCGCCAGGTTTCATAACGGCTCAGCAGCGTGCCCCAAATGCCGTAGCCTATAATAGTGGCGATAAATGCCAGATAAACCAACGCCAGCACCGTTTGTAGCTGGATATGCACCAGGCTGTGCATAATCGCAGCCTGACCTTCGAACAGCCATGAGCAAAGCAGAAAAGGCCCCACGGGGATCAGGGCGCTCCAGACCACCAGTGACATAATGGGTACGTTACCGTTACGCATAATGACCTTATTGGTGATATTGCCCATGCCCCAACAGAGCGCGGCGGCCAGCGTCAGTAACATCGTGGTTACCGTCACGCCGGTGGCGGCCTGAACGCCATGCGCGGTCGTGGCTAACAAAAATATGCCGCCTGAAGCGATAACCATGCCGGCAATATGATGCCAGCGCAGTTTATCCGCCAGCAGCAGCGCGCCAAGCAGTAGAGTGAAAAAGGCCTGAGCCTGAAGCACCAGTGAAGCCAGTCCGGCAGGCATGCCAAGCTTGATAGCTAAAAACAGAAAGGCGAACTGTCCGAAGCTGATGGTAATTCCGTAGAGTGCCAGCCAGCGCAGCGGAACTTTAGGGGGACGCACAAAAAAGATAGCGGGCAGCGCGACCAGCGCGAAGCGCAGGGCTGCCAGCAGAAACGGCGGCATATCATGCAGCCCGACTTTGATGACTACAAAGTTAACGCCCCAGGCGACAACAACACAAAGTGCCAGCAACAGATCTTTTACGGACATTGCCTCTCCCACTATCCATAGTTAATAAATTGTTAATTAACTTACTCGTATAGCTGACTGTTTGCTATACAGAGTTTGTAGCCATAAGGGAGAGGTATGGCTGATAAGGTAGAGCGCGGTGGCCGCTATTACAGCGCCCGCTCACTCCAGGCGCGATCCATCTCTTCAGCAAGAATTTTTACGGCCCGCTCAATTTTCTCACCATCCGGAACATAGTTCATGCGCATACACTGGTGCATATGCGGCCAGTCATGCGCCAGGCCAGGGAAAAAGAAGTGGCCGGGCACCATTAGCACGCCCCGCTGTTTCAGGCGCTGATAGAGCAGCTCGGTGGTGATGGGCAGGTCCTTAAACCACAGCCAGAGGAAGATAGCGCCTTCCGGCTTATGGATCAGGCAGCGATCTTCCGGCAGATAGCGACGAATGATGCTGATGGTTTCCCGCACCCGTTGCTGGTAGAAGGGTTTGATAACCGTTTCCGACAGCCGCAGCAGATCGCCGCGCTGGATCATTTCTGTGGCGATGGCGGGGCCAACGCTGCCCGGTGCCAGGCTGATAATGCCGTTCATATTACTGATGGCGTCAATTACCTTTTCATCCGCCACGATAATCCCGCAGCGTGCGCCCGGCAGGCCCAGTTTCGACAGGCTCATGCAGAGAATAATATTGGGGTTCCACAGCGGACGCGCCTCGCTGAAAATAATGCCGGGAAAAGGCAGACCGTAGGCGTTATCAATCAACAGGGGAATATCATGCTGCTGCGCCAGCATATCCAGATGCAGCAACTCCTCATCGGTAATGACATTGCCGGTAGGGTTGGTAGGGCGCGAAACGCAAATCAGACCCACTTCATCGGTAATTGACAAATGGTCGAAATCGACGTGATATTTAAACTGGCCTTCCGGAAGCAGTTCAATATTAGGCCGGGCGGCCATAAACAGATCTTCATCCAGTCCCGCGTCGGCATAACCCAGGTATTCTGGCGTCAGCGGAAACAGAACGCGCTTTTTGATGCCGTCAGCACGGCGTCCGGCGTACAGATTAAACAGATAGAAGAAGGCGCTCTGGCTGCCGTTAGTCAGGGCGATATTTTTGGGTGAAATTTGCCAGCCCAGCTCTTCGCGCAGCAACGCTGCCAGCGCCTCCAGCAGCAGCGTTTTGCCGCGCGGGCCATCATAATTGCATAGCGCCTCGGTGAGTTTTCCCTCCTGGTGCATCTGCAGCAGCAGCTGATGAAAATAATCATCCATTGCCGGGATCTGCGCCGGATTACCGCCGCCAAGCATTACCGCGCCAGGCGTGCGCAACCCTTCATCCATGTCTTCCATTAAACGTGCAATGCCGGTATGGCGGGTAAATTTGTCACCGAAGAGAGAGAAGCTCATAGCTGTAAATCAATTGTGATAGGCAGTGTGGGTCTACCTTACCGTCAGGTGAATGCCGATGCAAACGGCTTACCTGACCGATACAGCAACGAAGCCGATGGTGTTAGCTGAAACGTATCAGGTTGCTTCATGCACAGATCACATTTTTTATTCTCTTAACTGCAACAAAATCACTAAACATGCGTTAACAATCTCATTTTTTGACTGATACAGCGGATAAAACGCTGTCGGTGACTGTCATCACTGTTTTTCATATCTTCCGTTTGTAACCTGCTGGCTGTTTGGCTAAATCAATTCAGCTAAAGGATGAAGAAATGAAAAAAACTCTGGCGGCAATGACGGTATCAATGCTGTTTTCCACACCTGTTCTGGCCCAGTCATGGTTGCTGACGGATGCTGAAAGCGGCATGGATAAAGGCAACTGGTCTATCAGCAGTCAACAGCTGAAGCTGGAAGGGCAACCCTTCAGCATTGAGCAAAAAGTTCTGCATGGCGGCAAGCAGGAGGGTACAAAAGTGATTACCCTGCGCAGCGATAATGGGCTGACTATCGCCCTTAGCCCCAGCCGCGGGATGGATCTGCTACATGTTAACGGACACGGCGTGCGTATGGGCTGGGATTCGCCGGTAGATGAGGTGGTCAATCCCGCTTATATTAACCTGGAAAGCCGCAATGGCCTGGGCTGGCTTGATGGCTTTAACGAAATGATGGTGCGCTGCGGCTTTGAATGGACCGGTCATCCGGTAAGCAAGGACGGCATGCTCTATACGCTGCACGGCAAAGCGGGAAATACGCCTGCATCACGAGTTGAGATCGTTGTTGATGATCATGCGCCACATGAAATCCGTATTCGCGGCCTGCTAAAAGAGCACACCTTTAAAAAAGCGAACTTCAGCACCTGGACAGAGCTGCGCTATATCCCTGGCAGCGACAGCTTTACCATTCATGATGAGTTGACCAATCAAAGCGACTATCCGCAGGATTACCAAATCATCTATCACAGCAACTTCGGCACGCCAATTCTGGAAAAAGATGCCCGCTTTATTGCGCCAGTGAAAAGTGTCTCTCCCTTTAATGATTATGCGAAGCAGGGGCTGAAAAACTGGAACACCTACGACGCGCCGACCAGGGGATTTGATGAGATGGTATTCAACCTGATGCCGCTGGCAGATGCGCAAGGCAAAACGGTGGCGGCGGTTATCAACAGTAAAGGCGATAAGGGCGCGGCCATTGAGTTTGATACCCATCAACTGCCGTTGCTGACGTTGTGGAAAAACACCGATACCCTGAAACAGGGTTACGTTACCGGTATTGAACCCGGCACCAACTATGCCTATCCGGTCACCATTGAGAAAGAGCAGGGACGGGTAAAACAGCTTCAGCCGGGGCAAACTCAGGCCTTCACCCTGACCTATACGCTGCTGAAAGATGCGCAGGCGGTGCAAAAAGTAGAGCAGCGGGTTAAAACGTTACAGGGCGATAACGCACCGCAGCTGGAAGAGAAACCGCTGGCAGTGGAATAAATATGTTGCAAGCGATCGCATGGGGCGATCGCTTTTACTGGAGCGGCTCGCTTAGCGCAGCACCTGCGGATTAACGCAGTTCTTTTCCACCTTGCCCGCCAGCGCGGCGATCAGGTTTTCTACCGCATCACGTGCCATGCCGTAGCGGGTTTCATGCGTTGCAGAGCCAATATGTGGTAGCGCCACGACGTTGGGCAGTTTCAGCAGTTCTGAATCGGCTGGCAGCGGTTCCTGTTCAAACACATCCAGTCCGGCAGCATGAATGGTTTTATCTTTCAGGGCCGCAATCAACGCCTGCTCATCCACTACCGGTCCACGGCCCGCATTAATTAAAATGGCGCTCGGCTTCATTTTTGCCAACTGTTCCCGGCCAATCATATGGTGCGTTTGTTCGGTCAACGGCAGGCTAATACACAGAAAATCGCACTCCTGCAGCAGTGTATCAAGATCGCAATATTGCGCGTTAAAGCGCGTTTCAGCGTCTTCATGATGTCTGCGGGCGTTATACAGAATCGGCATGCCGAAGCCATGATGCGCGCGCTGCGCCAGCGCCAGGCCAATGCGGCCCATGCCCAGAATACCCATCTTTTTGTGGTGCACATCGATGCCAAACCAGTCCGGCCCGATGCTGCGTTGCCACTCACCGGCCTTAACCCGCCCGGCGACTTCCACCACACGACGGGCGCTGCTTAACACTAATGCCATTATGGTGTCGGCGACGGTCTCCGTCAGCACGGTTGGCGTATGCATCAGCACAATGCCGCGCTGGTTCAACGCATCAACGTCGAAATTGTCATAGCCTACGGAAATCGTCGAGGCGGCGCGCAGCTTCGGCATTTTCTGCAGCAGCGCGTCATCCACTTTACAACTGGAACCGATAATGCCCTCCGCACGGGCAAACAGATCCGCATGTTCATCTACGATTTCCGGCGTCAGGCCTTTAATGGTGGTTACGGTAAAGTGCGCATCAAGACGGGCACGTAAATCATCAGGCAACGTTTTGTACAACACCACTTCAGGCTTCATATCAGACTCCATCCGCCGGTCAGGCGGTAAAACGAAAAGGATTGATTGGTGGTTTGAGGCCGGGCGAGCCCGGCCTTTACGCACGGGCTAATCAGGCGTGCCTGGCCGTGCGCCCGGGCGAGGGGGAGCGTTTGTTCTCCGCCGGTTTAACGATCAACGTCAGGAATACCGCCACCAGCAGCGCCACGCCCATGAAGATATAGGATGCCGCCGGGCTACCGGTTGCACCGTTAAGGTAGCCGACGATCCATGAACCCAAAAACGAACCGAGCGCGCCCATGCTGTTGATTAGCGCCATCGCGCCGCCCGCCACGTTACGCGGCAGCATTTCAGGAATAATGGCGAAGAAGGGGCCGTAAGGCGCATACATTGCCGCACCGGCAATCACCAGCAGGCTGTAAGAGAGCCAGAAGTTACTGGAGCCGACCAGCCATGAGCCAAGGAATGCCAGCGCGCCGATCAGCAGCAAAGGCCAAACGAACAGTTTACGGTTTTGCATCCGGTCAGAAGCCCACGACACCACAATCATCGCAATCGTCGCCGCCAGGTATGGCACGGCAGAGAGCCAGCCCGCTTCAACCATGCCCATTTCGGTACCGTTGCGTAAAATTGACGGCAGCCACAGCACAAAGCCATACACGCCGATGCTCCAGGCGAAATATTGCATACAAAGGATAATCACATTGCGCGATTTAAACGCTTCACGATAGTTGCGTACCGCTTTGATCCCTTCCTGCTCTTTACGCAGTTGCTCCTGTAGCGCAGCTTTTTCCTCTTCGCTCAGCCAGCTTGCCTGAGAGGGTTTATCCTGCACCAAAAACCACCAGCACACCGCCCACAGCACCGCCGGCAGCCCTTCAATAATAAACATCTCGCGCCAGCCGAAGGCGTTGATCAGATAGCCAGAGACCACCGACATCCACAGCACGGTCACCGGATTACCCAGGATCAAAAAGGTGTTAGCACGCGAGCGCTCCGACTTGGTAAACCAGTTGCTGATATAAATCAGCATTGCTGGCATTACTGCTGCTTCCACCACGCCCAGCGTAAAGCGGATTGCCGCCAGCATCGGGATATTGCTCACCACACCGGTCAGCGAGGCACAAAGCCCCCACAGAATCAGGCACCAGAACACCAGCTTTTTCACGCTGCGACGTTCAGCGTACACGGCGCCGGGGATCTGGAAGAAAAAGTAGCCCAGGAAGAACAGCGCGCCCAACAGGGAGGACATCCCCTTGGTAATGCCTAAATCTTCATTAATACCGGCTGCCGAGGCGAAGCTAAAGTTTGCACGATCGAGGTACGCCAGGCTGTAGGTGATAAAAATGATGGGGATGATATACCACCAGCGTTTCGGCGCGATTGTATGCTTGGTCATGAGCTTATCCTCTGTTGAGGCGCATATTCTGATGACGGCGTCATCGACATGCATCGTTATAACGAGTCGTAGGGTTTGTCGCTCAGTAGTCGCCCAGCTCGGCACGCGTCGGTAAACCTTCGCTATCGCCGATCGCCTGGATAGCCAGCGAGCCAATCTTGTTGCCGCGACGGATAGCCTGCGGCAGCGGCTTGCCTTCCAGCAGCGCGCTGATCACGCCAACGGCAAACCCGTCGCCTGCGCCCACCGTATCCACTACTTTCTCGACGCGAATGGCTGCAACCTGTGCTTTATCACCCGAGGCGGTTTTATACCAGGCGCCGTCGCCGCCGGTTTTAATAATCACCGCTTTGACGCCTTTATCGAGATAAAAGTCAGCGATCGCCTCTGGCTGGCGGTAACCAGTGAGGATCAGGCCCTCTTTTTCGCCCGGCAATACCCAGTCGGCATAGCTGGCCAGCTGATTAAGCTGTTTCACCATCTCCTGTTCGCTCGGCCACAGCACTGGACGCAGGTTAGGATCGAAAGAAAGGGTTTTACCCATGGCGCGCATCTCCTGCGCCGTATGGTTTAACAGCGCCAGCGAGCTGGCGGAAAGGGCTGCCGCCACGCCGCTTAAATGCAGATGACGAGCTGCGCCAAAATAGTCGCGGTCGAAATCGTCTACAGAGAGATGGCTGGCGGCGGAGCCTTTACGGAAATATTCCACCATTGGGTCGGAGCCATCCTCAACTTTCGATTTCAGTTGAAAGCCGGTGGGATAGCGCTTATCCGTGGTAACGCGCTGATGGTCAATGCCCTCTTTTTCCAGCTGCTGATGAACAAAGCGGCCAAAGGCATCATCGCCAACCCGGCTTACCCAGCCCACTTTCAGACCGAGACGCGCCAGGCCGATAGCGACGTTAAGCTCCGCGCCGGCAATGCGTTTGGTAAAGGTTTCTGCTGCAGCCAGATCGCCTGCCTCTCTGGCCACGAACATCGCCATCGCTTCACCGATGGTCACCACATCCAGCGCGCCCTGCGGTTGGTTTTGGTTAATCATGATTTACTCCCCACGCAGCAGGTCAACATAATGGCGCGTCACGGCCACCAGATCGTCACCCTGGAGCGGAAACTCAATACCGCGCGGTACGTTACCGGGCAGCAGGTTTAACAACTCTCGCCAGCTGTTATCGGCATCGTCGAGTGCAATAGCACGCCAGCTGCAGTTATGAGGTACAGCCGCTTTCACATGAATATAGCTGACGTAATGTGCCAGCCGACGCGCTGCGGCCATGGCATCATCACCGGTCCACTGCCAGTTGGCCATATCAAAAGTCATCTCAAAATGGGTATGCGGCTGCTCAAAGAAAGGCGCGATGGCCGCAAGCGTACCGTATTCAGTCTGATCGTTTTCCACCACCAGGCTGACATTGCTGACAGGCAACGTAATCTCTGTGCCCGGCTGATAAGGGCCCAGCGACACTTTCAGCCGCTGCGCGCGCAGTTGCTCTGCCTCATGCAGATAGCGTTCCAGCAGTGGATTCACCTTGCCACCTTCGACAAATAGCGCATCGGGAACAGAATAAGAGGCTTTCAGCCGATGTTCAGCAACGGCTTCAGCCAGCTGTGGCAGGCTTTGCAGCTCAGATTCCGCCAAAAGTTCACGCCGGATCTCTACGCCGTCAGCACCCGCTTCAGCGATGATGGATAATAACGCCAGTTGTCCACCCAGCGCGGTAACTTTTTGATGACCGTACGCAGCGGTCACGACAATAATTTCTGGTTTCATCTTTTCCTCCGGGGCTACAGCATGTGAACCCGCCTAAAGAAAAGCTAATTGGAACCGGTTCCAAAGCAAAGTTGGAAAGTATGGAATTATGATCGCGCTCACGATGTAAGCTATTTTGTTCCACGAATCATCTGATTCGTCACAGAAGGGGGCTCCCGACGCAACAAGCTGTGCTGGCCGGGGTAAAAAATGAATTAACCTAAAGCACGGCTGGAGCCGCGAATCACTAACTCGCCGCTGAATGTCTTCTCTTCAATAGTTGTGGCTTCGCCTTCAATACGCTGGATCACCCGCTCCAGCGCCGCATAGCCGATCTGCCAGGTTGGCTGTTTCAATGTGGTGATGCCGTCGCCTGCCAGCTCAGCCCACTCCAGTTCGTCAAAGCCCAGCAAGCCGATTTGCTGGCCCCAGTTCAGGCCCAGCCGTCGCAATGAGCGCGCTACCTGCAGCGTCAACGCGCCGTTAGCCACCAGCAATGCCGCAGGCTGTTGAGCATGGCGCTGGTAAAAGTCATTGATAATACGATCCATGGCGCTGGCGTCGCTGAGCGCTGCCTCTGCATTTTCACTAATGATGGTTGTATGGCGCGCACAAACCTGGCGGAACGCCTGCAGGCGCTCCAGACGGGTATTCACCAGACCAAGCGGCTCACTGAGAAACAGCAACGCCCGGTAGCCGTTCTTCACTAAATGCTCGGTTGCAACGGTCGCCGCCTGGGCATTATCCAGCCCGACCACGTCACAGGAAAAATCAGGGATTTTGCGATCGATCAGCACCATCGGCAGCAGCGACTGCTGTAGGCGATTCAGCGCATCTTCGCGCATCCCGACGGCGTTCACCACAATACCTTCCACCTGATAGCTGCTGAGCAGCTGCAAATAGTGTTGTTCCTGATCGATTTCGTTATTGGTATTACAAACCAGCAGCGTAAAGCCATGAGCGCGGCAGGCCGCCTCAATACCGCACAGCACATCCACTGAATAGGGATTGGTAATATCGGCGATAATCAGCCCGATAAGACGGGTGCGCCCTCGTTTCAGGCCGCGCGCCATTTGATTAGGGCGATAATTAAGCGCGGCGATCGCCTGCTCAATCCGTTGTTTCAGATCTGGCGAAAGCGCATGCTGCTCGCCGTTGAGGTAACGGGAAACGCTGGTTTTGCCGGTTTTTGCCACCCGGGCAACATCACTAATGGTGGCGCGTATAGCCTTTTGCTTCATCTCTTTCTTCACTCCGCGAATTCGATGAGAGACTAACACAGCTTACTGTTGGGAGTTAGCATCAGGACAGGAACGGTAAAAAGGGAAAAAGCGTACGGATAAAAGGGGGCTGCGGCCTGCCTGCCCCCTGAAGTTGTGTTATGACAGCGGGCTAAGCGTAATTTCAACGCGACGGTTTTGCGCTTTGCCTTCTTCCGTGCTGTTGGACGCGATTGGGTTATCCGGGCCCATGCCGCCGGTGCGTAGACGATTGCTGGCAACGCCCTGCAGGATCAGCGCGCTGGCAACGCTATCGGCACGCTGCTGCGACAGACGCATATTCAGCGCGCGCGTACCGGTGCTATCGGTATAGCCAACCACGTTAACGGCGGTTTTCGGATACTCTTTCAGTACCATCGCAACACCGGTCAGCGTCTCCGCGCCCGCAGGTTTCAGCGTGCTGCTGCTGCTGTCGAAGGTGACATTATTCGGCATATTCAGAATAATGGTATCTCCGCTGCGCGTTACGCTAACGCCGGTGCCGCGCATTTTGTCACGCAGCTTGGCTTCCTGCACATCCATATAGTAACCCAGGCCGCCACCCAGCGCTGCGCCGGAAGCTGCGCCAATCAGCGCGCCTTTGCCGCGATCTTTTTTCGACGAAGAGAGCACGCCAACGCCTGCGCCAACCAGCGCCCCCATACTTGCGCCGATACCCGATTTCCCTGCCTGCGACTCCCCGGTGTATGGGTTAGTGGTACAGCCGGAAAGGGCAACGGCCCCGCTCAATAACAGTGACAAGGCAATAATATTTTTTTTCATCTTCTATCCTGTAAAAACCAACTAACAAGCGCACCCGCTTAAAGCGGTCATTATGCCGCGTAGTGCTTCAGGAAATATCCAGGAATTTCCTCAGATTTGTAAAGATTCAGCGCGGCTGGTTATCAGGATGGCGGAAACAGGTCGTTATATGGTCATTAACCAGTCCGCAGGCCTGCATAAAGGCGTAACAGATGGTGGAGCCGACAAATTTAAAGCCGCGCTTTTTCAGCGCTTTCGACAGGGCGAGCGAAACCGGCGTCTGGGCGGGAACGGCGGCGCCATCGGCAAAATGGTTGATTTGCGGTTGCCCATCAACAAACGACCAGATAAAACGCGAGAAATCATCGCCGTTTTCCTGCATTGCCAGATAAGCGCGCGCGTTGGTGACGATGGCATTGAGCTTGGCGCGATGGCGAATCAGCCCGCTGTTTTGCATCAGGCGATCGATATCGCTTTCGTTCATTAACGCCACGGCATGCGGATCGAACTGATAAAAGGCGGCGCGGTAGTTTTCTCGTTTTTTCAGCACCGTAATCCATGACAGCCCCGCCTGCTGACCCTCCAGACAGAGCATTTCAAACAGTATTCTGCTTTGGGTTTGCGCAATGCCCCATTCGCGGTCGTGATAGGTTTGATAAAGCGGATCGGTTGAAACCCAGCCACATCGTTGCATCTGTCCCTTCCTGTCTGGTCAGTCTGATCGAGACTGGCAGCTTATCATGCTGCCGCCCGGCGATTTTAACGCATGAAATGAGAAATATGGTTATTTAGCACGCATATAATCAGCGCGCTAATCTTTACCAGGGAGATTTCATGTCCGACGATATAAAAATCATTGCTGTAAAATTTGCTGGCTTTTTTGGCTGTGCGATCTTTCTTGCGTTGATGATGGGGTTGGTTTTTATTGATGTAAACTGGATGAACGACGCGTTGCATGAGACGTCGTTTACCGAAATTTTTCAGGAAATTCAGCTGGCGGTGATTGCCCTGATGTTCTTTGGTCAGGCATTCAGGCAGAAAAATCTGCGCTACAGCCTGTTGCTGATTGGCGGCTTCTTTACCTGTATGCTGATCCGCGAAATGGATTTCCTGTTTGATCGCATCCACCACGGTACCTGGATCTGGCCGGCGCTATCCGTGGCGCTTATCTGCATCTGGCGAGCGGTGCTGCATCCCTCCGCTACGCTCTCAGGGCTGGTTCATTTTCTCCACCATCCCAGCTGGAATATGATGGCTGCGGGCCTGCTGACAATTTTAATTTTTTCACGTTTGTTTGGCATGCATGAACTGTGGGAAACGCTGATGCTCGACGGCTATAACCGCACGGTAAAAAATATGGCGGAGGAGGGTACGGAACTGCTGGGATACAGTTTTTGTCTGCTTGCCAGCCTGCGTTACCTTTGGGATTTACGCTACGTGAAACAGGAAAAAATCGGCATCGCCTGGCAGTCTCAGTATTAAGCAACAGGCGATTCCAGGCGCTAAACTTGATAGAATAGCGCCTGTTTTGGCGGCTACGGCAGCCAGTTACGTTTTGCCTGCAACAGAATCCGGAAATCACCATGTCTGTCAAGATTTTAACCTCAACTGTCATTGGCCTCGACGCGTTTCGCCAGGATCCGATCGGCGCGCTTTCTGCTGCAGGTGCGGGAGCGGTTGCCGTGTTCGATAATAATGCGCCGGTGCTGTATGCGGTAACTCCTGACCGGCTGGCACAGCTTCTGGAGCTGGAAGCGGCGGTACGCCAGCCGCAAAGTGATGTGACGCTGGATGAACAGCTCTATAATGATACGCTGACGCACCCGGTTTCAGTGCCGGTCGGCAAGTTTATGATGTACCCGGGCTGGCGACCGGACGCCGATTTTCAGCGCCAGGCCGCCATCTGGGGCATTGCGCTAAGCGAGCCGGTTACGCCCGCCGAGCTGGCCGCCTTTATCACCTGGTGGCAGGCTGACGGACGTCCTTTCCATCATATGCAGTGGCAGCAAAAACTGGCGCGTAGCGTCCAGCAGAGCCGGGCAGTTAACGGAAGCAGAGCGCAGCGCGATGTTAATCAGCTGCCTGAACCCGATCACACAATCCCTGATGGTTTCCGAGGTGAATAATGAAAACGCCCGCTGAGTTATTTAACCGTCTGCAACGGATGATGCCGGCCCATATCAAGCCTAAATTCCAGAACGGCGAAGAGCTGTTGGCCTGGAATCAGGAGCAGGGTCGCCAGCGTTCGGAGGCGATTGCGCGTGAAAATCGGGCGATGAAAATGCAGCGTATTCTGGGTCGATCCGGCATCCGCGAGTTGCATATGAACTGCTCGTTCGATAACTATCGGGTAGAAAACGAAGGGCAACGTAAAGCGCTGGAACAGGCACGCCGTTATGCTGATGAGTTTGATCACAGTATCGCCAGCTTTGTGTTTTCTGGCCGTCCCGGCACCGGGAAAAACCATCTGGCCGCGGCGATTGGCAACCACCTGATTTTGCGCGGTAAAAGCGTGCTGATCGTGACGGTCGCCGACCTGATGTCGATCATTAAAGGCACCTTCAACGGCGACAGCGACCGCACCGAAGAACATCTGCTGCACGATTTCAGCACCGTGGATCTGCTGGTGATTGATGAAATCGGGATGCAGACGGAATCACGCTATGAAAAGGTCATTATCAACCAGATCGTTGATCGTCGCTCCTCTTCCAAACGGCCGACCGGCATGCTGACCAACCTCGATCACAGCAATATGGTTAAGCTGCTGGGCGAGCGCGTGATGGACCGCATGCGTCTGGGGCAAAGCCTGTGGGTGAACTTCAACTGGGATAGTCATCGCGGGCGTATTACCGGCAACGAATATTAAGCTTTACGTCTGCGCGCACCGGCGCGGGCGTTTTTCCTCTTCTGCGCTGCCCCAACTTCGTCAATTATTGTAAACCGGACGCTCACCTGTCAGGCGACCGCTCGTTTGTGCTGGTGCATTATCTGACGCCGCTGATATCGGTATTTATCTCCTCTACCTTTTTGTCGCTGGAGTCCCTGGCGGAGGAGCTGGAGGATCCCTTTGGCACTTCGGCTAATGATTTGCCGCTTAGCGCGCTGTGTAACGGCATTGAAATTATTCTGTGTGAAATGCTCGATCGGCCTGGACCAGAAAGATACGCCCGGATGCAAACTGTGTACTGACATAACTTTATCTGGCTGTCCGCCTTCTCTGCTGGCAGCCCGACGACCACCATTACAGCCAGGTCAGTGGGATGCCAGAAGATATTTATTTATAAAATTTATTATTTATATTTAACAATTCAGTGACTTTACTTCTTTATCCTGACGGCCCTTTTCTGGCGGCAATAAGTGAAATTAAACGCTTCATCTCCTGTTGATGGCCTCTCTTTGCTCAAAACCTCACTTTATATTGGTAAATTTCCTAAAGCGTGGCTTAACCAAGTCGATAACCCTACATCGTCCCAGTTTTTAACATAAAGGTGAGCTATGAGCGGTTTGGCGGCGTTGGTGGCAGGTTTTAATAATGTGAGCGTGGGTAAGAAACTCACATCTGGTTTTATTCTGGTGCTATTGATCATGGTTGGGATTGCGGGAGCCGGTATTAAAGGCTTTGACAATATCCAGACGGATGCGCAAAAACAGCAAATTATCGTAAACATGGTGCAGCAGCTTAATGTGGCTCGCCTTAACCGCACGCTTTATCAATATACCGGCGAAAGCCGCTACAGTACTGAGAATACTCAGGCTTTACAGCAGGTAAAACAGCTGGGGCAGTCGCTTTACCAGTTTAGCTGGCACCCTGAAGGGAAAGCGAAGCTGGATATGATGAAACAGGTAATAGAAAACTACCTTACGCAGCGTGACAGTTTTGTCAGCGCCGTTAATCAGCGTAGCGCGCTGTTAAAAGAGATGAACATTCATACGCTGGCTGATTATGGTCGCAGCAGTGAAGCGCTATCTGGCCAGGTGGCTACCGATGCGGGCATCGTACTGGCGGCTTCTCGTCTGGAAAGTGCTATTCAGCATGCGTTAAAAGCCTGGCCTGACTTCATTGCTAAGCCTGATGAGGCGCAAAAGGCCAATATCGTGAATAAGCTCAGTGCGGTAACCCAGCGTGCCGAGCTGCTGAAAAGCCATCTCACCAGCGGTGAAACCAGCTGGGTTGCCGGGTTAATACTGGATACGGCGCGCCTGAGCGCAACGCTGGATAGTTATCAGACTGCTTTTTCTCATCAGGAGAGTGAGTCCGCAGGGTTGACCGCCACGGCAGGAAAACTGAATGCTGCGGTCAACGATCTCTACGAGGGACAGATGGCGAATGTGACGAACACCATTACGCAAGCCAATGCCATTATGTATGGCGCGGCGATACTGGGCGTGCTCGCAGGGTTAATTATCGCCTGGCGAATTACGCGCAATATTACCCAGCCGTTACGTGAAACCTTGCAGGTAGCCAACCAAATTGCCGCAGGCGATCTGACTGCCCATATCGATACGCAGCGAGGCGATGAGCCAGGCCAGTTAATGCAGGCGGTAGGCCGCATGAACCAGAACCTGAAAGAGATTATCGTTCAGGTGCGTCAGGGTGTAGATAACGTGGCGCGCGCCTCGGCGGAAATCGCCGCCGGGAATATCGATCTCTCTTCACGTACCGAGCAGCAGTCGGCGGCGGTGGTAGAAACGGCTGCCAGTATGGAACAGCTTACTTCTACCGTGAAACAGAACGCGGAAAATGCGCATCAGGCCAGCAGTCTGGCGCAGGAAGCTACGCTGAATGCCGGACGTGGCGGTAAAATCGTGCAGGATGTGGTGATCACGATGGATGAGATCAGCACCAGCTCGCGCAAAATTGCCGACATCATCAATGTGATTAATGGAATCGCTTTCCAGACCAACATCCTGGCGCTGAACGCAGCGGTAGAAGCCGCGCGCGCCGGTGAACAGGGACGCGGCTTTGCCGTGGTGGCGGGCGAAGTACGCAGCCTGGCTCAGCGCAGTGCAACGGCGGCTCGTGAAATCGAAGCGTTGATTAACCAGGCGGGTGAAAAGGTGAATAACGGTTCACGTCTGGTGAGCAGCGCTGGTCAGGCAATGGAAGATATTGTCCGTTCGGTCTCACAGGTGAGCAGCATCATGCATGAAATCGCCCACGCTTCTGAAGAACAGAACCGGGGGATTACGCAGATCGGTCAGGCGATGACGGAAATGGATACCACAACGCAGCAGAACGCCGCACTGGTGGAAGAGTCTTCCGCTGCGGCCTCTTCGCTGGAAGAACAGGCGAGGCAGCTGGAACAGACGGTGGCCGTGTTCAAAACGGCCCCGCAGAGTGTTGCCGCACGTAGTGCTGTAGTCCAGGAATCACGCTACGTTGTCGCTGCGAAAAAGCAGGCCGCGCCCGCTGCCGCAGGCGGTTGGGAGCAGTTCTGATTGCAGGCTCCGCCCGAGGGCGGAGCTTTTACGTTTGTGGCTGGCGGCTCCGGCATCACGCCTTTAGCCGTTGGCCACCGCTTTTGCCAGCGCATCCGGCTGCATCGGCGAGACTGCCTGCACCAGCGATTCGCGCGTGATTTCTGCAATTGAGCGCGCGCCGGTTAAGGTCATTGCCACACGCATCTCTTTTTCAACCAGATTCAGCAGGTTAGTCACGCCTGCTTCGCCCGCTGCCGCCAGCGCATAGAGAAAGGCTCTGCCCAGCAGAACCGTATCCGCGCCCAGCGCGATCATGCGTACCACATCCAGTCCGCTGCGCACGCCGCCATCGGCCAGAATCGCCAGCTCGCCCTTCACCGCATCCGCTATGGCTGGCAACGCTCGTGCGGAAGAGAGCACCCCGTCCAGCTGGCGTCCGCCGTGGTTAGAAACCACAATGCCATCCGCGCCGAAGCGCACCGCATCACGCGCATCTTCCGGATCGAGAATGCCTTTAATCACCATTGGGCCTTTCCAGAAATCACGGATCCATTCCAGGTCGCGCCAGGAGATCGACGGGTCAAAATTGTTGCCCAGCCAGCCAATATAATCTTCCAGTTTGGTCGGTTCGCCGCGATAGGCGGAGATATTGCCCAGATCGTGCGGGCGACCATGCAGCCCGACATCCCATGCCCATTGCGGATAGAGCGCCGACTGAATATAGCGACGTATGGCCGCATTTGGACCGCTCATGCCGGAATGAGCATCGCGATAGCGTGCGCCTGGCACCGGCATATCCACGGTAAATACCAGCGTCGAGCAGCCCGCCGCCTGCGCCCGTTCCAGCGCATTGCGCATAAAACCGCGATCGCGCAGCACATAAAGCTGGAACCACATCGGACGCTGGATAGCCGGGGCAACCTCCTCTATCGGGCAGAGAGATACGGTGGAAAGCGTAAAGGGAATGCCTTTTTTATCGGCTGCCCTGGCGGCCTGTACTTCACCCCGTCGCGCATACATGCCGCACAACCCTACCGGTGCCAGCGCCACCGGCATCGACAGGGTTTCGCCAAAAAGCTGGGTCTCCAGGCTCAGCGAAGACATATTGCGTAAAATCCGCTGGCGCAGCGCAATTTGCGCCAGATCTTCGCTGTTGCGGCGCATGGTATATTCGTCATAGGCGCCGCCGTCAGCGTAATGAAACAGAAAGGGCGGTACTTTAGCCCTGGCGGCGGCACGGTAATCTTTTGCTGATGAGATAATCACGGTTGTCCTCGCTTACTGTCCGGAATGCGCATACTGCGTGCCCGTCGCGCCTCTTCTTCATGCAGGTTACGCATGGTGGCGTCGACAAATTCAAGATGGTGGATAGTGACGCTGCGCGCGCGGTCGGCGTCGCCTGTCACGATGGCCTGACAGATCGCTTCATGCTGCACTGCCAGCTGACGGAAAATCTCCGGCGCGGTATACATCCGCTGGCGGCTCTGCATGACTGATGACTGCAGCAGATCAAACAGGCCGCGCATCGCCTGCAACAGCACCAGGTTATGCGATGCTTCAGCGATCGCCAGATGAAAACGTACGTCGGAATGGGCAGCCAGGTCAGGATCGTCACGGTCGCTGACCTGCAGCATCATTTGGCAGCAGCGCTGAATATGCGCCTTATCTTCCGGTGTGGCGCGCCGTGCCGCATGCCAGGCGGTGCTGGACTCAATCGCAATCCGCGCTTCCAGTACGTCGTAGCGATAACCTGGATCGTCAGCCAACAACGTACTGAGCGGCATCACCAGCCGGACAGAGGGCCAGTCGTCGCGCTGAGCCGCCACAAAATTGCCGCCGCCGCGTCGGCTCATCAGCACACCTTCGCTGATCAACTTTTGTAGCCCTTCACGCAGCGAAGAGCGCGAAACCGCCAGCTGCTGCGCCAGCTGCCGCTCTGCAGGCAGTCTCGCACCGGGCTGTAAACCCTGCTCGGCGATAAACTGACGCAGCTGCTCTGCCAGCCGATCGGCCAGTCTTATTTCATCCGGCATCGGGGATCATCCACGGGAAAACCCAGGCCTGTAGCGAAGTTATCACCCCGATAATACAGGTGAAAATCAGGCTGTGTTTGACGGTAAAGCGGAAGAGATCGGCCTCCTTACCAACCAGCCCAACCGCCGCGCAGGCGATAGCGATCGACTGCGGCGAAATCATTTTGCCGGTAACGCCGCCGGTGGTATTGGCAGCGACCAGCAGCACTTCAGGCACGCCAATTTGTTGGGCGGTCGTGGCCTGTAGCGCGGCAAACAGTGCATTGGAAGAGGTATCAGAACCGGTAAGAAAAACCCCCAGCCAGCCAAGGAAAGGTGAAAAAAAGGTAAACGCGTTGCCGGTATGCGCCAGCGCCAGCGCCAGGGTGGTGGAGAGGCCCGAATAGTTGGAGACAAAAGCAAAGGCCAGCACCGCGCCGATAGAATAAATTGGCAATGCCAGCTCGCGCAGCGTCTCGGTAAAGGCGCTCACCGCCTGAGCGGGACGCATTTTTAACCAGATAATCGACAGCAGCGCAGCGATAAAGATTGCGGTGCCGGTAGCGGAGAACCAGTCGAATTTGTAGATGGCGGCATAAGGCGTGGCGGCGTCGACCACCGGCGGCACCTTAATTACCAGTTGATCCAGGAACGGCACGGCGAAGGTAAAAACCCAGTGGTAAAACGCACCGCCGGAGGCAAACAATGCCTTAAACGGCGGGATACTCCACAACGTGACGGTAATGGTTAAAAACAGGAACGGCATCCAGGCACGGGTAATCTGCGCCGCGCTGTATCGGGTAGCGCTGCGTGCGGAAGCGGCCGCGTTTTCCTGATTATCGAAGCGGAAAATGCGTACCGGCTTCCAGACGCGCAAAAACAGCGTCAAACAGAGCAGGGAGACCAGAGCGGAAATCACATCCGGCAGCTCCGGCCCCAGAAAGTTAGAGGTCAGATACTGGGCGATAGCAAAAGAACCGCCGGAGACCATTACCGCAGGCCAGGTCTCTTTTACGCCGCGCCAGCCATCCATAATTGCCATCACCCAAAACAGCACAATCATCGTCAGGAGCGGCAGCTGGCGTCCGGCCATTTGGCTGATGGCCATCGCATCTATGCCAGTGACCTGCCCGGCGACAATAATCGGAATACCCATCGCGCCAAAGGCAACCGGTGCCGTATTGACAATCAGGCACAGCCCGGCGGCATAAACCGGTTTAAAACCCAGCCCGACCAGCAGCGCGGCGGTAATCGCCACCGGCGCGCCGAAGCCTGCGGCCCCTTCCAGAAAAGATCCAAAAGCAAAGCCGACGATCAGCATCTGCAACCGTTGATCTTCGGTAATAGAAAGAATGGAGTTACGAATAACTTCAAATTGGCCGGTTTTCACCGTGATTTTATAAACAAAAACGGCAGCAACAATAATCCAGGCGATAGGCCAGAGACCGTAGAGAAAGCCGTAAACGGCGGAAGCCAGCGCCCGATCGAGCGGCATACGATAAAACAGCAGGGCAACAGCCAGCGCGATCAATACGGTAATGGTGCCGGCGATATAGCCTTTTAGCCGCAGCTGCGTTAGGGCGAAAAAGAAAAACAGAATGGGAAGCGCGGCAATCAGGCTTGATAGCCAAATATTATCCAGCGGATCGTAAAGTTGCTGCCATGTTTGCATGCTTACGGTTCTCCTGAGCGTTACGCCTTGTTATCCGATACGGCGGAAAGCGATACCGCCGTCAGACAGGGCATAACCCGCTGCTGGTCTGACCAAAAGGGATAGAGATGTTAAATTATTGTTTATCTCGCGGTGAACAGAATGCAATCTTTGCTTAACGCTTTAATTTAATGATGGAAGAAAAGTCACAAACAGCTGGTTTTGGTAGGACCAATTTGCAGGCATAAAAAAGCGGCAAGGAAAGTTTTCCTGCCGCCGTTAGGATCCGCTGAATTTTTGATAGCAAAAAAAAAAGCTTTCTGGTCAGAAAGCTGGCAAGTCACACAAGAGAGTCATATTGTTTTTATATAGTAATATTGTAAGCGCGCGCTTTTCCGTTATTTTCGGACTGTCCACCTGCGGTATACAGCCCGGGCGACGCGGCGGATTTATTCAAAATTTTGCTGACGCTTTGCACTTTCTTCATGTGAATATCAAGCAAATGGCTGGCTTGCAGATTCATGTCTCGTGCTTTTTGGGTTGACTGCAATATCCTGTTCCAGTGGCCCATCAGCGTCGGCTGTTGCTCATAGGGCGCCTGCAGCTGTAGATCTTTTTCTGTCTGCTTTCTTTGTTCATCATGCCACGCCAGCGTAGCCAACAGGCTGCTTTTGATATCAGAGAGCTGTTGCAGCGCAACAGCATTAACCTGAGCGTGGCTTAACTGCTTAATTTCCTCGGTCAGCACTGCGTCCAGTTCATTAAGCGTATCCTGCAGTTTAATCAGCGTCGTCTGTAAGGTTTGCATCGTTGTTTCTTTTATCGATCGTCGAGAATATTTTGCATCAGCGCCTGAGCAATTTTTTCGTAATCCATTTTTAGTTCGCCGTTACGAATCGCATCTTTAATTTTTTCGACGCGATCCAGATTGATATCGCGCGAGTCATCGACTTTGATCTGCTGTGTTAAGGCGCTGAGTTTGACATCAGTGCCTTTTTCAGACGGGACATTTTCTTTTGGTGCGCTGTTAGCCGGATTCCGTTGAGCGAGCTTTACTTCCTGCTGAACATGGGTTGGCGTAACAGGTTGCGTTTTCAGCGTATGGTTAATGCTCATATTTTTTCTCCGAAACCTGGATGTTTACCTTTTGCGTTACTAATAATATCGGTGTTTTTACGGATACCTAAAGATGAAATTACAAATTTATCCGTACGCTACCGTCGTGATTAACGCTACCCGTTACCAGTTGACCACTTTTCATACGCACCCGCACAGGATCGTTAACTGCGGCATTATCCAGCGCTTTTCCTCTGGCCATAATATGAAAGCCGTTGCCATAAGCGATCACGTCTGTTTCTTCGCCGCGATTGATACGCCAGCTTTTACGCAGCTGATTTTTCGTTAACGGCTGGCCGGTACGCACAGGGCGGGTTAAGACCGCGCCCTGAAGAGCGCTGGGCTGCATAACGAGATCTGCGGGTAAATTCGTCAACGATCCGCTGCGCTGAATGATATCTTCAGGGCCAAGCATACTGCCTTTTTTTAAATCCCTTGCCGCAACCCACCAGCTGCCTTCTGCTTCTATCCGCACCTGAAGAAAATGCTTTTTATTGCCGCAGCGGGCAATGACCGTTCTCTGGCCGGTCAGACGCTGATTACCGCTCAAAGAAAGATATGGATCGGCACACAGCGCAGCTAATTTTTCAGAAGAGGTTAATAAAATTACATGGCGCGTGACATTGGCTGCTATATTTTTTGATGCGTCATTCACTAATGCATTAATTTTCTCTGTTAGCGTATTATTATCAGCCTGTGCTGCAAACGTAAATAATATACAAAATAAAGTTAATACTATGCTTCGCCAAATATGACGTGTTTTTTTCATACGCAACCAGCAGGGAAAGAAATCAGATTAAAGTGATTTACTTGTTTTACGGAAAGGCAGTGTAACGCTATCCTGAAGTAAGTTAATGCGCTAAATAATGTCGCTTTTGTGGCTTATTAAAAATATTGAGGCGATATTTATATCATTTCATAAAATGGATAGAGATTTGTCTTGTTTTCGCAGTATAGATTATTTCTGATTCACCTTATAGTCTCTGCGTTAATCCCTATGTAGCAAATAAGGGCACTCTTTCCATGATGGATAAACTCGATAAGGCATTATATTTTCAGCAGGAAGCATTGAATTTACTGACCCGCAGGCAGGATATTTTAGCATCAAATATCGCTAACGCCGATACGCCGGGTTATTTAGCCAGGGATATCGATTTTTCTCAGCAGCTTAAAAAGGCTGTGGTACAAGAACGCCATCAGGCGCACGCTTTAACCCTTAGCCTGACGGAAAAAGGACATATTCCAGCAGCTGCGCCTGTGCATAATCGGAACGAATTATTATATCGCATTCCCGATCAGCCTGGCGCCGATGGCAATACCGTTGATATGGATCGTGAACGCGTTAACTTCGTGGATAACAACATCAAATATCAAACCAGTTTAACCCTTCTCGGATCTCAAATTAAAGGGATGATGAGTGTTATCTCACAGGGGTAATTGTTATGTCTTTATTCAGCATATTTGATATTTCAGGTTCTGCAATGACGGCACAGTCAAAAAGGCTAAATGTCAGTGCCAGTAATATGGCGAATGCCGATAGTCTGGCCGGCCCGGATGGTCAGCCTTAT
Source organism: Pantoea sp. FN0305 (assembly GCF_050113845.1). Lineage (NCBI taxonomy): Bacteria > Pseudomonadati > Pseudomonadota > Gammaproteobacteria > Enterobacterales > Erwiniaceae > Pantoea > Pantoea sp. FN0305. The sequence continues at coordinate 344,941 of NZ_JBNJSN010000003.1, read as the reverse complement.
CGCGCGCGTCAGGTTGTTTTTCACGTTAATCAGGCGCCAGGCCAGGAAATTGGCGGTGTAAAGGTGAGCGACGTGATTGAAAGCGATGCGCCGGATCGTCTGGTCTATGAGCCGGGCAATCCGCTGGCAGATGCCAAAGGCTATGTGCATATGCCGAATGTCAACGTAGTGGGCGAAATGGTGAATACCATTTCTGCTTCGCGCAGTTATCAGGCCAACGTGGAAGTCATGAATACGGCCAAGGCGATGATGCTTAAAACGCTGACGTTAGGTCAATAAGGAGAGTTGAAATGGCCGTTTCGCCGGTAACCAGTACCTATGACGCCCCCAGCAGTAGCAATGGTTCAAGCATCGAGGATATTACTAATAATTTTATGAATCTTCTCGTTGCGCAGATGCAGAACCAGGATCCTACCAATCCGATGGATAACAATCAGCTTACTTCGCTGATGGCGCAGTTTAATACCGCTGCAGGCGTTCAACAGTTGAACAGTACGCTCGGTAATGTCGGTACGCTGGTAAACAGTATGCAGCAGATGAACGCGGCTCAGTGGGTAGGACGCGGCATCTATGTTGAAGGGGACAGTAGCGTTGCCTCTAAGGACGATACTTTTGCTTTTTCCGTCAACAATGATGTCGATAAAGTTAGCGTGGTCTTAACCGACCAGTCCGGCAACGTCTACACCGCCGACTTAAAAGATGTCGAAGCGGGTGTGCATAAATTTACCCTTGAAGATTTAAGCGGTTTCCAGCCGTCTGAGCCGGGATTTGATGGCAAAGAGATCTATAAAGTCTCCTATACCGCCGCCAATCAGGATGGTTCTACTCCAAAAATTATCTCATTAAAACACGCCAAAGTAGAAAGCGTCTCCTTTACCTTGTCCGGTGCGGTATTGCAGCTGGGACTGGGCGGCAGCGCCACTTTGGGCGAAGTTTATTTGATTGAGTAATGACTATTTCAGCGTTGAATGTTAGCGACCAGGAAGGTTAAGTATGAGTTTTTCACAGGGTCTTAGCGGACTGAATGCGGCTTCACAAGCTTTAGATGTTGTTGGTAATAATATTGCCAACTCCCAGACCATCGGCTTTAAATCGGGTTCTATCTCATTTGCCGATGTTTTTGCCGGTTCGCAAATCGGTATGGGCGTGCAGGTTTCCGGCGTCAGGCAGAATTTTAGCGACGGTGTGCTGGGACAGGGCACCGGCAGTCTGGATATGGGTATTCAGGGAAACGGTTTCTTTCGTTTGGTGAGCGAGGCCGGTCAGGTGTTTTATAGCCGCAACGGCCAGTTCAAAACCAATGAAAATGGTTACATCGTCAATGATACGGGCATGCAGTTAACCGGTTATCAGGCCAGCGGAACGCCGCCGACCATCCAGCCGGGCGCGGCGATTGGCCCGATCCAGATCCCAACCGGTCAGATGCCAGCGCGCGCCTCTGACAGCGGCGCGATGAAAGGGAATCTTGATTCTGGCGCGAAAATTATCGACCCGGAAATCGCGTTCGATCCAAAAGACAGCAACAGTTACAACTCAGTCAGTCAGGTTGACGCCTACGACAGCCTGGGTAACCGCCATACCATTAACGTTTACTTCGTTAAAACAGCTAATAATCAATGGAAAATTTATACCAGTGATACCACCGCGCCGGTGGTTGATGAAGCGGGCAAAGCACAGTATCAGCAGATGGATATCGCCTTTGACAGTGCCGGCCAGCTGACGACCAATCCGGCGAGGGTACCGATTGCCGGTGCAGCCTATAACGGTGCGGAAGCCCTGGAATTCGAGCTGGATATGACCGGCATGACCCAGCAGGCCACCGAGACGGCCATGGAAAGTCCGAGCACCACCGGCTATGCGCCGGGCATGATGAATGGCTTTATCGTGGGCGACAGCGGTCAAATCATCGCCTCTTACAGCAATGGTCAACAGCAGCTGTTAGGACAGGTAGTGCTGGCGAACTTTACCAATGCTGGAGGCCTGGCCTCAAGCGGCAATAACGCCTGGACCGAAACGCCGGCCTCAGGCCAGCCGGTTGTGGGCATCGCCGGAAGCGGCAACCTGGGCAACCTGTATGGCAATAAGGTCGAGGCATCCAATGTCGATCTGAGCCAGGAGATGGTCAATATGATCATTTTCCAGCGCAACTATCAGTCTAACTCGCAGACGATTAAAACGCAGTCTGAATTGTTACAGACGTTGGTTAATCTTGGCTAATGGCGGACTGACATGGATCGTGCAATTTACACCGCAATGGGCGCGGCGAACGCCGCGTTAAATCGTCAGGCGGTAACGGCCAATAACCTGGCGAATGTCTCTACTAACGGCTTTCGTGCTCAGCTAACGGCTTATCGTGCGGTACCGGTTAACGGTCCTGGGGATGCGACGCGCGTACTCTCCACTGAATCCACGCCCTATAACGACTACACCATGGGATCGATTAATCAGACCGGTCGCAGCCTGGACGTAGCGATGCCGCAAAACGGCTGGCTGGCGGTTCAGCTTCCGGACGGCAGCGAAGCCTATACGCGCGACGGTAATATTGAAGTCGACAGCGAAGGGCAGCTGCGCGTTAAAGGCTACCCGTTGATGGGCGACGGCGGGCCGCTCGAAATTCCGCCGCAGGCACAGGTCACTATTGCGCCGGACGGTTCTGTCACCGCCTTAGGGGCAGGTGATGAGCCAACCGCACTGGCCCAGATTGGGCGTCTGAAAATGGTTACGGCGCAGCCTTATCTGCTACGCCACGGCGATGACAGCCTGTTTCATGTCGATCCCACCGTGGATGAAAACCCGATATTGCCTGCCGACCCGGCGCTGAGGCTGATGCCCGGCGCGCTTGAGAGCAGCAATGTCAGCCCGGTAAAAGCGATGGTGGATATGATCGCCACGGCACGCGGTTTTGATATGCAGATGAAAGTGATCTCAGCCGTCGACGATAACGAAAAAAATGCCAACCAACTGCTTAGTGTAAGTTAATAAAGGCAAGGAGAAGCCCGTCATGATGCACGCCTTATGGATTGCCAAAACCGGTCTGGAAGCGCAGCAGACCAATATGGATGTGATTACCAACAACCTGGCCAACGTGAGCACCAACGGCTTTAAACGCCAGCGTGCGGTATTTGAAGATTTACTTTATCAGACCCTGCGTCAGCCGGGTGCTCAGTCTTCAGAGCAGACTACCATCCCTTCTGGTTTGCAAATTGGCACCGGCGTACGCCCGGTGGCGACGGAACGAATTCATAGCCAGGGCGGAATGACGCAAACCAGTAATGCGAAAGATGTCGCTATCAGCGGACAGGGTTTCTTTCAGGTGTTGATGCCAGATGGCACCACGGCTTATACCCGCGACGGTGCGTTTCAGATCGATCAGAACGGGCAACTGGTCACCTCAAATGGTTACCCCATTCAGCCAGCGATTACCTTGCCGCAGGATGCAGGCACGCTAACCATAGGCAGTGATGGCCTGGTCAGCGTAACCCAGGCAGGACAAACGGCGCCGCAGCAGGTAGGTCAGCTGACGCTGGCAACTTTTATCAATGATTCCGGACTGGAGAGCATTGGTGAAAATCTGTATCGCGAAACCCAGTCTTCCGGCGCGCCGAATGAAACCACACCGGGCATGAACGGTGCGGGCGCACTGAAACAGGGCTATGTGGAAACCTCAAACGTCAACGTAGCGGAAGAGCTGGTCAATATGATCCAGACGCAGCGCGCGTATGAAATCAACAGCAAGGCGGTGACCACTTCCGATCAAATGCTACAGCGCCTGGCGCAGCTCTGACGATAAAGGACCAGGGCTGCAGCCATTACCGCCGCTGCCCTTTTTATCTGCTCTTACGTAGTGAATATCATGATAAATCCGCCTGACTTTTCGCCGTCCGGGGCGCAGCAAGATGCCGCTCACCGTGCTGCCTTTCTCTGCTTAGCTCGCTTGCCAACGCTGTTTATCGCCGGCGCGTTGCTGGCAGGCTGCGCGGATATAACACATAAACCTTTGGTTGATGGGATAACCAGCGCCAGCCCGATGCAGACGATGCCGGGACCGGTCAATGGATCGATATTTCAGGCTGGGCAGGCGATGAATTACGGCTACCAGCCCCTGTTTGAAGATCGTCGACCGCGTAACATCGGCGATACCCTAACCATCTTGCTGAAAGAAAACGTGAGTGCCAGCAAAAGCTCTTCTGCTAATGCCTCAAAAGATGGCTCTACCGGACTGGGCTTTAGCGCCATGCCGCGCTTTATGAGCGGCCTGTTTGGCGGCGACCGTGCAGAAACGGCTATTAAAGGCAGCAACGAATTCAAAGGCAAAGGCGGAGCCGCCGCCAGAAACACCTTTAGCGGCACCATTACCGTTACCGTGCAGCAGGTGCTGGAAAACGGCAACCTGAGAGTGGTGGGCGAAAAACAGATCGCCATTAATCAGGGTACTGAATTCATTCGTTTTTCAGGCGTAGTGAACCCCCGCACTATCAGCGGCAGCAATACGGTGGTCTCTTCGCAGGTTGCTGATGCGCGGATTGAATATGTCGGCAGCGGCTACATCAACGAGGCTCAACAAATGGGCTGGTTGCAGCGCCTGTTCCTTAACTTCTCTCCTTTTTAGCAGGCTGACTATGAGAATTTCATTTTCCCTCTTTTGTCTGCATGGGCTCTGTCTTAGCCTGGCCCTGCTGCTGATACCGCCAGGCTACGCCGAGCGAATTCAGGATTTGACGACGCTACAGGGCGTACGCAGTAACTCACTGCTCGGCTATGGGCTGGTGGTAGGGCTGGATGGCACCGGCGATCAGACCATGCAAACGCCGTTTACCACGCAAAGTTTGAACAATATGTTGTCGCAGCTGGGGATTACCGTGCCGAGCGGCACCAATATGCAGCTAAAAAACGTGGCGGCGGTGATGGTAACCGCCGATCTGCCACCATTTGCCCGCGCCGGTGAAAAAATCGACGTGGTGGTTTCCTCGATGGGTAATGCGAAAAGTCTACGCGGCGGCACGCTGTTAATGACGCCGCTTAAGGGCGTGGATAACCAGATTTATGCACTTGCTCAGGGCAATCTGTTAGTTTCCGGCGCAGGCGCGCAAAGCGGCGGCAGTCGGGTGCAGGTTAACCAGCTCAACGGCGCGCGCATTAGCGGCGGCGCTACCGTTGAGCGCGAAGTGCCGACGCAGTTTGGTCTGGAAAATGTGCTGAGGCTGCAGCTAAAAGAAGAGGACTTTGCGCTGGCCCAGCGCATCAGTGATGAAATCAACCATCGCTACGGCGCAGGCACCGCAATGGCGGAAAACGCCCGCGTCATCAAGTTATTCGCTCCCAGCGACAATACGGAAAAAGTGCGCTTTATCGCGCGTATTCAGAACCTTTCCGTCAAAACCGGCCCCCGGGAAGCGCGCGTGGTGGTTAACTCACGCACCGGTTCTGTGGTGATCAACCGCCACGTTACGCTGGAAGCATGCGCTGTAGCGCAGGGCGATCTTACGGTAGAGATTTCCCGCAGCAATCAGGTCAGCCAGCCGGATACGCCGCTGGCCGGAGGCGAAACGGCTGTGGTACCGGATACGCAAATCTCATTACGTGAGCAGAATGGCGCTTTGCAGAAAGTGAATACCAGTGCCGATTTGAACGCGGTTATCAGGGCGCTGAACGGCCTGGGCGCCACGCCAAACGACCTGATGTCGATCCTGCAATCAATGAAAAGCGCGGGTTGCTTGCGTGCGCAGTTGGAGATGAACTAATGAAAAGTACCGCTTTCATGCAGGGTGCCGCTTTTGACACCGCATCTCTGGATTCACTAAAGCATCTGGCCAAACAGGATGCGCAACGCGGCTTACAGGCCGCAGCGCAGCAAATGGAAGGACTGTTTGTTCAAATGATGCTGAAGAGCATGCGGGCGGCCAGCTTCAAAGATGGCTTGTTTAACTCGCAGCAGTCAGAAATGTTTACCGCTATGTACGATCAGCAGCTGTCCCAGGATATGGCGGCTCTCGGGAAAATTGGACTGGCTGAGGTCATGGTGCAACAGCTTGGCGGCGTTCCAACGGCAACCACAGGCGGTACGCCAGCTGAATTTTCCTCACGCCAGCTTCCTGCCGGGCGGATATTCTTCCCACCGCCTGCCGCCAGCATGGCAGTTCCTGTCGGGCAAGCGAAGCTGACCGCGCCAGGCGGCGGATTTATTTCACGCCTGTTAGCGCCTGCGGTAGAAGTTTCTCGTCAGACGGGTATTCCGCATCAATTAATCCTTGCGCAGGCTGCGCTTGAATCGGGCTGGGGAAATAAGGAAATACCCCGGGAGAATGGTCAGCCAAGCTATAACTTGTTTGGGATAAAAGCGACACCGGGCTGGAAAGGTGAAACCACGGAAATAACCACAACAGAATATATCAATGGCGTGGCGAAAAAAGTGAAGGCGGCATTTCGTGTTTACCATTCTTATACCGATGCGTTGCACGATTATAGCAAATTGCTCATCAATAATTCACGCTACCAAAATGTTACGCTGGCTAAAACGCCGGAACAGGCAGCGCAAGCGCTACAGGATGGCGGATATGCAACCGATCCACAATATGCGAAAAAATTGATCGACATCATTCAACAAATTAAAAGTAACCTAACGCAGGCGGCAAATGCTTATAAAGTCGATCTGACCTCGATATTTTAGTAGTGGAAATTTTAGAGATTTTAATTTACGCCGATAAATATAATAGGCTCTATTTATTCTGATTTTCTCAGAAATTTCTCACACATGGAATGCGGGTAATTTATGAATCTCTTGTATCTGGCACAAAGCGGCCTGAGTGCCGCCCAGGCAGCATTAAACGTTGTGGGTAGTAACATGAATAATGTTTCTACAGAGGGATATAGCCGTCGGAATATCATTCTGGGCGAGGCAGGGGGGAAAACAACAGCAAACGGCTTCTTTGGCTATGGCGTTCAGGTTAACGGTGTGAAACGTGCTTATGATGGTTTTATTAATAATCAGTTGCGCGGCGCGCAAACATCGTATAGCACTTTATCCAGCCGTTATGAACAGCTTAGTCAAATAGATAATATGCTGGGCGACAAAAGCAACAATGTTTCCGTTTCTCTTAATAATATCTTTGGCGCACTGGAAAAAATAAGTAGCGACCCGGTAAGTATGGCCGCGCGTCAGGAAGCCATGTCGCAATTCAAATCAACTGCCTATCAGTTTCAAAGCAACTCGCGCACGCTTAACGGGCTGGAAAAAAGTACTAACACCCAAATTAACCAGACCGTGACCGATATTAACTCCTGTGCCAAAGCACTGGCGACGGTTAATGAGGCGCTCTATAAATCTCATGCTCAAACCGGCGGACAGCCCGCAGACCTGCTTGATAAGCGCGATGTGCTGCTGAGTGAGTTAAGCAAACTGGTCGGCGTCAAAGTAGATGAAAATCAGCTGACCGGCGAAGTCAATGTTGCGCTTTCCAATGGGCTGCCATTGGTAAGCGGCGATCGTACCTGCCTGTTTGAAGCTGCGCCTTCCGCAGCCAATCCTGCGCAGCTGGAAGTGTCTTATATCGACGCGTCGGGCAATACTATCAAGCTGGATGAAGAGAAGATCAGCAGCGGAAAGCTGGGCGGCCTGTTCAAATTCCGCAACGAGGATCTGGTTGATGCTCGCGATCAGCTTAATCAGCTGGCGTTGCAGATGGCGAATCGTTTTAACGAAGTGAATAAAGCCGGTTTTGACAGTAATGGCGAAGCTGGTACAGATATTTTCACTATTGTCGATCCAACAGCCCTGGTAAATCGTAATAACCAGGGTGATGCCACGCTTGATATCAGCTTCAACGAAATTTCACAGGTTAAGGTACAGGATTACACTCTGGTATATGAAGGGCCGGGTGCCAGCGACTGGTTAATCACCGACAGCAGCGGCATGAAAATTACACCAGAAATCGGCGAGCAGGGCGAACTCTCTTTTGATGGCATGACTATTCAGCCACAGGGCTCGCCTGAGGCAGGCGACAGCTTTATTTTTAATTCCGCAGGCGGCGTAGCTGGAAATATTGCGGTAGCGATCGGTGCTGGCGATAAAATTGCTGCCTCCAGCTCCGATGAAACTGAAGCAGAGAGCAATAACGAAAATATCAAAGATATGATCGCTATTAAAAATGAGGCGCTGATTGGCAAGGCAACGTTAATTGAAGCGTATGCCAGCCTGGTGAGTTCAGTGGGTTCTTCAGTTAATTCCCTGAAAGGCGATCAGCAAGTTGCGGGATATGTTCAAGATCAGCTTGCTCTGCAGCGTCAGGACATATCGGGCGTTAATTCCACAGACGAAGTTATTTATATGCAGATGTATACCCAGTATTACCAGGCCAATGCTCAGGTGTTACAAACTGCAACCACTATCTTTGATACGATTTTAAATATCCGATAAAACATTTTTCTGGCCACCAGAAGCCGCGAGAAAAAAGGGAAAAAGATGCGAATTAGCTCACTCTATATGTTTCAACAACAGATAAATAATATGTCTACAAGCAATACGAAATTTAATAATATTGCTACCAGGCTGGCATATGGACAAACCTTACTCAAACCTTCGGACGATCCTGCCGGCGCATCACAGGCGGTGATTTATCAAAACACACTGGCAAAAATCGAACACTATGAAACCGCGCGTCAGTACGCACAGGATACGCTGGGGCAACAGGACACAGTACTGAATTCGATTGGCTCGCTGTTGACGAAAAATTTGTCAGAGAAAATCGTTGCTGGTGGTAACGGAACGTATTCAGCGGAAGATCGGGCCGCGCTGGCAAAAGAACTGGAAGGTATTCGTAATAACCTGATGGGCCTGGCCAATAGCCGCAGCAGCAACGGGCGTTATATCTTCGCGGGTTATAACACCGGTAGTGAACCCTTCGCAAAAGATGGCACCTATGTTGGCGGCACAACGCCGATTGTACAGGTGGTGGCCGACAGTACGGAAATGCAGGTTAGCCATACCGGTAAGGATCTTTTTCTCTCCGGCACGTCGGATGACCTTTTCGTCGCCCTGGACAGCGCGATCGAAGCGTTAAAAGCCCCGATAACAGATGATACAGGACGTGAAACATTACAGCTTACGCTGGATAAGGTTAACGTTTCGATTAAAAAGAACATCGATAACCTGGGTAAAATACAGGCTACGGTCGGCACTAATCTTCAGCAGTTAGATATACTGGGATCCAGCGCTGACACGCATAAAATAGAAGTTGAAAGCACTCTGCAGGAAACGTTAGGCGCAGATGTCGATACTTTTACCACTCTGATTGGTCAATCAAAAATGGCCGAATTCGCCTTAAACTCCTCATATATGGTATTTCAGACGATGCAACAAATGTCGATATTCAACATGATAAGGTGATCTCTTAACAGAAAAATTAATGGAATAATGGCTTTTTTCTGTAAAACGACAAATTCAGGCAGAATGGTTAAGGATAATCAATGCTAAATAATTTAAAAATCGCCACCGGAATTCATATTGCTATCTTTAGCCTGATATTTTTATTATTAGGCATAGTGGGTTTAGGTTATTACAGCGCCAATACATCAGGCCAACAATTTTCACATTTTATGGAGGTCAGTGAAAACGCATCGGTTCTGAATGATGCGGATGAGGCAATAAATAGACTGCTAGAGAAAATTTACGCGTTAAGTCTGACCACCAGCAAAGGAGAAAAGGCAACGACACAGCAGCTTAGTGAAGCCCGACGGTCGCTTGCTTTGGCTCAGGAGCAATTAAAGCGTTTCTATTCACAGCCGTATCAACAAGATGCTCTTGTAATTGTTGATAAAATTAAACTGCAGGCAGATACGTTAATGGCGCTGCTTATATCGCGACTGGAAAATATCAACCAGGCCGATAATGCTGTTCGCGAAATGAATAAAATTTCCGCCGCTCGCAACCTTTTTGAAAACGAAGTGAAGCAGTACAGGGCCCGCTTCGAAGCATTAATCACTACGATAGAAGTGGAAGCGAACGCCAACAACAGCCGCTTCAATACGCTGGCGATTAGCGCCGGGATTATTGCGTTGGGGTTGGTGATTGGCATGCGCCTGTGGCTTAAACGCGAGCTGTTTCGACGTCTGGATGAGACAGTAAAAACCTTTCAGTCTATGGCGACCGGTAAGCTGGACGAAGAGATCCCTGCGGGTAAGATGAATGAAATCGGCTTGATGTTTATTGAACTGGAGAAATTGCGTCAGTGGGTGACGATGACCGTCTCGTCTATTCGAAATGGTGTAAGCCGCATTAACGCTTCAGCGCAGGAAATTGTTAGCGGCAATAACGAGCTCTCCTCGCGAACGGAACAACAGGCATCTTCTTTGCAGCAGACCGCAGCCAGTATGGAAGAGCTGAAAATTACGGTGCGACAGAATGCGGATAATGCGCATACGGCGCGTCAATTAGCTGAAAGTGCCAGCGGCAGTGCACGTAACGGCGGTGAGGTCATGGAGAGCCTTGATGCCATTATGCATCGGATCATTATCAGCTCACGTCAAATTGACGATATCAATAGCGTGATTGACAGCATCGCCAATCAAACGAATATCCTGGCGCTGAATGCGGCGGTGGAAGCGGCACGAGCTGGCGAGCAGGGGCGTGGATTTGCTGTAGTGGCAGGGGAAGTACGTAACCTGGCGAAGCGCAGCGCCGATGCGGCGAAGGAGATTCGCTCGCTGATTAATACCTGTGTGGCGGATATGCATTCCGGGTCGCAGGAAGTTGAGCAGGCGGGAAAGGCAATACAGCATATTATTCAGTCAGTTTCGCAGGTGGCGGATATTATGGCGGAGATTGCTTCCGCTTCCGACGAACAGAGTTCTGGCATTAATCAAATTGCTCAGGCGGTGAACGAACTCGATTCGGTTACCCAACAAAATGCCACGATGGTCGAGCAGGCGGCAGCGGCGGCAATCAGTATGGAAGAGCATGCGGGGCAGTTGGGCAGTATGGTTGCGCATATCAAGTTAAAAGATGAAACAAGTTATACGGCTATAGACTATCAGCCATTATTAACACCCACTGTGCTTTTACCTGAAACACAGCGCAAAAAAAACGAGCTGGATCACATTAATCCTGTAGAGGAATGGGAAAGCTTTTGAATTAATTACTTTTAACGTTAAGGGTAATATAATTTTCCAATAAGCCGTGCGGAAATCGTTTTTATGTAGGGAATTAGTGGAATTTGTGCGGCCTTATTGAACTATATATACCCTGGCCAATGAAAGATAATTAAACTATACCCGTGGCAGGATGGACAATGTCATTGTGAATGAATTATATACCCCTGAAGGTATGGTAGACAAAAATGCATTATGGAAAAAGTATGCTTTCCTGGTGCGCCATGAAGCGCTAAGGTTGCAGGTGCGTTTACCTACCTCCGTGGAACTGGATGATTTGATTCAGGTGGGCGCAATCGCTCTTCTCAACGCCATCGATCATTTTGATCCTAAAAAAGGCATTGTTTTTAGCACTTACATTACACAGCGTATACGTTGGGCTTTAATAGATGAACTGCGCGAACGTGATTGGGTACCGCGCCGTATTCGCACTAACGCCAGAGAAATTGCCGGGGTGATTCATCGCATTGAGCAAGCCACTGGCAAAGCCGCTAAAGAAGCGGATATTGCGGCTGAGATGAATATAACCCTTAGTGATTACAGGCAGATGCTGGCAGATACTAATGTCAGCCAAATCTGTTCACTTGATGAGCTGCAAGAAGAGCTGGCGGACAGGTTCGAACAACCTGATATACAACATGAAAAGTTTAATCCGCTCAATAAAATCACTCAGCAAAAACTACTTAAAAAGATTGCTGATGAGATTAAGAAACTACCCGAAAGGGAGCAGGTATTGTTGAATCTCTACTACCAACAAGAGTTAAATATGAAAGAAATCGGGAAAATACTTGAAATAACGGAAACACGGGTAAGCCAGTTGCACAGCCAGGCAATAAAAAGAATACGTGCACGCTTGCAATGATGGCTTTGATTGTTAAATTAGATAAGTATTTTAGTGATTTTAATTATCTTCTTTAAGCGAGTGATAACATTCAAATCTCTCATTGTTGCTGATTGGTTTAGACTGATTCGTTAATACGAGAGGCAGATATCTTTATCGCATTGATTGCGTTTAACATTGTCACTATAAATAAATATACATTAAAAAGTTCTTGAAAAAGGTTGATTTATTATATGATAATCGGGATCCAAATAGGAATTGTCTTGAAAGTGCTAATATCAGGGAAATAGCCTGCCGGATGCTAAAGAAGCAGTGACGCTTTTATAGTTATAATTTTAATTTTATTAGTGATATTGGTTTGACTTAGCCTGCTGCGTAGACCATTTATTTACACTGAGATTTGCGCAAAATAGTAAGTGGACATTCCATATTGTTTGGCCTTCCTCTAATGCCGATATTTGAAATATTGGCAGGATTATTTAACACGAAACCAATGTGGAATATAAATATGCATAGCTCCGATACTAACGATCTGCTTCAATCTATACATGATTTGAACCTTACTTATTTAGTCTTGGCGCAAAGGCTTATACGCGAAGATAAGTTCGCTGCAGGATTTCGTCTGGGATTAGACAGTACCATTCTTGATACGCTAAGCGAACTTACCCTGCCGCAACTTATCAAGATGGCTTCAACCAGCCAACTGATATGCCGTTTGCGCGTGGATGATAAAGAGATGATTGACTGCCTGACGAAAGCATCGCGTATTGATGCGCTACAACAAATTCATACTGGAATTATTTTATCAACGGAGTTGCTCAACTCACTTCCCGAGCAAAACCATTCTACTTGCTGACGGAGCTAGCAATCATGAGTGAAAAAAGTATCCTGGACGAAATTAAAGAAGTTCAGATGGCAATGGAGCTTATTACTTTCGGTGCCAGAATGCAGGTGCTGGAAAGTGAGATCAGCCTAAGCCGCAGAAGGCTTTTAAGGCTTTACAAGGAACTGCGCGGATGTCCTCCGCCGAAAGGCATGTTGCCTTTTTCTGCGGAGTGGTTCATGTCGTGGGAGCAGAATATCCACTCATCGATGTTTTATAATATTTACCTCTTTATAAAAAAAATTGAAAATTGTCGCCCTATTGAAGCATTAATCAAAGCATACCGTTTATATCTGGAACAGTGTCCGGTTAAAGCCCCGGAAAAACCGGTACTGGGATTAACCCGGGCATGGACATTATTACGTTTTATTGAGTGTGGCATGATAGGACGTACGGAATGTATTGCCTGTCACGGCGCTTTTGTGATTACCCATGAGCATGCAAAAGATCCTTTTACCTGTAGCTTATGCAGTCCGCCTTCACGTGCGGCGAAAAAATGTGAAGCTTATGATATTGCCGGTTAACCAGCGCGCTGCACTATAACGTTGATGGTAAGAAACCAGGATCGTGAATAACGTATCTGTATATCCAGGTACGTTAACGCCTGAAACGTTAGTCACCATTAATAAATATAAAAAACAGGCGTGTTTATAATAAGGAGACAGCATGCTGGTTATTATTGGTTATGTAGTTGTTTTTGCCACTGTTTTTGGTGGCTTTGTTTTATCTGGCGGACATCTTGGTGCGCTTTATCAACCCACTGAACTGCTCATTATCGGTGGAGCAGGCGTCGGTGCCTTTATTGTGGGTAACAATGGTAAAGCCATTTCTGCCACCATGAGGTCCTTTCCTCTGTTGTTTAAAGGATCTCAATATAATAAAGCCATTTATATGGAATTAATGGCGCTGATGTTTTTATTGCTGTCAAAAGCAAGGCAAAACGGAATGATGGCGCTGGAAAATGATATAGAAGATCCGCAGAACAGCACGCTTTTTTCCAACTATCCGCGTCTTATCGCCGATAAATTACTAATGAATTTTCTGGTGGATTATTTGCGTTTGATGATCAGCGGCAATATGAGTCCGCATGAAGTTGAAGCATTGATGGATGAAGAAATTGAGACCTGTGAGCATGAGCTTGAGGTACCTGCTGGCAGCCTGAACTCGGTGGGTGACGCTTTTCCTGCTTTCGGCATCGTGGCGGCCGTAATGGGGGTAGTTAACGCGCTGGCTGCGGCCGATCGACCCGCCGCTGAGCTGGGCGAACTGATCGCGCACGCCATGGTAGGTACCTTCCTGGGGATTCTGCTGGCGTATGGGTTTATCCTGCCGCTGGCAGCGCTGCTGCGTCAAAAAAGCAGCGAGAAAGTGAAGATGCTGCAATGCATCAAAGTAACGTTGCTTTCCAGCATGAGCGGTTATGCGCCACAGATAGCGATCGAGTTCGGACGTAAAATTCTCTATTCCACTGAACGTCCTACCTTTATTGAGCTTGAAGAGCATGTGCGCCAGGTGAAATCGAATACAAGCAGTGATTCGGGAAGCGTACCATGAGTAAAAATAAGCATCCTGTGATTATCGTCCGCAAGCGGAAAAAGCAGGGCCACGGTCATCATGGAGGCTCATGGAAAATTGCCTACGCCGATTTTATGACGGCGATGATGGCTTTTTTCCTTGTGATGTGGCTGATCACCAGTACTTCTCCGCAGCAGAGACACCAAATTGCAGAATATTTTCAAATGCCCTTAAAGGTTGCGCTCTCACAGGGTAACCAGCCCAGCCTGAGTGAAAGCGTTATACCGGGCGGCGGTAGCGATGTGGTGCATAAGACGGGTGAAGTTAACCGATCCACACCACGCGATAACGCCGATCTGCAACGGTTAAAAAGAGCCCGCGATCGGCTGCAAAACATGATTAAAACCGATCCCCGGCTCAACAACTTTCAATCAAACCTGCGCATGCAGCTCACCGAAAATGGATTGCTCATTCAAATTATTGATAGCCAGGACCGCCCGATGTTTAAGTTGGGCAGCAAAGAACTGGAGGGATATTTAAGGGGCATTTTCGAAACGCTGGTACCGGTTATCAACCAGCTACCCAATCGTATTAGCCTGACGGGACATACTGACTCGCTTCCTTATGCGCATGGCGATACTGGCTACAGCAACTGGGAACTTTCCGCCGATCGCGCAAACGCTTCGCGCCGCGCATTGATAGCCGCCGGCCTGGCGGCCAATAAATTTCTGCGGGTAGTGGGAACGGCAGATTCAATGGTGCTGGACAACACGCAGCCACACAACCCCATCAACCGCCGTATTAGTATTCTGGTTTTAAGCCAGGATAAAGAAAAATCGCTGATCAGGGACGATAGCTTAATCCAGAGTGTTACCGGCCATGAAAATATTGATGCGATAAAAGATGAGTTAAAAATTACGCCGCAAACCAATGAAGATGCCGCCGCGCTTGCGAATTAAATCAGGATAGGGTTGAACAATATGGATGTAAGCGATTTTTATCAGACTTTTTTTGATGAAGCCGATGAGCTGTTAGCTGATATGGAAAAATATCTGCTACAGCTTGATGTCATTTCGCCCGACAAGGAAATGTTAGATGCTATTTTCCGCGCAGCGCATTCCATTAAAGGCGGTGCTGGAACGTTCGGTTTTAAAATATTGCAAGAAACCACCCATTTAATGGAAAACCTTCTGGATGATGCGCGCTGCGGTGTCCTGCGGCTAACCGGCGAAATCATTAATCTGTTTCTGGAGAGCAAGGATATTATGCAAGATCAGCTTGATGCCTATAAATCTTCTCAGGAACCAGACCAAGAAACATTTAACTATATTTGCGAGGCGCTACGGCAAATTGCGCAACAAAGTAAAGATGGCTCGGCAGATCAGGCAACCACGGCCGCAGCAGCGCCGGTAAATGCACCAGCAGAACGCGCTTTCCTGAATATTACCCTGTTAAATGTGAAACAAGATGAGGGGCGTCTGCTGGTTGATGAGCTCTCTAATCTGGGGAAAGTGCTTAGCCAGCAACAGCAAGAAGATCGGCTACAGGTTCAGTTAGAAACCACGTCCAGCGCCGATGAAATCGAAGCTGTGCTCTGCTTTATCGTTGAAGCGGAACAGGTAGCTATTACAGCGGGCAGCGCGCCGGCAGAAACAGACAGCTGCGTAACGTCAGTCGCAGCTGTTGAAAGCCCTCCGGCAGCGGCGAAAAGCGCGCCCGTCAGGCCCGCCGCTCGTGCGCAGGCCGCCGAGTCCAATAGCATTCGCGTTGCGGTAGAAAAGGTTGATCAGATCATTAACCTGGTCGGCGAACTTATTATCACCCAGTCGATGCTGTCACAGCTTTCCGCCACTCTGGAGCCATCAGCAAATGACGTGCTGTTAAACAGCATCGTTCAGCTGGAGCGCAACGCGCGCGATCTACAGGAATCGGTGATGTCCATTCGCATGATGCCGATGGAGTATGTATTTAGCCGCTTCCCACGGCTGGTACATGACTTAGCCGGCAAGTTGGGCAAAGAGGTTGAATTGACGCTGGTAGGCGGGTCCGCCGAACTGGATAAAAGCCTGATTGAACGTATCATCGATCCCCTGACGCATTTGGTTCGTAACAGCCTCGATCACGGTATTGAAAGCCGTGAGGAACGCATCGCGAAAGGCAAATCCCCGATGGGCAACCTGACGCTGTCAGCGGAGCATCAGGGCGGAAATATTGTTATTGAAGTCAGTGATGATGGCGCAGGCCTGAACCGTGAAAAGATCCTTGCGCGTGCGCACGCTCAGGGGATGGCAATTAACGAAAATATCAGTAATGAAGATGTCTGGATGCTGATTTTTGCGGCTGGCTTCTCCACTGCGGAAAAGGTAACCGATGTCTCCGGGCGCGGCGTCGGCATGGATGTGGTGAGACGCAATATTCAGGAAATGGGCGGCCATGTAGAGATTACCTCTGAGCAAAATAAAGGCTCGACGATCCGCATTATTCTGCCGTTAACCCTGGCGATACTTGATGGTATGTCGGTCCGCGTTGCCGATGAAACCTATGTACTGCCGCTTGGCGCCGTTATGGAGTCGCTGAAACTCACCGAAGATTCTCTCTATCGTATGGCAGGCGATGAGCTGATGCTGCAGGTGCGGGGCGAATATATTCCACTCATTACGCTGCACTACATATTTGATATGACAGAGGAGCCTGCCGCGATTAATGACAGCGTTGCGGTGATTTTACAAAGTGCTGGCGTGCGTTACGCCCTGATGGTCGATCAGCTCATTGGCCAGCATCAGGTAGTGGTAAAAAATCTTGAGCTTAACTATCGCAAAGTGCCCGGTATCTCTGCCGCAACCATTTTAGGCGATGGCAGCGTGGCGTTGATTCTTGACGTCGCTGCGCTGGCGAAACTGTGTAAATCCAAGCGCGTCGCGACGAAAGCCGGGCAAGCGCTCCCTGTTTAAGGACAAACAAAATGACAGCTTCCGCAACTGAAAAGAAAACAGCAACCGACAATCACGGCAACGAATACCTGGTCTTTACGCTGGGTAATGAAGAATACGGCATCGAAATATTAAAGGTGCAGGAGATACGTGGCTGCGAACGGGTAACCCGCCTCGCCAATACGCCGGAATTTATTACCGGCGTCACCAACCTGCGCGGCGTGATTGTACCGATCGTTGATTTGCGTATTAAATTCGATTTGGCTGGCACAGAGATTAATGAAAAAACAGTGGTGATTGTATTGAGCCTGGCGCAGCGGGTAGTGGGCATTGTCGTGGATGGCGTTTCTGATGTGCTATCGCTGAATGCTGAAGAGATCAAGCCGGCGCCGGACTTTTCCGTTACGCTCTCCACGGATTATCTGCTGGGCCTGGGCTCAGTGGATGAAAGAATGATTATCCTGGTAGATATCGAGAAATTACTCACCAGCGAAGAGATGGAACTGGTTGAGAAGAGCGTCAACGAGACGCTGTAATTTTTTCTGGGCAGCAGCGGCAACAGATGCGCCGCGGCTGCCCTTTTTTATTTCCGCGTTTTATCCTTCTGTTGTCCTCCTTTATATTTTTTTCCGGCTCTGGCTCTGGCTCTGGCTCTGGCTCTTTGCCAGCCCGCTTAGCCTGTCATGATGTTGCTTATCTGCTGCTGACGCGATGTTGTCTGCTGCTGCGTGATGTTGCTTATCTGCTGCTGACGTGATGCCGTCTGCTGCTGCGTGATGTTGCTTACCTACAGCCGACGCGGTGTCGTTTCTATTGCCGACGTGATGGCCGGCTGCAGTCAGGCGGTAAGTCACAGACATAAAAAACGCCCTACCGATAAAAGCAGGGCGTCAGCTTATTAAGCTAAAGGAGCGTTACGCTCGCCGCGTTAAACTTAGCGCAGCAGGGACAGCACGTTCTGCGGAACCTGGTTAGCCTGGGCCAGCACGGTGGTACCGGCAGACTGCAGGATGTTAGCACGGCTCATGTTGGAAACTTCAGAAGCGAAGTCCGCATCCAGGATACGCGAGCGTGACTCAGACAGGTTGTTTACTGCGCTGTCCAGGTTGCTGATCACTGAAGCAAAACGGTTCTGCGCGGCACCCAGGCTTGAGCGCAGGCTGTCGACCTGTTTCAGGGCCGCATCCACCGTTTCCATCAGCTTGGCGCTCGGATCTTCGACTGCATTGCCTTTGGCAAAAGTCACATTGTTACCGTTCAGTGATGGGGTGAGTTCTACAGCGACTTCAGTCTTGTCGGCTTTAGTGCCTATCGCCCTGATTGTGCCATCACCACCAATATAGATATCACCGGTACCGTTCGCCTCGAAGGCCACCTCTTTCATTTTCTGCAAGTCAGCATCAGTCAGCTTATGCGACTTGGCGGATGCGCCAGTACCGATGGTAATAGTCATATCTTTGGCAGCTTTGGTACCTAAATCAGGACGGGTGGCATAGGCGTTGACATCGAATTTCGCCATGTTCAGCGTCTCGGAGTTGATCTGCTTCAGGTTCAGGCTAATGGTTTCGCTGTCATTCGCGCCAACCTGAATCGTCAGGCTCTGATCGGTCTTCAGCACTTTTACGCCGTTGAAGTCAGTTTGTTCAGAGATACGGTCGATCTCAGACAGGCGCTGGGTGATTTCGTCCTGAATTGACTGGCGGTCAGAAGCGGAATTGGTGCCGTTGGAAGCCTGTACGGTCAAACGACGAATGTTCTGCAGGTTGTCATTGATTTCGTTCAGCGCGCCTTCTGTGGTCTGAGCCAGAGAAATACCGTCGTTCGCATTACGTGAAGCCTGAGTCAGGCCGGTAATGTTAGAGGTGAAACGGTTACTGATTGCCTGACCTGCCGCGTCATCTTTTGCGCTGTTAATGCGCAGGCCGGAAGAAAGGCGCTGAATAGCAGAACCCAGAGAGTTCTGTGATTTATTCAGGTTATTTTGAGCCATCAAACTCAGGGCGTTAGTATTAATCACCTGTGACATATTGTTCCCTTATATATAGGTTGAGTTCTTTTATTGCAGTTCTCTGCAATTTGTTGATGCGTTAACAAGCGCATATTAAAAATATCGGCCTCAGATAAATTCTCTAAAAAATAAATTCAAAAAAAATGCCTTTTGCGCAAATTTCAGGCAAAGATAAAGATTTGGTAAGAGGAATATTTAAATCCCTGGGTTATTTTTTAAATAAACATCAAAGCGTATAAAAGCCAGCAATTCTGGCGGGTTATAGACGTTTAAAATTTTAAGGGAAGATGTAATAATTAAGGCTTTTACACGGCGTTAATAATAGAATGTCCGTTGCATAATAATGAAAGCGTTACGCTTATAATGATGGGGTTTGAAAATAAAAACTTATCTTCGCGCCGTTTAAACCGATAGCTAAAAGAGACCAGGTTTAAATAATAATCCCTAAAGGAGTAGATAATGCCAACCATGTCTTCCCTCGGTATTGGTTCCGGCCTTGATACGGCCGCCATGCTGGCGCAGATGAAAGTTGCAGAGCAAACCCGTCTGACGCCCTACACCAATTTAAAAAGCGGTTACGAAAACAAAATTTCCGCATGGGGGAAAATCTCCAGCGCGCTCGATGCCTTGCATGGCAGCGTTAAGAAGCTCAGCGGTGAAGCGTTTAATACGCTGAAGGTCAGTGACAACAAGGCCTTTACGGCTACCGCCACGGTGGAGGCCAACGCCGATGCGCATGATGTCACCGTAATGCAGCTGGCGGTTTCCCATAAGCTGCGCACCACGGGTTACGAAGACGCCGCTGAAAACCTGGGTGAAACCACCGGAACAACCCGTACTATTACCATTACGCAAAAAAATGGCAAAGAGCTGAAAGTCAAACTGGCAGATGATGAAACCTCTCTTAACCAGATGGCGAAAGCGATCAATAAGCAAGAGGGCGATGTACGCGCCTCGGTGCAGCGTACCGATGATGGTTATCAGCTGGTGCTCAGTTCACGCACCGCCGGTACCGACGGCGAAATGTCGGTAAGCGTCGAGGGTGACGATACGCTGGGCGCGCTGTTGAATACCCAGGGGGGCGGACGAGAGGCTGAGGACGGGACGAATGGCATGATTGCCGTTTCCAAAGCACAGGATGCACAACTGAAGGTTGATGGCATCACGTACACGCGATCCAGTAATAATATTACCGACATCATCGAAGGCGTTACCCTAAATCTGAAAGCCACCTCTGAAAAGGGAGCATCGGGGCAGCTTATGTCGGAGCAGCTCACACTCAGCATAGATAACTCCGCCATCAAAAGTACGCTGCAGGATTTTGTCAAAAACTACAATGCATTGCTAAAGCAAACCACCGCTTCCAGTAAATATGTGCCGAACGACGCCTCTGGCCTGAAAGACGACGAGGTGGCCAAACCCAACAAGGAGAACGGCGCGCTGATGGGCGATGGTACGTTGCGCAGTATGGTGGGTGAACTGCGCGCTGCGGTTAACGGTGTCTATGGCGATAAAAACAGCGACTATAACGCCCTGGCTTCGCTGGGCATCACCTTCGATGCCGGCACAGGTCAGATGACGCTAAGTGAGAAAACGCTGGACGAAGCGATTGCCGATAATCCCGATCAAATTGGCCAGATGTTTAAAGACCATGCCGGAAATCAGGGCCTGGCCTCCACGCTGACTGATATTATTACCAAATATGCCGGTGACGAAGAGAGCAAAACCGACGGCATCATCAAAAACACCACCGATAGCCTTGATGAGCAGGTCAAGCTGGTAAAAGAGCAGATAGATAAAACCCAAAAGCTGATCGATGCGCAGGTAGAGCGCTATCGCGTTCAGTTCCAGAATCTGGACTCGACCATGTCGCAGTTAACTAGCCTGAGTAACCAGCTGATCTCAATGTTATCCAGCCTTAATAAATAATGTGCGCAAACCGCCAAAATAAGCAGGCGTATACCTGCTTATTTTTATGGAGACTAACATGTACGCAAAGCAAGGAACCCAGGCCTACGCGCAGGTCGATCTTCACAGCAAGGTGGCAGGTGCGACGCCGCATCAGTTGATTACTATGCTGTTCGATGGCGCGCACAGCGCCATTATGCGCGCGCGCCTTTATTTTGAAAACGGCAACATCGCTAAACGCGGTGAAATGATTTCAAAAGCAATTAACATTATTGATAATGGATTACGATCCGCCCTCGATCATGAAAAGGGAAAACAGATCGCAGGCGATCTGGATGCACTTTATCACTATATGTCGCGCACGCTATTACAGGCTAATTTAAATAACGATCCTTCTCAGTTAGCACATGTTGATGAGATATTAACCAATATCGCTGAGGCATGGAAAGAAATCGAACCACGTTGAAAACAGGCAGGCTATGGCTACATTCCTTATTGAAGAACACAATAATATTTATAAAATGAATCAGGCTATGCTGGTTATGGCGCAACAGGGAGAATGGGGTAATTTCGTCACAATGGCGGAGCGCTATATTATTACCCTGCGTGCTGTGCTGGAACAGGTTCCCGATACGCTGTCCAGCGATGAAAAAGAACAATTTTATAATTTTTTAATAACGCTACAAAGTAATGAAGAAGAGATAAACCGGGCACTGGAAGGTCGCATGGCGCTATTAAAAAAAGAGATGTCTTCATTGCATCAAAGTAAAAAGGGTAACAAGGCATATCTTGCACAAGTTATCTCGCCCTTCCGGTAATGCCAGCACATCATTATTGATAATTTTGCCGTCTCCGCGCGCTTACTATCTGACTAACGACCCGCCTGATAATTGATGGTTACCTGATGACTGACCACACGAACGGGCGGCTTCAGCTGCCCGTTCGTGTTAATCACATAGATAAAACGTAACGCCTCTCCCGGCGAAAAGGGTAACGGCGTCGCTTTCTGGCCTGTTAACCGATCCAGCAGGATACAGGCCGTCACGCTACAAAGCTTGATCTCCAGCCCTGTCGGCGATGGCGAAAGCAAACTTATGCGCCAGCTAATGCGACGCAGCGCCGCATTAGCGGGTATCGGCACAGCCGGACGCAGCGGCTCTCCCACATAGGTCTGCTTACCCACGCTGAGCAAAGGTCCGGCCGCCGCGCCGCTCCACGAACCATGCATAGCCAAAGCTGGCAGCGATGCAACCGCCAGCAGAAGGGTTAAGACAGATCTTGTCCTCACTTTTTGCCACCAATCACCCAGGTCATGCGTACCGTACAGTTATGGGTCAGCTCAAGGTTAGAAAGCACGGCCAGCTGTGGAAAAACGCGCCGCAGAAAGCGAGATAGCATCAGCCTGAGTGGCTGATTAACCAGCAGGACCAGCGGCGCATCGATCGCTTCCTGCTGCTGAATGGCGCGTTCGGTTTGTGCAATCAGGTTTTCCGCAATGCCGGGCTCAATGGCGCTGCCGTTCTGAATCGCCTGCGTCAGTAAGCGCTCCAGCTCGGTATCCAGCCCAATAACCTGAATCTCCTGATTATTCTGGAACCATTGCTGGGTAATGGCACGGCCAAGTCGAATTCGTACCTGCGCCGTCAGCTCGTCGGCATCATTTTGCCCTGGGGCGAACTCGGCCAGTGTATCGATGATGGTTCGCATATCACGGATAGAGACGCGCTCCGCCAGCAGGTTCTGCAGTACTTTATGAAAGGTGTTCAGCGGCAGCACGGCTGGAATGAAATCTTCCACCAGCTTAGGCATCTCTTTACCGACCTGATCCAACAGCAGCTGCGTTTCCTGGCGGCTGAACAGCTCATCGGTATGCAGACCAATCAGGTGATTAAGGTGCGTGGCGACCACCGAGCTGGGATCAACCACGGTATAGCCCTGAATCGTTGCCTGCTCGCGCAATATCTCATCAATCCATACCGCAGGCAGACCAAACGCGGGTTCCTGGCAAGCTACGCCCGGCAGCTCGCCTTCCGCACAGCCTGGGTCGATCGCCATTGAGCGTTCAGGTTGAATGGTGCCACGGCCAATTTCAACGCCTTTTAACAGAATGCGGTAGTCGCCGGGCGCTAAATCAAGATTATCGCGAATGTGAACCGGCGGCGGCAGAAAGCCCATATCCTGCGCAAATTTCTTGCGGATACCACGAATGCGTGCCAGCAACTGCCCGCTTTGCGCAGTATCCACCAGCGGAATCAGACGATAGCCTACCTCCAGACAGAGTACATCTTCCAGCTGTACGTCCTCCCAGGAAGCCTCTGCCACCTGGGCCGCTTCCGCTTTGCCTTTTGCCGTTTCACGATCCTTGTTGCCCTGCAAAGGCGTACCGCTGAGCGCGGCCTGTTGTTCACGCCCGCGCAGCCACCAGGCGGTGCCGAGTAGAGCAGAGGTAAAAAGTAAAAACACCAGATTAGGCATGCCCGGAATAATACCCAGCAGGCCGATTACGCCGGCGGAGAGCAGCATGACGCGTGGATTCGTCATCAGCTGACTGACCATCTGTTCGCCTACGTCCTGCTCGGTGGCAACCCGCGTCACGATGACGCCAGCAGCGGTAGAGATAATCAACGCGGGGATCTGACCGACCAGCCCGTCGCCAATAGTCAGCAGCGTGTAGGTCTCACCAGCCTGGGCAAATGACATATCGTGTTGCAGCATGCCGATCGTCAGGCCGCCAATGATATTGATGGCCATAATCAGCAGACCGGCAATCGCATCACCGCGCACAAACTTACTGGCACCATCCATGGAACCATAAAAGTCAGATTCCTGGGTCACTTCGTTACGACGGCGTTTTGCTTCATCTTCGCCAATTAACCCGGCATTCAAATCGGCATCAATCGCCATCTGTTTGCCTGGCATGCCGTCCAGCACAAAGCGCGCGCCGACTTCCGCAATACGTCCGGCACCCTTGGTGATGACCATAAAGTTAATAATGATCAGAATGGCGAACACGATTATGCCGATAGCGAAATTACCGCCAACCAGAAAGTGACCAAAAGCTTCGACCACCCGGCCAGCCGCCGCTCCGCCGGTATGACCCTCCAGCAGGATCACACGCGTGGAGGCAATATTCAGTGCCAGCCGCAGCAGCGTTGAAAACAGCAGCACGGTAGGGAAGGCGGAAAATTCCAGTGTTTTCTGTGTAAACATCGCCACCAGCAATATCATCAGCGACAGCACGATATTGAAGGTGAACAACATATCCAGTAAGAACGCCGGCAGCGGCAAAATCATCATAGCCAGAATCAGCATGATCAATACCGGGCCGGCCAGAATTTGCCACTGCGTCTGTTTAAACTGCGGCAAGCGTAGTTTGCTCGCTAAATTTGACATCACTCTTGGCTCTTAGGTTTGAAATCCAGCGCTTCAGGCACCGGAAGATTGACGGGTTTTTTCGGACGTATGCCGCCTGCGTTACGCCAGCGGCGCAGGCCATAAACCCAGGCGAGAACTTCCGCCACTGCGCTATACAGGGTGGTGGGAATCGGCGCATTCAGTTCGCAGTGGCGATACAGCGCACGCGCCAGCGGCGCTGCCTGCAGCATTGGAATATTGTGCTCTTCAGCCACGGCGCGAATACGCATTGCCGTTTCACCTGCGCCTTTAGCGATTAAAACAGGCGCAGCCATCGCGCCCTCTTTGTAACGCAACGCAACGGAGTAGTGCGTGGGGTTATTGATGACCACGTCGGCCGTTGGCAGCTCCGCCATCATGCGGCGCGTTGCCGCAGCACGCTGTAGCTGCTTGATACGCGCTTTAATATGGGGATCGCCTTCATGCTGCTTATGCTCGTCACGTATTTCCTGTCGGCTCATACGCAGCTTTTTCATATTGCTGAAGAGCTGGTAGAAAACGTCATAACCCACCATTGGGATCAGCGCCAGGATCACCATCAGCAGACAGTCCATAATCAACTGGCTAAAATGACGCAGCGCATCGTTCAGCGGCTGATTCATCAGGTGAATCAGTTGCTGCTTATGCATAAACAGGTAAAAACCGCAAACGCAGCCGACCAGCGTGACCTTCAGCAAACCCTTTAACAGTTCAGAGACGAACTGCGCGGAAAGCATGCGCTTAAGACCGGAGAGCAGTGAAAGCCGCTTCAGATCCAGCTTAAAAGATTTACCGCCGAGCTGCAGACCACCCAGCAGCATGG
Source organism: Pantoea sp. FN0305 (assembly GCF_050113845.1). Taxonomy (NCBI): domain Bacteria; kingdom Pseudomonadati; phylum Pseudomonadota; class Gammaproteobacteria; order Enterobacterales; family Erwiniaceae; genus Pantoea; species Pantoea sp. FN0305. Next base: position 319,498 of record NZ_JBNJSN010000003.1, on the reverse strand, counting down.
GCGTCATTAACCCGGTCAGGAACAGCCCCGGCAGCAGCAGCAGCAGCGCACTTATGGCGAGATCGCCCAGATTGCGCAGATGAAGCCAGAGTTGTGCCGGATCGCGTGCCAGCAGCGCGTCGAATGTCAGCCCGCCTTTTAACAGATGGGTAAGGTGGCCGACCACATTCTCACCGCCTGCCAGCATCAGCGACCATCCCACCAGTAGCATCATCAAAGAGGTCAGCTCTTTGGATCGTGGGATCTGTCCCTCTTCCCGTGCCTTTTGTCGTCTGTGGGGCGTGGGGTCTTCCGTTTTTTCTACATCACTTTCTTCAGACATCGCTAAAAGCCAAGGCTTTCCAGCAGATCATCAACCTGATCCTGCGAGGCGACGACGCCTGCTTTGGTATGATCAAGCTGCGGGCCATTTTTCAGGTTACCCGGGTGGTCGGCGGCGACGGCGGCCTGTGGTTTCTCCGGCATATTGTCCACCAGCATCTGTATCAGACCCTGCTCAATATGGGCGATCATATCCATCATTTTCTTGATCACCTGACCGGTAAGATCCTGAAAATCCTGCGCCATCATGATTTCCATTAGCTGCTGATTGGTCTGCTGAGCAACGTCCGGCGTCTGTTTTAAAAACTGCCGTGTGTCGATCACCAGCGCACGAGCGGTGGTCAACTCAATCGGATTTTCAAACCACTCATCCCAGCGCGCCGCCAGGCTGTCCGCCGTGCTGTTAAGGTTGTCCTGTAAAGGACGGGCGATTTCCACGCAGGTGAGTACGCGATCGGCGGCCTGAGAGGTTTTATTGACCACATAATTCAGGCGATCACGGGCGTCTGGCATGACCTCTGCCACATCCATAATGGCGCGATCGAGGCTCAAATTATTCAGGCTGTCACGTAGCTGACGCGTCAGATGTCCAATTTGTGAAAAAATAATCCTTAGATTTTCAGCGGATTGCGCATTCTGCTCTGCTTCCATGCTTCCTACCATCCCAGTTTTTCGAAGATTTTCGTCAGTTTTTCTTCCAGTATGGCGGCGGTAAAAGGCTTAACCACGTAACCGCTGGCACCCGCCTGCGCCGCCGCAATGATGTTTTCTTTTTTGGCTTCCGCCGTCACCATCAGCACCGGTAAGGTTTTGAGGCGTTCGTCTTTGCGGATTTCATTGAGCAGTTCCAGGCCATCCATATTGGGCATATTCCAGTCGCTGATGACAAAATCGAACGGCGAAAGCTGTAGCTTGCCCATCGCATCGTTGCCGTCTTCTGCTTCTTCTACGTTGTGGTAGCCCAAATCTTTTAGAAGATTACGCACAATACGACGCATGGTTGCGAAATCGTCTACCACTAAAAAACGTAAATTCTTGTCTGCCATTTTTATTATCTGTCCATAGTGAAAGTGAAATAACAGGGGTTGGTCATGCTGATAAACCGCTATATACGGCGCGCCTGCCCGACCACATTGCTCAGGATGTGCTGACACATCTGATCGATATCGACAATCTCATCCACACAGCCGAGCGCGACGGCTTCGCGCGGCATGCCGTACACCACGCAGGTTCTCTCGCTTTGCGCCAGGGTACGGGCGCCTGCCTGGTGCATCGCCTGCATTCCCTGCGCACCGTCATGACCCATACCGGTTAAAATCGCGCCGACCGCATTCTTCCCGGCATATTTCGCGACAGAATGAAAAAGCAGATCCACGGAAGGACAGTGGCGGTTTACCGGCGGGAGATCCTGCAGTTGGGCGTGATAGTTCGCCCCGCTACGGGTCAGTCCAAGATGAATGCCGCCAGGAGCCAGATAAGCATGACCGGGCAAAATCCGGTCACCGTTTTCCGCCTCTTTCACCGTAATACGGCATAACTTATTTAGCCGTTCAGCAAAGGAGCGGGTAAAACCGGCAGGCATATGCTGAGTGATCATGATCCCGGGGCAGTTAAGCGGCATGGCGGTTAATACCTGGCGCAATGCTTCCGTACCGCCGGTCGATGAGCCGATCGCAATGATTTTCTCACTGCCGATTAAGGGGCCGGTTGGCAGGCGTGCCGGCGCAGAAGTTTCGCTATAGCGCTGAAAATTACGTACCCGGGCAGCCACGCGAATTTTATCGGCGATCAGTTCGCTATATTTCAGCATACCGTCCTGCAGCCCCATCTGAGGCTTGGTAACAAAATCAATGGCGCCCAGCTCCAGCGCATTGAGGGTAATTTCTGACCCTTTCTGCGTCAGGGATGAGACCATGATCACCGGCATCGGACGCAGGCGCATCAGGCGTTCCAGAAAGTCCAGGCCATCCATGCGCGGCATCTCTACATCCAGCGTGAGGACGTCAGGCGAATGGCGCTTGATCAGATCGCGGGCGATAAGCGGGTCGGGGGCCGTTGCCACCATTTCCATATCGGGCTGTTCGTTGACGATTTTGCTCATAATGCTGCGTATTAGCGCCGAGTCATCAACGCAAAGTACCTTGATTTTATTCATGTTCGCTCCTGAGCCAGGCAGTAAACCGACTGTCCGCGCAGACGAAACGGCCCGTTTATATTGCTGAAGTTTTCTGAATGTCCGACAAACAGCAGGCCGCCCGGCTTTAGCATGTTCTCAAAGCGTTGCAGAATGCGAAGTTGGGTTGGTTTATCAAAATAGATCATGACATTACGGCAAAATATGGCGTCGAAGCGGGTATCAAAGGGGGCGGGGACCCGCCACTCAGGCGACAATAAATTGAGCTGCTGATAATGAATGTTAGAGAGCAGCGCGGGCTTCACTTTAACCTGCTCCCGCTGCGCGCCGGTACCGCGTAAAAACCAGGTGCGCTTTTGTTCCGGCGTCAGATTTTGAATATCCGCATGTCGGTAAACGCCGGTTTCAGCCTTTGCCAGCACTTCGGTATCAATATCCGTTGCCCAGATACGCGGACCATTGAGATGGGGACCCAGCGCTTCATGCAGCGTCATAGCGATAGAGCAGGGCTCTTCGCCTGTCGCAGCGGCGGTACACCAAACGCTATAGTTGCTTTGCCTTGAGCGAGCATGTTCAGCCAGAATGGGAAAATGGTAGGCCTCCCGGAAAAAGGAGGTCAGATTGGTTGTCAGGGCATTAATAAACTGTTGCCATTCATCGCTGAATGGATCTGACTCCAGTGAATTTAAGTAAGCGGTAAAGGTTTTCATGCCCAGCTGACGTAAGCGGCGCGTAAGGCGGTTATAAACCATGTCATGTTTTTGATGCGTCAATACGATGCCCGCACGCTGATAAATCAGCGCAGTGATTTTTTGCAGTTCCGCTCCGGTTAAAACAAAGTCGCTCTGGATATTCACAGTTGTATTATTCAATGGGATGATTTCACTTTTCTTACCGCACTGATTTCTATAAAGAGCAGCCATATCCGAAACCAACGCGTAGCCTGTGGCAGCAAGTAACCTTCTGATGACAGATAATAAATACCGCAGGGAAGGCTGCCGATTGCGATGTCAGTTAGATAAGAAATACCTGAAATAAATAATGAACCTTTCTCGTTACACGGACATGTTCATTATTTCCTGATAAGCACTGACTAATTTGTTACGAACCTGGATGCCCAGGTTGAGCGCAATAGAAGATTTTTGCATGGAAACCATGACGTCATTGAGACCAATGCCCGGGGTGCCAGTCATGTAATTCTCTGACAGGCTTTTGGAATGGTTTTGTAACTGGCTAATATTGTTAAGGCTGTTAAGTAAAAGGCCGGAAAAAGATACTGGTTCGCTATTTTTTGTATCATGAACAGACAGGCTATTTCCTGACATTGAAATCTTATTCGCCAGAAATTGAATCTGTTCCAGCACACCTGTAGATTGGATTGACATAGCATTCCCTTATAAATAAACGCTGACAGACGCAAACGTCATGCCAGCTTTTTTCCTTTTATTAACTTCTGATTAATAGTGAGAATAACATGTTTCTGAATGTGGTAGATAATGCAAATAGCCGACATAAGCTCGCATTTATTAGCGCTTAATATTTTTATCAAATGGAGGATAATCCTTAAAGGCGCGTTGCCGGTAAAAGGCATTCCGCCTGTTAATATTGGTATCGGAGCTGGCGCGCAGACTAATGGCTTATGGTGCAGATTGCATCATCTTTTATTCAGGTAGGATGACCGCATGGATGCCAGTGATAACAGTAGTAAACCTAACACCCAATTAAACTTTACCTCGATGGTAGAGCGATTTCGTGCGAATCCTCGCTTTCTGTTTATTATTCTTGCCGCTGCATTTATATCAGTGATTATTGCGCTGTTATTTTGGGCGAAATCTCCCGATTACCGTGTTCTGTATAGCAATATCAGCGATGAAGATGGCGGAGCCATTGTCACGCAGCTGACACAGATGAACGTGCCCTACCGTTTTCAGGAGCATGGCGGTGCCATTATGGTGCCCGCCGATCGGGTATATGAGGCCCGCCTGAGACTGGCCCAGCAGGGATTGCCAAAAGGCGGACAGGTGGGTTTCGAGCTGCTCGACCAGGAAAAATTTGGTCTTAGCCAGTTTAACGAGCAGATTAACTACCAGCGCGCGCTTGAAGGCGAACTGGCGCGCACTATTGAGAAACTGGGCCCGGTACGCAGCGCGCGCGTGCACCTGGCGATCCCTAAGCAAACGCTGTTTGTACGCGAGCAAAAGTTACCTTCCGCCTCGGTAACGCTGGATTTAAATGCGGGCCGCTCACTGGGTGCAGGGCAGGTTAATGCGATTAGCTGGCTTATCTCCAGTGCGGTGCCCGGCCTGAATGTCGATAATGTCACGCTGGTCGATCAGCGTGGTAATTTGCTGACTCAGCGCGGCGATCAGGCGCTCCAGACCAATCAGCTTAAATATATCAATGAGATCGAAGCGGATTATCGCCAACGTATTCAGGCTATTTTGGCTCCGGTGGTAGGCGCGGCCAACGTCAAAACACAGGTCACCGCGCAGATCGATTTCACTACGCATGAGCAAACGGCAGAGCAATATCAGCCGAACAGCGCGCCGGAAAACATGGCCGTACGTAGCCGCCAAATCAACAGCAGCGAGCAGGGGAATAAAGCAGGGCCGGGCGGCGTGCCGGGCGCGCTAAGCAATCAGCCCTCCGCTCCCACCACCGCGCCGATTGAGCAACCCGCTACGGCAAATAATTCACAGAAGGGCGCTAATAGCGAGGCCGTATCAACTCAGCCTTATAGCCGCCAAAAAGATGAAACCACCAACTACGAACTGAACCGTACGCTTACCCATACCAAACGCAGCCCCGGCACGATCGAACGCCTCTCGGTGGCGGTCGTGGTGAACTATCAGCTGGATAAGGAAGGCAAGCCGGTCGCGTTGGATAAAGAACAAATGGAGAAGATCCAGGCGCTGGTTAAAGAGGCGATGGGCTACTCCAGCGAGCGCGGCGATAGCTTAAACGTAGTCAACTCCCTGTTTACTGATGAGCCGGCCGAGCCTGAAACGCCGTTCTGGCTGCGTCCTGTCTTTATCGATTCGATGTTGATGGCGGGTCGCTATTTGCTGGTGCTGCTGGTGGCATTGGTGCTATGGCGCAAGATGCTGCAGCCTTTCTGGATTAAGCATCAGGAGCTGGCGCTACAGCGTCTCGAACTGGAAAAGGAAGCGCGTCAGGCCAAGCTGGATGCACAGCTACGTAAAGCAGAAATGCGTGAGCAGGCGAAAGCGCAGCAGCGTGTGGAAACTGAAGTCAACGTGCAGCAGTTGCGCAGTATGGCTGAGCAGGACCCGCAGGTTATCGCTCTGGTACTCCGTCAGTGGATGAATAAGGAACAGTCATCATGAATGCATGCGACAAAAGCGCGATCATCATGCTAACGCTCGGCGAAGAGCGTGCTGCGGAGGTCTTTCGTCATCTCAATACCCATGAAGTAACGCAAATCAGTAGCGCGATGGTCAGCATGAGTGGCTTTACCCATGAGCAACTGGCTGAAGTGCTAAAAGAGTTCCAGCAAGATGCGGGCGATTTCGCCGCGCTTACCGTTAATACCAATGATTATCTGCGCAATGTGCTGATACAGGCGCTGGGTGAAGAGCGCGCTTCCAGCCTGCTGGAAGATCTGCTGGATACCCAGGGCAATAATAGCGGCATTGAAACGCTGAACTTCATGGAGCCGCTGGCGGTATTTGAACTGATTCATGAAGAACATCCGCAAATCATCGCCACCATTCTTGTGCATCTGAAACGTGCCCAGGCGGCGGACGTGCTGACGCGCTTTGATGAGCGCGATCGTAACGACATCATGCTGCGTATTGCCACCTTCGGCGGCGTACAGCCTGCGGCGCTGCAGGAACTGACAGAAGTACTGAATAATTTGCTACATGGCCAGAACCTCAAACGCAGCAAAATGGGTGGTATTCGTCCGGCTGCCGAAATTCTTAACCTGATGAAATCGCAGCAGGAAGAGGCAGCGATTGAGGCGGTACGTGAATTTGACCATGAGCTGGCACAGAAAATTATCGACGAGATGTTCCTGTTCGAAAATCTGCTGGATACCGACGATCGCAGTATCCAGCGCATCCTGCAGGATGTGGATAACGAAACGTTGATTATTGCCCTGAAAGGCGCAGAGGCGCCGCTGCGCGATAAGTTCTTCCGCAATATGTCGAAGCGTCAGGCCGATATTATGCGCGAGGATCTCAGTGCACGCGGGCCGGTACGTATGTCGCAGGTGGAAGCCGAACAGAAAACCATTCTGCAGATTGTGCGCCGCTTAGCGGAAAGCGGTGAAATTAACATTGGCGGCAGTGAGGATGTCTATGTCTGATCTTCAGCAGTTAACCGGCTGGCAGATCTGGCAGCCGGAAGATCTTTGTAAAGCAGATATGCTGTCTGACGATGTGCAGATCATGAACAGCGAATCGACGCCAGAGCAGCAGCAGGCAGAGCTGCAACGGCTGCGACGCCAGGCAGAACAAAAAGGTCTGGCGCAGGGGCTGGCGCAGGGCCTTGAAGAAGGTCGTAAACAGGGGCACCAGGAGGGTTTTCAACAGGGGCATCAGGCCGGTATTGAGCAGGGCCTGGCAGAAGCCAGAGAACGCCAGCAACAAACCACGGCGCAATTTACCGAGCTGTTGCACTCGTTCCAGGCGGCGATTGATAACCTTGAGAAGGTCATTCCGTCGCGTCTGGTGCAGCTGGCGCTGACAGCAGCCCGTGCCACCCTGGGTAAAAACCTGGCTTTCGACAACAATTTGCTGCTGGAGAAAATCCAGTCGCTGTTGCAGCAGGAGCCGCTGTTCCAGGGGCCTGTTCAGCTCTGGGTAAATGCCGACGAGTTTTCCACGGTGCAGGAGCAGCTGGGTACTGTACTGGCGCAACAGGGCTGGGAGCTGCGCGCCGATGACGCTATGTTGCCCGGCGGCTGCCGCATCACCTCGGCAGAATGCGAACTGGATGCCACCGTTTCCAGCAGCTGGCAGGCGCTGTGTCAGCTCAGCCGTGAGGATTATGGCGCATGAGTCAGCGACTTGCACGATGGCTGCAAGCCATTGATGACAAAGAACAGCGGATGGTGAGCTTATCCGGCATACGCCGCTACGGCAGATTAACGCGAGCTACCGGCCTGATATTAGAAGCCGTGGGCTTAACGCTGCCGATCGGCACATTGTGTCGGGTAGAGCGTGACAGCGCGCACGGCGGCGACAGCATGGAAAGCGAAGTTGTCGGCTTTAACGGACAGTTGCTTTATCTGATGCCGCTGGAGAATACGGATGGCATTCTGCCGGGCGCGCGAATTTATGCCCCGGATACCGGTACGACTAAAGGCAAAATGTTACCGCTGGGACAGGCATTACTGGGTCGGGTGCTGGATGCGCGCGCCCGACCGCTGGACAACCTGTCTGCCCCCGAAACGCGCCAGCGCGGCGCGCTTTTTTCCACGCCTTTTAACCCTTTGCTGCGTGAGCCGATCAAGTCTGTGCTGGACGTGGGCGTATGCGCTATTAATGGCCTGTTAACCGTCGGGCGTGGGCAGCGAATGGGGCTTTTTGCCGGCTCCGGCGTGGGGAAATCGGTGCTGCTCGGCATGATGGCGCGCTATACCAAAGCGGATGTTATTGTGGTTGGGCTGATTGGCGAGCGTGGCCGCGAAGTTAAAGATTTTATTGAGAATATCCTGGGAAAAGAAGGGCTAAGCCGCGCTGTCGTGATCGCCGCACCGGCCGACGTTTCACCTATCTTGCGGATGCAGGGCGCCGACTACGCGACGCGCATCGCAGAAGACTTCCGTGACCAGGGGTTAAACGTCTTGCTGATTATGGACTCGTTAACCCGCTATGCGATGGCGCAGCGTGAAATTGCGCTGGCAATTGGCGAACCTCCGGCCACCAAAGGCTATCCGCCTTCGGTTTTTGCTCGTTTGCCTGCGCTGGTGGAGCGCGCCGGCAATGGCGTGCAGGGAGGCGGCTCGATTACCGCATTTTATACCGTACTTACCGAAGGGGACGATCAGCAGGACCCGATTGCCGACTCGGCGCGTGCGATTCTGGATGGTCACGTGGTGCTGTCGCGTCGACTGGCGGAGGCGGGACACTATCCCGCCATCGATATTGAAGCCTCTATCAGCCGCGCCATGACCGAGCTGATCCCACCCCAACACTACAAAAAAGTACAACGTTTCAAACAGCTGCTTTCTGCCTGGCAGCGTAACCGCGATTTGATTAGCGTCGGCGCCTACGCTGCCGGCAGCGACCCCTTGCTGGATCGGGCGATTGAGCTCTATCCACAAATGGAGCGTTTTTTGCAGCAGGGAATCTATGACCGCAGCGAATATGAAGCCTCGTTCGCCGCGCTCTCTGCGCTGTTTCCCGATTTACCTGATCACCACAAGGAGAGTAGCGAATGACACAGCGTTCCCCAATGAAGGTGTTGTGCGAGCTGGCGGAACAGACTTTAAGCGATACCACGAGCCAGCTTGGCAAGGTGCGCCAGGTTCACGCCAATGCCGCCGCACAGCTTGAGCAGCTAACCCGCTATGAGCAGGAATATGGACAACAGTTACAGACGACGATGTCAGCTACCGGCATGCCGGTGATCAACCTGCTCAGCCATCAATTTTTTATCTCGTCGCTTGGTCGGGTTGTTAAACAGCATGCCGGTCATGTTGCTGCTTGCCAGCAGTCGGTCGATCAGGCACTGGATCGCTGGAAAAAAGACAAGCGACGGTTGAACGCTTTTGAAACCCTGGTTAGCCGGGCCGATAGTGTAAAGCAGGCGAAAGAAAATCGCCTGGATCAGAAGTTAATGGATGAATTCGCGCAGCGCGCAAGCTTAAGGAACAGCGGTTTATGATGATTAATACCATCGCCTCCCTGCCGGGCGTGGCCCCCGCAGCGGCGGCAGGCAATAGTATCGATACCGGTTTCGCCAGTGTGCTGGATAGTGAACTCGCCGCTGTTACGGACAGGCGTATGCCTCTTATACAGGGAAAAGAGCAACGACCAGCCAGCGACAAACTGAACGAAGAGGATCTTGATGCGGTTGCGGCCTGGCTGCTGCCGGCTGTTCTGCCTGATGCCATATGTGCCTCGCTGCCGTCTGCGGCCGTGGCAGAAACCACTGCCGCTGCGCAACCCGCTATGGCCAGCCTGGCTAAAGCTGTCGCTGCGCCGCAAATCGGGCAGCCTGGCAATGCGCTACATGCATTAATCAATGACACCGATGCGCTTCAGGCCACAACAGAAAAAGGCACGTTGCAAACGGCACATCAAAATTCCGCCGATGAGATGCTGCGCATGATCGCCAGCCCGCGGGCCGCTCATCACAGCGGAAAGCCTGCCGAGCCGAACACGCAGCAAAGCCCCGCTCCTGACGCCTTAATTAAGCAAGCTATCGGCGTAGCGCAGGGTCTGGAAGGTGAAGGTGACAAGGCTGTTCTGTCCGTTGATAATCGCGCGCAGACAATGCCTCTTACCGCCGCACCCGCTACCTCCCCGGCATCGCTGGCGACACCCGCTGCTACATCCTCAACGTCCAGCACCCTGCTACCGGTCGCGTATGGCGTGCTGGAACCGGAAGTAGGATCGCCAGCCTGGCAGCAGGCGCTTAGCCAGAAACTTAGCGCCTTTACCCGTAATGGCGTTCATCATGCCGAGCTGCGTTTACATCCGGAACATTTAGGGCCGTTACAGATCAAGCTGCGTCTGGATCAGGATCAGGTTCAGTTGCACTTCGTTACCGATCATCAGCCGGTGCGCGCTGCGCTGGAGGCCGCTATGTCTCATCTGCGTACCTCGCTGGCCGAAGCGGGAATTCAGCTGGGTCAGGGTAGCGTTGGCCATGATGGCGCTGCAGCATGGGGTTCTTCAGCTGATGCTGATTCAGGGCAATCTTCGCTTTCTCAAAAAGAGACCGGTGCAGAACCGCTAATTGATGTGGAAGAGGAAATTACGCCTCAGCGAATTTATTCTCCCACGGGCATAAGCATTTTTGCATGAAGAATAGAGTCAATGATTTACCATCAGTAATTTCTTCTTTTTGACGAATTGTTCAGGGGCTTGCTTGTAATAGAATTGGCTATTCAATGGATCTGTATAATTGAACGTCAGGTAGTTTATAACAGGAATTGTTAATTCGATGTCAAATAAAAAAAAGTCGACGAAGACAGGGAAAAGTAAAGCAAGATCGTTATTTATTTTTGTCATTTTACTTTTGGCGATAGCTGCCTGCGCCATTGCCGCCTGGACTATGTACGAAATGAAAAACATGCAGGCGCGCCTGCTGTCAGATGATACACCTCCTGAGGTCATTGAAGTTGTCGAGCCGATAGCGCCCATTTATGTCCCGCTGGATACCTTTACCGTTAGCCTGAAGCCTGGCGGTGAAGAGTACGATCGCGTTCTTTATATTGGCTTAACGCTGCGCGTAAGTAATGAAGAAGATAAAACCAAGATAGAAAAATATTTGCCGGAAGTACGCAGCCGTTTATTAGTGCTATTTTCCGGACGCAGCGCGGAAGAGTTATCGGTTAACGAAGGCAAGTCGCAATTAATCCAGGATATTAAAAAAATATTAAACATGCCTCTTGATGAAACCCCAGGAGTGACTGTTACGGATGTTTTGTTTAACGCCTTTATATTACGGTAACGCTTATGTCTGACAGCATATTATCGCAGGCTGAAATTGATCGCTTGCTCAACGGCGGCGGCAGCAGTGAACCTGAACAGGTTGAGAAAGAGCTGATTGGCGATGAAAACATCAAGCCTTACGATCCCAACACTCAGCGCCGCGTGGTACGTGAACGGCTGCACTCGCTTGAGATTATTAATGAACGCTTTGCCCGGCAGTTTCGGATGGGGCTGTTTAATCTGTTACGACGCAGTCCGGATATCACCGCTGGCAATATAAAAATCCAGCCCTACCATGACTTTGCCCGTAATCTCCCGGTGCCGACCAACCTCAATTTAGTGCATATGAATCCGCTACGCGGAACGGCACTGTTTGTTTTCTCGCCCAGCCTGGTTTTTATGGCGGTTGATAACCTGTTTGGCGGCGACGGGCGTTTTCTCACCAAAGCGGAAGGACGTGAATTCACGCCAACCGAGCAGCGTATTATCAAGCGTATGCTGTCGATGGCGCTGGAGGCGTATGATTACGCCTGGAGCTCTATTTTCAAATTAGAAACTGAATATGTGCGCGCTGAGATCCAGGTTAAATTCACTAATATCACCTCGTCGCCTAACGATATTGTGGTGACCACGCCCTTCTATGTGGAAATAGGTTCGCAAAGCGGCGAATTTGATATCTGTATTCCCTTCAGCATCATTGAACCGCTACGTGAGCTGTTAAGTAATCCGCCACTGGAAAATTCGCAACAGGAAGATGCTCAGTGGCGCACAGTACTGGCTTCGCAGGTAAAAGATACCGAACTGGAGCTGGTGGCGAACTTCACCGACATGCAAACACGCCTGTCAAAAATTCTCGCGCTGCAAAAGGGCGATGTTATTCCGTTGGACAAGCCGGAATACATTGAAGCATGTGTTGATGGTTTCCCGGTTCTTTCGGGCAGCTATGGCTGTGTTAACGGTCAATATGCTCTCAAAATCGAGAAATTATTAAAGCCTAATTTACCGTCATTAAATAAGGAGCAATATCCCCATGAGTGACGCAAAACAACCGTCTGAGACTGAGGATCAGTCTACAGACAGCCTTTGGGGGGAAGCGTTAGCCGAGCAGCAGACTACGGAAAGTCAGGCTAACGCACCGGTTATAACGAAAGACACACAGGTTGCTGCATTTAGCGAAGATCTCAAGCTTATCCTTGATATCCCGGTAAAAATGACCGTGGAACTGGGCCGTACCAAAATGACAATCAAAGAGTTGTTGCGTCTGAGCCAGGGCTCAGTGGTCACACTCGATGGGTTGGCTGGTGAACCGCTGGATATTCTGATTAACGGCTATCTTATCGCCCAGGGCGAAGTGGTCGTGGTTTCCGATAAATTCGGTATTCGTATCACCGATATTATTACGCCTTCTGAACGTATGCAGCGTTTAAGCAGGTGACGGTTAACCAGAATGCAGATCTGTTATGAATGATGCTTCTACCACCCTCTCGCTGATCACTCAGGTGAGCGGCGCGTTGGCGATTGTCGTCCTGCTGATTATTTTTTGTGCCTGGCTGGCACGTCGCTGTGGCTTTGTCAGCCATGGCCGCGCGCAGGGGACGGCGATCGTGGTGAAAAGCAGCCATTCGCTCGGCCAGCGCGAGCGTCTGGTGGTGGTAGAGGTGGATGGTCAACGATTGCTGCTGGGCGTTACGCCGGGCGCGATTACCCGCCTTAGCCGCCTTGCTCACCCTGCTGAGGCACAGACTGCGGCGGCGGCAGATTTTCAGCTTACCCTGAGGCGCTTGCTGAAACGCGGCAAAGCGGAACCTGAACAATGAGTTCTTTAATCTCTACCGTAACGCGTTGCCGGCTGGCGCTGGCGTTGTTGTCTTTACTGCTGCTGCCGCATGCGGCCCTGGCCGCCAACGGCGATATTCTGCTGACGCGGGGCGGCGGCGGCGAAAGCTGGTCTTTGCCGATCCAGACGCTGGTTCTGCTCACTTCTCTGACGTTTTTACCTGCCATTCTGCTGATGATGACGGGGTTTACCCGCATCATTATTGTGCTGGGCCTGCTGCGTAATGCGTTGGGTACGCCCTCCACGCCGCCTAATCAGGTGTTGCTGGGGCTGGCGTTGTTTATTACCTTTTTTGTGATGTCGCCGGTGTTTAATCAGGTGTATGAGAATGCCTGGCTGCCGCTGTCGCAGGATAAGATCACCATGGAAGAGGCGCTGCCGCGCGCGGCGAAGCCGATGCGTGAATTTATGCTGAGCCATACGCGCGAAGCCGATCTGGCGCTTTATACCCGCATGGCGAAGGTAGATAACTACGCCAGTCAGGATGAGGTGCCGCTGCGTATTTTGCTGCCCGCTTTTGTTACCAGCGAACTAAAAACCGGTTTCCAAATCGGCTTCGCGGTATTCATTCCATTTCTGATTATCGATCTGGTGATCGCCAGCGTGCTGATGGCGCTGGGGATGATGATGTTGCCGCCCGCCACCATTTCTCTGCCGTTCAAGCTGATTCTGTTTGTGCTGGTGGATGGCTGGCAGCTCATTATGGGCTCGCTGGCTCAGACTTTTATCAACTGACGGGATAACAGATGACGCCAGAAAGCGTAATGGCGATGGGGTTTCAAGCCATCCGGGTAGGACTCATGCTGGCCGCGCCGCTGCTGCTGGCGGCACTGGTCACCGGCCTGATCGTCAGTATTTTACAGGCTTCCACGCAAATCAATGAAATGACGCTGAGTTTTATTCCCAAAATTCTGATGATTGTCGCGGTGGTGGTCGCGCTTGGACCGAGCATGCTCTCAACGATGCTGGATTATATGCGGGCGCTCTATACTACTCTTCCTCAGATGATTGGCTGATATGCAGAGTCTGTCGCTGGATGCGCTGCCACTGCTGGTGAGCCACTACTTTTGGCCGCTGATGCGTGTGCTGGCGCTGTTTAGCACCGCGCCGGTATTTAATGACAAGTCGATCAGCGCTCGGGTTAAGGTGGGGCTGGCGGCGATTATCGCCCTGCTGCTGGGGCAAAATCTGCCTGATAATGCCATTCCACTGATCTCCATTATGGGGCTTTGGGTCGGCTGCCAGCAGTTGCTGATCGGGGCGGCGATGGGCCTGACTATCCAGTTACTGTTTGTTGCCGTACGCTATGCCGGTGAAATCATCGGGCTGCAAATGGGCCTCTCTTTCGCCATGTTTTACGATCCTAACGGCGGCGATAATATGCCGGTGGTTTCCCGCCTGCTGAATCTGCTGGCCATCCTGCTGTTTCTGCTGTTTAACGGTCATTTGCTGATGCTGGAAGTGCTGGCGGAAAGTTTTCAGTTGCTGCCGGTAAGCACCGCGCCGCTGAACCGCGACGCATTTAGTGCCATCGCGTCTTCCGGCAGCCTGATTTTTCAGTTCGGCATTGCGCTGGGACTGCCGGTGATCACGCTGTTGCTGGCAATCAACCTGACGCTTGGCTTACTGAACCGCCTGACGCCGCAGCTATCCATTTTTGTGGTGGGGTTTCCGCTGACGCTCGGCATAGGAATGCTGGTGATGTTGCCGTTAATGAATCATTTCGCACCTTACTTTTATCATCTAATGGAAGTGGTGTTTACCCGGCTCTCGCAGATTATGCTGCTGTTCAGATTGGGCTAAAAAAAGGCCGCAGCCCGATCGCTGCGGCACTGATAATGCATTTACTCACCTTCAGCCAGTGCCATCAGGCGGGTTTCGCCTCTTTTTTGCCACGTGCGCGTAGCGCCGTGAGCGGGCCTTCTCCACTCAGGGTGAAAACAGAGATCAGGGTAAAGGTGAGCGCCACCAGACCCAGCACCAGATAAGCGCCGTGGAAGCCCAGGCTGTCGTACATATAGCCCGCAAACAGCGACATAAAAATCATCGACAGCTGCTTAAAGAAGCAGAAGCAGACCAGATAGATAGTGGCAGAGAAACGCACCTCAAACTGGCTGGTAATATATTTAAAGCAGCCGACAATCAGGAACGGCACCTCAAACATATGCAGGGTTTTCAGGATCACCACCTCCAGCGCTGAAGTGGCAAAAGAGGAGCCGATAATGCGTACTGACATAATGGTGCCCGCCAGCAGCAGCGCATTCTTCCCGCCAATGCGGTTCACAATCAACGGCGCAAAGAACATGATGCTGGCATTCAGCAGCTCGCCCATCGTGGTGACGTAGCCGAAGACGCGCGTGCCCTGTTCGCCGGAAGCAAAAAACGAAGTAAAGAAATTGGCGAACTGCTGGTCGAACACATCATAGGTACAGGAAACGCCGACAACATACAGCGACAGGTACCAGAGCTTAGGATTTTTAAACAGCTCCAGCGCCAGACGCAGATTAAAGGGCGAGGGGTTAGCGCCCAGCGAGTCGGCAACCGTGGCGGAAGGCTGCGCCTGCGGTTTAGCGATAAACAGCAGGATCGCCAGAATCACCGCACAGCCCGATCCGAGCCAGAACACAAACTGGTTATTGATGGTGAACATAATGCCGACAATCGAGGCGCACAGCGCCCAGCCCACGCAGCCGAACATACGCGCGCGACCAAATTCAAACTGGCTACGGCGGCTGACTTTTTCAATATAGGCTTCAATAGCGGGCGCGCCGCCGTTGTAAATAAAGCCAAGGTAGATGCCGCCGACAATCGCGCCGAGCAGAATGTGGGTCTGCAATAGCGGGCCAAGCACGTAGATAAAGAAGGGCGCAAACATCACCAGCATGCCGGTAATAATCCACAGCAGATGTTTTCTTAATCCCAGCTTATCGGAAAGCAGGCCGAACACAGGTTGAAACAGCAGGGAGAACAGCGAGATGCAGGCGAAAACAATACCGGTATCGCTTTTACTGAGGTGGTTGATGTCATGCAACCAGATCGGGAAAAACGGAAAATAGGCTCCCATGATGAAAAAGTAAAAGAAGAAGAACAGCCCGAACATCCAGAAGTTGGTATTTTTCAGGTAATACATAACGTTTTTCCTTAAGGTTATCGCGGGGCAGAGAGGCCAAACCTGCCCCGGCTAACGCTCAGCGCGTGTTAAACACGCACCCAGCTCACTTCATAGTGATAATGGTTGTCCTGTAGCAGATATTCCGGCGAGACGCTGGGACTCCAGGAGTCATCGCCGCCTACGCCCATATGGAACCCATCCAGATTCAGCCAGCTTCCCGGCTCCTCCTGTAACAGATGGCGGTGCGTAACGTCGCGCAACTGCGCCTGGCTGTAGCGGCTGAGATTAAAGTGGAAGCGACCGCGCCATTCGTTGTCGCCATACTGCAACCATTCGCTGTCGCAGCGCAGGCCGTTTTCGCTGGGGAAAACATATGGGGTATAGAGCGCCGCCAGCGGCAGCTGCCAGCGATCGTAGCGGGCAGACTGTTTGCGATCCGGATAGTTTTCATGCGGGCCGAGGCCGAGCCAACTTACCTGCGGCTGCACCTGCGCCAGCTGGCAGGTGAGTCCAATACGTGCCGGCGCCGGGATGCCTGGCGCGACATCCACATCCACGCTGATATGCAGTTCACCGGTGTGGTCGATGCGATACGTTTTACGGCTGATAAACAGAATTTGGTTCTGATAGCGCCAGCTGTGCACCGTATGCAGTTGTACTTCACGGCTAAGACGCTCTGCTTCGCACCGTTCCAGCTGCGGCTCCATCTCATAGAAGCCTGCCGCTTTCCAGCGCTCTACCCAGGCGTTGGGATCGATGCGTGCGGCTTCGCTAACGCCGATATCATTATCCAGTGGCGCACGCGTAAACTGATCCTGTAATGGCTGTAGCAACGCCGCTTCCCCGCCTTTCCACCACTGAGTCAGCAGGCCACTTTTCCTGCTGAACTGCCAGCGCTGTGCACCAAGCTGAATATCAAAGGCGTGCTCGCTGACGCGAAGCTCAGGAGCTTCGCCTGTACCGTGCGGCGCGGCGGGCAATGTTAATGGCGAGGCCAACGGCCACTGCTGCCAGGCGCAGATATGTCCTGCCTCAGACCAGGCGGTGGCGGCAATTTGCTGCACCTGCACCGTCAGCCATACCTGACCGCTGGCGGTAATCGCAGGCAGATCGCTGAGGGTAATCAGCTGCGTGCCTTCAGGCGCGATATCCAGATGAACCGTGCCGCTGGCCAGAGTGCAGCCTTCCTGCGCCAGCGTCCAGATCAGCTGTTCGTTATCGCAGCGGCGGAACAGATATTCGCTGGCGATCTCCAGCTCAACCGGCTGCGTGCTGTTCAGCGTAAAGCGGAAAAATTGCTGCGCCTGCTGCGCTTCAAATAGCGCCGGGTGCGGCGTGCGATCGGCAAAGACCAGGCCATTCATACAAAACTGACGATCGTTCGGCTTATCGCCGAAGTCGCCGCCGTAAGCGGCATAGGGTTTGCCGTTATCGTCATAGCGGGTCAGCGATTGATCGACCCAGTCCCAGACAAAACCGCCCTGCAAACGCGGATACTGACGAAACGCCTGCCAGTATTTATGAAAGCCGCCAAAGCTGTTGCCCATGGCGTGTGCGTATTCGCACAGAATCAGCGGACGATGCTCATCCGGCATGCCGATCCATTTTTTTATCGACCACTTCGGCACCTGCGGGAAAGGCTGATCCTGATCGACGCGCGCATACATCGGGCAAATAATATCGGTGGCCGCGCTGTTAGCGCCGCCGCCTTCGTACTGCACCGGTCGCGTCGGGTCGTTAGATTTAATCCAGCGGTAAAGCGCGTCATGATTGTCGCCGTGTCCCGACTCATTGCCCAGCGACCAGATGATGATTGAGGGATGATTGCGGTCGCGTTGCACCATGCGCGTCACGCGCTCGCTCATCGCGGGCAGCCAGACGGGATCGCTGGAGAGGCGGTTCATCGGCTCCATGCCGTGCGTTTCGATATTGGCTTCGTCTACCACATACAGTCCGTAGCGATCGCACAGTCGGTACCAGAGCGGATGATTCGGATAATGCGAGCAGCGCACCGCATTAAAATTATGCTGTTTCATCAACAGAATATCGCGGCGCATGGTCTCTTCATCCATCACCTGACCGTTCTCTGGATGATGCTCATGGCGGTTGGTGCCGCGGATCAGCAGGGGTTTGCCGTTCAGCTTCAGCAGACCCTGCGAGATTTCTACCTTACGGAAGCCAACATCACAGGCCTCCGCCTCCAGTAACATACCGCTACGGTCATGCAGCAGCACCACCAGACGATAAAGCGTGGGCGTTTCGGCGCTCCAGAGCTGCGGCGCGGCAACCGGCAGGCGCAGCGTGGTGCGATCTTTCCAGGCGCCGCGCTCATCAACGATCTCGCTGCCGAGCGGTTGCTGACGCTCGCCCAGCATCTCTTCGCCGAACCAGAGCTGCATCGTAACCTGCACGTCCGACAGCGACGCGCCGTTAACCACTACCTGCGCCTTAAGCTCGGCATGGCTAAAACTTTCATTAAGCTGGGTGACCACCTGCAGATCGCTAATGCGGGTGTGGGGCTTATGCAGCAGTGAGACATCGCGGAAGATGCCGCTCATGCGCCACATATCCTGATCTTCCAGATAGCTGCCGTCGCTCCAGCGCAGCACCATAACTGCCAGACGATTAGCGCCCGGCTGCAGCACTGCGCTCAGATCAAACTCGGAGGGCAGACGACTATCCTGGGCATAGCCGATCCAGTGGCCGTTGCACCATAAATGAAAGGCGGAATTCACGCCGTCAAAAACAATACGTGTCTGACCAGAGGCGAGCCAGCTTTCATCCACATGAAATGTGAGCGAGTAACAACCTGTTGGGTTATCTGCCGGAACAAAAGGTGGGTTAACCGGAATCGGGTAGGTCACATTGGTATAAACTGGCGCATCGTAACCCAGCATCTGCCAGTTTGAGGGCACCTTGATATCATCCGCGTCAGTCAGATCCTGTTGCAGCCAGCTTTCCGGCACCGCTTCCGGTCGGGAAAAATAGCTGAATGCCCAGTGCCCGTTCAGGCTCTGCAGGCTGGTGGAAGGCGTATCATTTCGCGCCGCCTCCGGCGATCGCCAGCTGCAGAAGGGCGGATGGGCAGGGAGCTGATTGAGTTGGGTTACCGCCGGATTTTCCCAGTCGCGACGTGCCAGGATGGCGCTTAGCGTGGCGGCTGATGTGCCTGCTGTTACAGTCATGTGCTTTTCCTTATGCTTTTGTGATGCGCTCACATTTAATAGCAATATGGTTTTGACTCACAGGGATGTAAAGGCGCGTAGCCGGAATCGGTGATGGGATTCACAAATAATCTGGGAAGGAGTAGCCGAAAAGGGGGTAGTGGGCGGCTTTGCTGGCATCAGCCTGCCGCAAACGGGCGAGGCCGTGGCCTGACCCGCAAGTAAATGTATAATGGGGACGGCTTGTCTAACCTTCTGAAATATTTAATGATACGCTTCTGATTCGTCGGGAAAGCAACGCCTCGGGGCGACTATTTCAGACGTGCCGCCTGACGCGCCAGCTGCATCAGCGCATCTGACAGCGCCTGCGGAGAAAGCGTCTCACTTCCCGGCGCTGCGGTGGTTTTACGTATTACCAGGCTAACCGGCAGCAGCTCAGAACGCGTCGGCGCATCGGGCTGACAGATCATCTCCACCAGCCGCTCCACGCTGTTTTTCCCTAACATTCTGAAATCCTGCTTGATGGTGGTCAGCGGTGGAATAAAGCAGGCGCTGTCAGCGGTATCGTCATAACCGATAACCGAGATGTCACCGGGCACTTTCAGGCCCGCTTCAGTAATGGCCCGTAGCGCGCCTAATGCCATCTGATCGTTCGCTACCAGAATCGCACCAGGCTGTGGGCCTTCATTCAACAGCCGCGTCACCTGCTGATAGCCGGAAAGCGCGCTCCAGTCACCTTCCATGATCGCCGTTGCCTGTAGCTGATGCTGCGCCAGCGTCTGCTGCCAGCCTTCAAAGCGTAGACGCGCCGAAACTGAACTTTGCGGCCCGGCTAACAGCGCAATTTCCCGATGACCCAGTTCCAGCAGATGCGCCACGCCCAAACGTGCGCCCTGGTCAGGATCGAAAATGACGCTGTTGGCGTCCAGCTGCGGCGAGACATCCAGAAACAGCACCGGCACCTCCCGACATAGCGCCACCAGGCTTTGCGCCTCTTCATCCTGTAGCGGAATATTCACGATCAGGCCGTCCACGCGCTGTGCCAGCAGATTATTAATTGCCGCTCTGGCCGCTGCCGCGCCGCTCTGCTCGGTCATTGAAATCACGACGTTAAAACGTTTTTCCCCAGCCCGGGATTTAATGGCGGCGGCAATTTGCGAAGGCGCGTGCAGTGAAAGATCAGAGGTCGCAAGCCCGATAGTGTGACCAATTTTGCCCGCCAGCTGCTGTGCCACGCGGTTAGGCACATAGTTCAGCGCCAGCATCGCTGCTTCAACTTTTTGTCGGGTCTTCTCTGATACGTTTTCCGCCTGGTTTATTACCCGCGAAACGGTCTGGTAAGAGACGCCGGCATACTGTGCCACATCATAAAGGGTTGTCGACTTCGCTTTCATCCCAGCTTCCTTAGGCTATCCGCGCGGACCAGTTGGTCGCTAATAGCGGAATAGTATGCCGGGCGGCGAATAAAGTAAAAACAGGGGAAAAGAAAACAGAGGCAACACCTGGCCGTGTTGCCTGAATGGCGGCAGAGAAAGGTTTTATCCGTGAAAACGTACTGACTGCATCAGGTTATCACCTCCGCATTTTGCTGCCGGTACTCTTTCGGCGTGCTGGCGTAGCTTTTCTTAAACACCGAATAGAAATATTGCAGTGAAGGGTAGCCGCACATCTGTGAAATCTCATTAATCGGCACGGAAGAGGAGACCAGCAGCGCCCGTGCCCGTTCCAGCTTCTCGCTGTGGATGATGGTGTGAATGGTCTCGCCGGTTTCATCTTTAAAGCGTTTTTCAAGGTTGGAACGCGACATGCCTACTGCATCCAGCACCTGCTCAACCTTGATCCCTTTACAGGCGTTAAAGCGGATATAGTGCATCGCCTGAATCACTGCCGGATCGTGCAGCGAGCGAAAATCTGTTGAGCGCCGGGCGATAACCTTCACCGGCGGCACCAGAATGCGTTGTAACGGCAAGGTTTGCCGATCCAGCAGCCGATGCAACAGCTTGGCCGCCTGATAGCCCATCTGTCGGGTACCCTGCGCCACTGAGGAGAGCGCCACGCGCGACAGATAGCGCGTCAGCTCTTCGTTATCAATGCCAATCACGCACAGCTTTTCCGGAACCGGAATTTTCAGATGCTCGCATACCTGCAACAGATGGCGGGCACGCGCATCGGTAACGGCGATAATACCGGTTTGCTGCGGCAGCGTTTGCAGCCAGTCGGCAAGCCGGTTTTGCGCGTGCTGCCAGTAGGCGGGCGCGGTCGCCATGCCCTGGTAAACCACGCCCTGGTAGCGCTCTTTCGCTACCAGCCGCCGAAAGGCATATTCCCGCTCCTGCGCCCAGCGTTTGCCACAGGAGGCGGGCAGGCCATAAAAAGCAAAGCGGTTAATGCCTTTCTCTTTCAGGTGCAAAAAAGCGCTCTCTACCAGCGCGGCGTTATCGGTCGCGATATAGTGCACGGGCGGATAATCTTCTGGCCGATGATAAGAGCCGCCCACGCCCACGATCGGCACATCCACATTCTGCAGCAGCGCCTCGATATCTTTATCGTCATAGTCCGCGATCACGCCGTCGCCGAGGCACTCATGCATGTTATCGATACGGCAGCGAAAATCCTCTTCAATAAAAATATCCCAGTCGGTTTGCGAGGCTTGCAGATATTCACCGACACCTTCCACAACCTGGCGGTCATAGATTTTATTGGCATTAAACAGCAGGCTGATGCGAAAACGTTTCTCAAACATGATCACTCCTGTTTTTTATTCTGCATCTTGATTACCACAGTGAAACCAGCCGCAGAAAAAAATTGGTGAGCCCTGTGATCTGCTTCGACGATTACACGCGCCGCCGGGTGGCGGAGTCCATCCATACCGCTAACAGCAGGATGGCGCCCTTAACGATGTACTGCCAAAACGCCGGCACATCCATCATGCTCATGCCGTTATCCAGCGAGGCCATAATAAACGCGCCCATCACCGCGCCCGCTACCGAGCCGATGCCGCCCGCCAGGCTGGTGCCGCCGATAACGCAGGCGGCGATAGCATCCAGTTCTGCAATATTACCGGCGGAAGGTGAACCCGCGCCCAGACGTGAACTCAGGATCAATCCCGCCACGGCTACCAGCAGGCCGTTAATCGCGAAAACCGCCATTTTGTTGCGCGCAACGTTGATGCCAGAAAGGCGGGCCGCATCAAGGTTGCCGCCAATCGCATAAATACGGCGACCAAAAGCGGTGCGGGTCGCCATAAACATCCCGGCCAGCATCAGCAATGCCAGAATCAGCACCGGCGTAGGCACGCCGCGATAGTCGTTCAGCAGCCAAATCGCGCCCAGCACCAGCAGCGCGGTCATCGTCTGACGTGTCACTGCGTTGCGGGCTGGCGATTGCTCCAGCCCCATCTGCTGACGCCGCAGCCGCAGCCGCCACTGCCAGGCGATAAACAGACCAAGGCCGATAACGCCGAAACCGAAGCCAATGCCGTCCGGCAGATAGCTTTGCCCGATTTGCGACATCGCCGGGCTGGTGGGCGCGACGGTAGTGCCGTTAGTGATCCCGACCAGCACGCCGCGAAAGGCCAGCATCCCGGCCAGCGTGACGATAAACGAGGGGACTTTACGATAGGCGACCCACCAGCCGTTCCAGGCGCCCAGCAGCAGGCCGAGCGCCAGCGTAACCACAATGGTCAACGGCAGCGGCCAGCCCAGCCAGACATCAAAAATCGCCGCCGCGCCGCCCAGCAGCCCCATCATTGAGCCAACCGACAGGTCGATTTCCGCAGAGATAATCACAAACACCATCCCCACCGCGAGAATGCCGGTGATCGCTGTCTGGCGCAGCAGGTTAGAGACGTTGCGCGCGCTGAGATAAGCGCCGTCGGTCATCCAGGTAAAAAACAGCATAATCACAATAATCGCGGCCAGCATTACCAGCACCTGCAGATTAAGCAGGCGCAGCTTGCCTGGCGCGCCGCCGCCGCTGGTGGGCAGCATAGCGGTATTGGTTTTAAGCATAATGTTCACTCCGCAGGGCCGCTTCCATCACCTGTTCCTGCGTCAGGTTATGGTTCGGCAAGTCAGCTTTGATTTGTCCTTCGTGCATTACCAGTACGCGATCGCTTAATCCCAGTACTTCCGGCAGCTCGGATGAGATCACAATAATGGCGATGCCCTGTTGCACCAGCTGATGGATCAGCTTGTAAATTTCGACGCGGGCACCGATATCGATGCCGCGCGTGGGTTCGTCGAGGATCAAAATTTGCGGGTTAAGCAGCAGGCATTTCGCGATCACCGCCTTCTGCTGATTGCCGCCGCTCAGGCGACCTACCGCCAACTCTGCGGAAGAGGTTTTCACCCGTAGCTGGCGAATAGACGTATTAATAGCAACCTGCTCGCGCGCCTCATCCAGAACAGAGAATGTGTTGCTGAACTGCCCCAGCGCCGCCAGGGTGATGTTTTTCCCTACGCCCAGCAGCGGCACGATGCCATCTTTTTTACGATCTTCCGGCACCATGGCGATGCCGTGCTGAATGGCCTGCTGGCAGTCCCAGCGGCGCGGATTAACCCGATGTTCTTTGATGGTGATCTGGCCTTCCCAGCGCCCAGGCCAGAGACCGGTCAGACACTGAACGGTCTCTGTGCGTCCGGCCCCGACCAGCCCGGCGATACCGAGGATCTCCCCGCGTCGCAGCGTAAAGGAGACATTATTTACCCGCCGCAGATGACGGTTAACCGGATGCCAGGCGGTAAGATTTTCCACGCGCAGGATCGCCTCGCCCTGTTCATGCGGCTCACGTGGATAGAGCGCCGTCAGCTCGCGCCCGACCATCATGGTAATAATATCGTCCTCGCTCAGGCCCTCTGCCGCACAGGTGGCGATATGCTTGCCGTCGCGAATCACGCAGATGGTGTCGGATATCGCCTTAACCTCGTTGAGCTTGTGCGAGATATAAACGCAGGCGATGCCGTGATCGCGCAGATCCTTAACGATCCCCAGCAGTACGCTGGTCTCCTGTTCGGTAAGGGAAGAGGTTGGCTCATCCAGAATCAGCAGGCGCACCTGTTTGTTCAACGCACGGGCGATTTCCACCAGCTGCTGTTGACCAATCCCCAAATCGCCGACGCGCGTATGCGGCGAGATATCCAGCTTTACCTGCTTCAGCAGCCGCTGACAGCGTAGCGCCATGGTTTCGTCATCCACCACGCCGCCCCGGCCGATCTCGCTGCCGAGAAAGATGTTTTCCAGCACGGTAAGCTGCCGGACCAGCGCCAGCTCCTGATGAATAATCACAATGCCCTTGCGTTCGGTATCGCGAATATTGGCAGGGCGCAGCGGTTCGCCAGAAAACAGGATCTCCCCTTCGTAGTCGCCCGCCGGATAGAGGCCGCACAGCACCTTCATCAGCGTCGATTTACCTGAGCCGTTTTCGCCACACAGCGACACCACTTCGCCCGGCTCAAGGCGCAAAGAAATATCGTCCACGGCCTTTACGGCACCGAAGCGCTTGGTAATGTTTTTCATTTCCAGTAGCGTGGTCATGACTTTCTCCAGCAATGGAATAGCCGCCGGGCGGCGGCAGCGGGCTTAGAGATCGCTCTTTTTATGGAAGCCGTCAGCGACGATGGTGCTGTCAATATTGCTTTTATCAACCGGGATCGGCGTTAACAGCCAGGCGGGAACCGCTTTCTTGCCGTTATTGAGCGTGGCGTTGGACTGTGGTTGTTTATCATTCCCCAGCTCAACGGCGATTTTTGCCGCTTCATCGGCCAGTTTGCTGATCGGTTTATATACCGTCATGGTTTGCGTGCCGTTCATAATGCGTTTGATCGCCGCCAAATCCGCATCCTGACCGGAGATAGCCACTTTCCCCGCCAGCCCCTGCGCGGAAAGCGCCTGAATTGCGCCGCCAGCGGTAGCATCATTAGAGGCAACCACCGCATCGATCTGGTTATTATTGGCGGTTAGGGCGTTCTCCATGATTTTCAGCGCATTTTCCGGTAGCCAGGCGTCCACCCACTGATCGCCGACGACTTTTATTTTGCCCTCATCAATCAGCGGCTTAAGCACTTTCATTTGGCCTGCGCGGAACAGACGGGCATTATTATCCACCGGCGAGCCGCCCATTAAGAAATAATTCCCCTGCGGCACCTGCTTAACAATACTCTGCGCCTGAAGTTCGCCTACTTTTTCATTATCAAAAGAGATATAGAAATCGATATCGGCATTATTAATCATGCGATCGTAAGCCAGTACTTTAATGCCTTCCTGCTTCGCTTCGGCAATCACATTGCTTAATACCTGGCCGTTGTAAGGAATAATCACCAGCACATCAACGCCGCGATTAATCATATTTTCAATTTGCGCCATCTGGATTTCTTCATTGCCGTTGGCTGACTGGACAAATACGCTGGCGCCCAGCGCTTCAGCCTTTTTGACGAAAATATCGCGATCTTTTTGCCAGCGTTCAAGGCGCAGATCGTCAATAGCCATGCCGATCTTGACCTCTTTCGCGTTGCCGGCCTGGCTAAACAGAGCCAGCGCGGCGCAAACGGCCAGTAAAGTCTGTTTCATTTTCATCATCATTACCCTGTAGGTTGAGGTGTTTTTTATCAGAAGGTTCCTGAACAGGCTGTTGGATTCTTGACCTGACCGCATGCTTTCTTCAATTACAGATTTTTATCCCGGCATTACGTTTTTTGGTTTATTGCTGGTTTTATGATGGCGATCGATGTTTTAGCGTGAAAGAGATTCGGTGACGTTATTTTTTGCGCGTTGACGCGAAGTAAAAGCCGCCGCCAGCCCTATTTTGCGACGTGACGCACAGTTAATAATTATCTTAATTGCGGTGTGAAATAACGTAATTGAGAGAGAGGCTGACGCTTACCAGAATAGAGCCATCTTCGCTGACCATTTCCGGTCAACTTGTTAAGGAGTAAACGATGCAGGCTTATTTCGATCAGATTGAACGCGTTAGCTATCAGGGGCCGGACAGCAGCGATCCGCTGGCGTTTCGTCACTATAATCCTGGGGAGATCCTGCTGGGTAAAACCATGGCGGAACATCTGCGCTTTGCCGCCTGCTACTGGCACACCTTCTGCTGGACAGGCGTAGATATGTTCGGCGTCGGCGCGTTCGATCGCCCATGGCAAAAATCGGGCGATGCGCTGGAGATGGCGAAGCGTAAGGCAGAGGTCGCCTTTGAGTTTTTTTATAAGCTGAATGTCCCTTTTTACTGTTTTCACGATGTGGATGTCTCGCCGGAAGGCGATTCGCTGAAAAGCTATCAGCATAATCTGGCGCTGATGACTGACGTGCTACAGGAAAAACAGCAGCAAACCGGCGTTAAGCTGCTGTGGGGCACCGCCAACTGCTTTACCCATCCGCGCTACGGTGCGGGCGCCGCATCAAATCCTGACCCGGAAGTGTTCGCCTGGGCCGCCAGCCAGGTGTGCAGCGCCATGCAGGCGACGCACCAGCTCGGCGGAGAGAACTACGTGCTGTGGGGCGGACGCGAAGGTTATGAAACCCTGCTGAATACCGATTTGCGTCAGGAGCGCGAACAGCTGGGCCGCTTTATGCAGATGGTGGTAGAGCACAAGCATAAAACTGGCTTCCAGGGCACGCTGCTGATCGAACCGAAACCGCAGGAGCCGACCAAACACCAGTATGACTACGATGTAGGCACGGTTTATGGTTTCCTGAAGCAGTTTGGCCTGGAGAAAGAGATTAAAGTCAACGTGGAAGCGAACCACGCCACGCTGGCCGGGCACAGTTTTCATCATGAAATCGCCACCGCGATTGCGCTGGGCATTTTCGGTTCGGTAGATGCCAACCGTGGCGATCCGCAGCTGGGTTGGGATACCGATCAGTTCCCTAACAGCGTCGAAGAAAATGCGCTGGTAATGTATGAAATTATCAAGGCGGGTGGTTTCTCTACTGGCGGGCTGAACTTTGATGCCAAAGTGCGACGTCAAAGCACCGATAAGTACGATCTTTTCTATGGTCATATTGGTGCGATGGATACCATGGCGCTGGCGTTAAAAGTGGCGGTGCGCATGATTGAAGCGGGCGAGCTGGATCGCCGTGTGGCACAGCGCTACAGCGGCTGGAATGGCGAACTGGGCCAGCAGATTTTGCAGGGCGAAATGTCGCTGGCGGCGCTGGCCTCGCATGCGTTAGCGCATCAGTTTAATCCACAGCATCAGAGCGGCCGCCAGGAGCAACTGGAAAACCTGGTGAACGGCTGGCTGTATCGTTAATCAATCAAAGGGAATCGCAGCATGGTTATCGGCATCGATTTAGGCACCTCCGGCGTGAAGGTAGTATTGCTGAACGACGCGGGCGAGGTGGTTGCAAGCCAGACGGAAAAGCTAACGGTTTCTCGTCCGCAGCCGCTGTGGAGCGAGCAGGATGCCGATAGCTGGTGGAAGGCGACCGATAAGGCGATGCGGGCACTGGCTCAGCAGCACCCGCTGAGCCAGGTTCGGGCCATTGGTCTGAGCGGGCAGATGCATGGCGCAACGTTGCTGGATGCGCAGCATCAACCGCTGCGTCCGGCGATTTTATGGAACGATGGCCGCAGCCTGGCACAGTGTCAGCAGCTGGAAGAGGCGCTGCCTGAAGCGCGCAGGATCACCGGTAACCTGATGATGCCGGGCTTTACCGCGCCCAAACTGCTGTGGATAAAGCAGCATGAGCCAGAGATTTTTACGCGTATCGCTAAGGTACTGCTGCCGAAAGATTATCTGCGCTGGCGGCTGACCGGTGTTTTCGCCAGCGATATGTCCGATGCGGCAGGCACCATGTGGCTGGATGTGGCGCAGCGCTGCTGGAGCGAAACGCTGCTTAACGCCTGCGGGCTGACCCTGACGCAAATGCCGACGCTGTTTGAAGGCAACCAGATCACCGGCTATTTGCATGCGCAGCTGGCGCAGCAATGGGGAATGGAAAGCGTACCGGTAGTGGCGGGCGGCGGCGATAATGCCGCAGGTGCCATCGGTAGCGGGATGATTAACGCCGGGCAGGGCATGTTGTCGCTGGGCACCTCCGGCGTTTACTTTGTGGTAAGCGAGGGTTTTCTGGCGAATCCGGAAAGCGCGGTACACAGCTTCTGTCATGCGCTGCCGGATCGTTGGCATTTAATGTCAGTGATGCTCAGCGCCGCCGCCTGTCTGGAGTGGACTGCCGCGCTGACCGGCTGCGCCGATGTGCCGACATTGCTGGCGGAAGCCGAACGGGCGCGATCCGATGTGCCGCCGCTGTTTTTCCTGCCTTATCTTTCAGGCGAGCGCACGCCACACAATAATCCGCAGGCGAAAGGCGTGTTTTTTGGGATGACCCATCAGCATGGCAGGCCGGAGCTGGCGCAGGCGGTGCTGGAAGGCGTGGGCTATGCGCTGGCGGAGGGGATGGATGCGGTACATGCCTGCGGCATCAAGCCATCCAGCATTATGCTGATCGGTGGCGGCGCGCGCAGCGCTTACTGGCGACAGATGCTGGCGGATATCTGCGGACAGACGCTGGATTATTGCCAGGGCGGCGATGTTGGTCCGGCGCTGGGGGCCGCGCGTCTGGCGCAGCTGGCGCTGCATCCGCAGCAGCCGCCAGAAACGCTGTTGCCCATGCTGCCTTTAGCGCAGCGTCATCAGCCCGATGCGCAACGCCATCAACGTTATCAGGCGCGGCGTGCGCATTTTGCCAAAATTTATCAGCAGCTTAGCATGCTGATGGAGACTGAGTCGTTCAGCTAGCGCTTAACTCACCAGGTGACGCCGGTCGAGGCGACGCAGCGCCAGCGCGAGCAGCAGGCTGCCCGCCAGCGTAGTGGTGAAAACCAGCGCAATATCCAACAGCGGCCACTGTTTATGGTCCAGATAGTGCGTACGCATAAAGTGGATGAACAGCGCATGAAAGCCGTAGATCGGCAGGGAATTGCGCGAAATCAGCGCCAGTCCCGGCAGGGGTCGGTTAAGGCAGTTTTTAAACAGGACAAACAGGCTCAGCGCGCCGATAAATACCAACGGCCCGCAGTAGAGATACCAGAGATCGGAAAATGCGCCGTTAACATGCAGCTCTTTTTTGGTGCCGACCGAGATGCCCGCCACGCACACGATAAACAGCAGCGCCATCAGCCAACTCACGCCGCGCCTGTCACACTGCATGGTGCCAAGCGCACGGCCCAGTAGGGCATAGAGCAGATAGTAGATGCTGTCCCCGCTGATATAGAGGTTTACCGGCAGCCACTGAAAGCGGCCTGCAGCCTGCTCGGCGGTGTTTGGATTCGCCAGTACTGCTACCACCAGAACCATCAAGATAACGTAGCGCGCCGTGGCCGGTTTCACCTGAATCAGCGGCGAAAACAGGTAGATAGTGATAATCGCAAAGAAAAACCACAGGTGATAAAACACCGGTTTCTGTAGCAGATGCAGCAGTGAAAGCTTTTCGCTGATCGGCGTCAGCCAGCTGATATAGATCAGCGCGACGGCGCTGTAAAACAGCAAACAGAGCACAATGCGCAGAAAATGACGCGGCTGCGCGCTGCGCTCGCCGAAAAACAGGTAGCCGGAAATCATAAAGAACAGCGGTACGCAGACGCGCGAAGCGGAGTTCAGCAGATTTGCGCTATCCCAGGCAGATTCCGCCACCTGGCCGCTGTTGGTGATATACCAGGTAGTGGTATGGATCATGATGACCATCAGGCAGGCCACCGCACGTAAATTATCTATCCAACTGATCTTTTGCGCCGACATTTTTTCCTCATAAAGCGAGCACTTACGTTTATGAGCGTAGCCAGGCCGCCGCGCTTCAACAACTTTCCGCCAGCAGGAATCAGATTCCATCCCGCCGTCGCCTGCGGTTGAACCTTAATGAAACAAAGCGGCGGCCAGACGAGATCACAGGCTGCATAACGCCCGGTCAAAGGGTATACTGACGCACACTTTTTTAACTCACCCGTATCGCGTGCGAATTCAACATGCAAAAGTTTGATACCAAGACCTTTCAGGGCCTGATCCTGACCTTGCAGGATTACTGGGCGCGTCAGGGCTGCACCATTGTTCAACCGCTGGACATGGAAGTAGGCGCTGGCACTTCTCACCCGATGACCTGCCTGCGAGCGCTGGGCCCGGAGCCTATCGCCGCTGCCTATGTGCAGCCTTCTCGCCGTCCTACCGACGGGCGCTACGGGGAAAACCCGAACCGTCTGCAACACTATTATCAGTTCCAGGTGATCATTAAGCCGTCACCAGACAACATCCAGGAACTCTATCTTGGCTCGCTGAAAGAGCTGGGCATCGATCCTGGCGTTCATGACATCCGCTTTGTGGAAGACAACTGGGAAAACCCGACGCTGGGCGCCTGGGGGCTCGGTTGGGAAGTCTGGCTGAACGGCATGGAAGTCACGCAGTTCACTTACTTCCAGCAGGTTGGCGGCCTGGAGTGCAAACCGGTTACCGGTGAAATCACTTACGGCCTGGAGCGCCTGGCGATGTATATCCAGGGCGTCGACAGCGTTTACGATCTGGTCTGGAGCGATGGTCCGCTGGGTAAAACCACCTACGGCGACGTGTTCCATCAGAACGAAGTTGAGCAGTCCACTTATAACTTCGAATATGCCGACGTGGATTTCCTTTTCACCTGCTTTGAGCAGTATGAAAAAGAGGCGCAGATGCTGCTGGCGCTGGAAAAACCGCTGCCGTTACCGGCCTACGAGCGCATTCTGAAAGCGGCGCACAGCTTTAACCTGCTGGATGCCCGCAAAGCGATCTCGGTTACCGAGCGTCAGCGCTATATTCTGCGTATTCGCACCCTGACCAAAGCCGTGGCTGAAGCCTACTACGCCTCCCGTGAGGCGCTGGGCTTCCCGATGTGCAATAACAACAAATAAGAGGCAGCCATGACTGACAAAACTTTTCTGGTGGAAATCGGCACCGAAGAGCTGCCACCAAAAGCGCTACGTAACCTGGCGGAATCTTTTGCCGCTCAGCTAACCGCCGAACTGGATAGCGCGGGCCTCGCCCACGGCGAGGTGAAATGGTATGCCGCACCGCGTCGTCTGGCGCTGAAAGTGGCCAACCTGAGCGCGGCCCAACCGGATCGCGAAATTGAAAAACGCGGCCCGGCTATCGCTGCGGCCTTTGACGCCAGCGGTGCGCCGACCAAAGCGGCTGAAGGCTGGGCACGCGGCTGCGGCATTACCGTGGATCAGGCCGAGCGTCTGAAAACCGATAAGGGCGAGTGGCTGATGTATCGCGCCCAGGTGCAGGGCGAGAGCGCACAGAAGCTGTTGCCGGGCATGATCGCCACGGCGCTGGCGAAGCTGCCGGTACCGAAGCTGATGCGTTGGGGCGACAGCGACGTGCAGTTTGTGCGTCCGGTACATACCGTTACGCTGCTGCTGGGCGACGAGTTGATCCCGGCTACCATTCTGGGCATTGAGTCAGGCCGCACGCTGCGCGGACATCGCTTTATGGGTGAGCCGGAGTTCACCATCGATCACGCTGACCAGTATCCGGAGATTCTGGAAACGCGCGGTAAAGTGATGGCGGATTACGAAGCGCGTAAAGCCAAAATCAAAGCGGACGCCGAAGCGGCGGCGCGTGGGATCGGCGGCAACCCGGATCTGAGCGACAGCCTGCTGGAAGAGGTGGCTTCGCTGGTTGAGTGGCCAGTCGTACTGACGGCGACCTTTGAGGAAAAATTCCTCGCGGTGCCGGCGGAAGCGCTGGTCTACACCATGAAAGGCGACCAGAAATATTTCCCGGTTTACGGCAATGACGGCAAACTGCTGCCGCACTTTATCTTTGTCGCTAACGTTGAATCGAGCGACCCGCAGCAGATTATCGCCGGTAACGAGAAAGTGGTGCGTCCGCGTCTGGCCGATGCCGAATTCTTCTTTAATACCGACCGTAAAAAACGCCTGGAAGATAATCTGCCGCGTCTGGAGACCGTGCTGTTCCAGCAGCAGCTGGGCACGCTGCGTGACAAAACTGACCGTATTCAGGCGCTGGCGGGCTGGATTGCCGCCCAGACTGGTGCGGACGTCAATATGGCGACCCGCGCCGGTCTGCTTTCCAAATGCGACCTGATGACCAATATGGTGTTTGAGTTTACCGACACCCAGGGCGTAATGGGCATGCACTATGCGCGCCATGACGGTGAAGCAGAAGAGGTTGCCGTAGCGCTGAACGAGCAGTATCAGCCGCGTTTCGCCGGTGACGATCTGCCTTCCAGCCCGGTTGCCTGTGCGCTGGCGATTGCCGATAAGATGGATACGCTGGCCGGTATCTTCGGCATTGGACAGCATCCAAAAGGCGATAAAGACCCGTTTGCGCTGCGCCGTGCCGCGCTGGGCGTGCTGCGCATTATCGTTGAGAAGCATCTGCCGCTCGATCTGCAAACCCTGACCGAAGAAGCGGTGCGCCTGTATGGCAGCAAGCTGAGCAACGAGAAGGTTGTGGATGAGGTGATCGACTTTATGCTGGGCCGTTTCCGTACCTGGTATCAGGAGGAGGGCCACAGCGTCGATACGATTCAGGCGGTGCTGGCGCGTCGTCCTACCCGTCCGGCCGATTTCGATGCGCGCATGAAGGCGGTTTCGCACTTCCGCACGCTGGAAGATGCTGCCTCGCTGGCTGCCGCCAACAAGCGTGTCTCTAACATTCTGGCAAAAGCGACTGAACCGCTGAACAGCAGCGTGCAGGCGTCGCTGCTGAAAGAGAATGAAGAGATCAAGCTGGCGACTTTTGTGACTGCGCTGGAGAGCAAGCTGCAACCGTGGTTTGCTGAAGGGCGTTATCAGGATGCGCTGATCGAGCTGGCTCAGCTGCGCGAAGCGGTAGATAACTTCTTTGACAAGGTGATGGTTAACGCCGAGGATCCGGCGGTGCGTATTAACCGCCTGACGCTGCTGGCGAAACTGCGTCAGCTGTTCCTGCAGGTGGCGGATATTTCTCTGCTGCAGTAACCGCTTTCTTGTGATGATTCACGCCGGGCAATCTTTACAGGTTGTCCGGCGTTGTTGTTTTTCGTCCAGCCTAACCTGCCTTTCAGGCGCGAGCTATAGCATAAAGCGATAGCCTTCCAGCGCTTTAACCGTCATCGGCAGGCTCTGTCTTAATAGCGTCTGTAGATATTCATCCGCGTTCACAGGCGGCTTTTTCAGGCCTGGAATGTTTCATTAATAAAGCCCAGCTCCTGACTCTGGTCTGCCAACTCCTGTAGTGCTTTATTACTTTCTTTGGCACGCTTTTCTTTGTATTGCATAAGGTCAGAAAACAGCACGCGGCGATGACGACCCGTTTTATGAAATGGCAACGTTCCACTTTCTGAAAGCTTCACCATGTGAGGTCGGGAAACATTCAGAATATTGGCAGCTTTCTGCGTAGTTAATTCAGCATGAATTGGAACAACCTGAACTGCGTTACCTTCGGCCAGTTCTCCCGGTATGTTCATTAGCAACATCAGGGCGGATGTGGGTAACTCAATATGATGAGCAACGTTATTTGCATCCTGAATTGATATTTTTTGCGTTTCCAGCTTTGTAGCGAGAAATGCAGCCATTTCTCTTTGTCCACGCAAAGCAGCCTCAATTTTTTCGCAGTCGGGAGGATCAAGCTGCCCAGAATTGAGTCCGTCATATTTTTTACTGGGGTTAGAAATGAAGTTCGGAAAATATAATAATAAATTTAGCTATTTATTTTATTTAACTGATGCTTAGCATAAATACAGGCAGCGGCAGCATTAAAAGATTAATCAAAATATACGAAAAGAAAAATATACGAAATAAACGAAACGCATGTGCACCGACAGAGCTTCTTTTTCCGATAACGCCTAATGCCAAACCAATAAGCTATCCGGATCACAGTTATCAAGAAACGTAATTTGATAACCAGAAAACAGAATACAACCTGGCGCAGCGGCATACTTTCTTAAGCCTGCCGCTCTACGATCGCGATAATACGCTGCTGGCGCTGGGCAGTAACGATCAAAAACCAGACTATGACTGGCATAAAGAGACAGCTTACCAGTTGTTTAGACTGGATGATGGGCGTGAAGCACGGTGTGAGGTGCCCGCCGCCGACGGTGCGACGCTGTTTACGCTGAGGGCGCGTCGCGAAGGGGAAACGTTAACGGTGCAGGGCGAAGGCTGCGCGACAAACTGGACGCTTTGTCTGCGTAATATCCATGAAGTTAAAGAGGTGCAGCAGGGTCGCTACACTGTGAGCGAGCAGGGCGCGATAATTACGCCCGCCAGCGCAGAGTCCAGGCGGGTGATTAGGCTGTAATCCGGTACCTCCGTTCAGGCCGCAGGCGGCACCGTGCGGGCAAAGCTTTCACGCTGAAACATTTTTTCCGCCAGTTTCACCAGCGACGGGCGAGTAACGCACCAGTTCGGCGCGACGTGACGGAAATTAAGATAGCCGATGGCGCAGGCGGCAGCGATATCAGCAAGATTAAGCTGCTCGCCGTTAAGCCAGGTCTGGTTTGCCGCTTCACGCTCCAGCGCATCCAGCCCGCGCTGAATCTTATGCCGCTGGCGCAGCATCTCTTCTGGCGACTGCTGTTCAATCGGGCGCAGCTGTTCCCGCACAATAACCAGCGCTGCGTCGCAGATCCCGTCAGCCAATGCCTCCAGCTGCCTGACCTTTACCGCCTGAAAAGCATCTTCCGGTAACAGTTTTGGCGTCTGTGGCAGGGTTTCCAGCCGCGCGGCGATGATTGACGAGTTATACCAGCACTCACCGTTATCATCGACCAGCGCCGGAACTTTGCCTAACGGATTGTATTGCGGTACGTGGCTCTCTTCGGTCCAGGGCGATTCATTGACAAACTCAAAGGTCAGGCCTTTTTCCAGCATGATAACTGAAATTTTGCGTACATAAGGGCTGGTATAACTGCCGATAAGTTTCATTAAGGTGATCCCCTGCCAGCAAATAGTTGAAATTGCCAGGCCGTCGCCGTCGGCGGCCTGGCCGTTAACGATTAGTCAGTGCCAGGAAACAGAAACGGATTCAGGCTGCTGCGTGCAAAGCCTTCCTGCTCCATACGCGCATCCAGAATCAGCGAGGCGAGATCGTCAGCTACCGGCTCAACCGCCGGATCTTTCTCCTGCCACAGCATTTTCAGATAGGTGCCGCAGTCACCGCAGCTTTCCGCCTTTATTGCCGACTGTTCACTTTCCAGCGACCAGTAGTGCAAATCGCGCGTCTGCTCGCAGTTGGTGCATTTGGCGCGCAGTACATACCATTCGCTTTCACACAGGTTGCAGTGCAGGTAACGCAGTCCGCCGCCCTGGGTGCCCATGTGCACCACGCTGGATACCGGCACGCTGTTGCAGACCGGGCAAAACTGCCGCTGTTCACCATACTCAGCGCGCGCTTTGCCAGGAATTAACGCCGCCATTTGCGCCCAGTAAACCGACAGGGCAGCCCAGATAAAGGGCGCCTTATCGCTGCTTACCTGGGCAAAATCATGCTCCAGAAGGGCAGTCGCCAGCGCATCCAGCTCCGGCGCAGAAGTTTTTTCCAGATTCTCCAGCACCGCCAATGCCTGACCGGTCATCTCCGGCTTCAGTTCGGCAATCAGCGAATGCAGCAAACGTTGCCAGTGGGGATCGCGCGGCAAAGTATGAATATCCAGCGGCGGTTTACCGCTGGCGGCAGTTTCTACCAGGCGCGCATGGAGATCCATATGCAGCGGGTGATCGTAAAGTACGATCTCCTGCGCTTCGGCAATAAACGCGGCAAAGCGCAGATAGTCGCCCAACGGATTTTTTTCTGCCAGCTGGCGCAGACGCGCAGCGCGGCGGCTGTATAAATTTTTCAGCCTGGGGAAAAGTAACGGCGGAATCATATCCGCCGTGGTTTTGTCGCTCTTCTCCAGCTGTTCTTGCGGGATGATGCGAATAGTCATCAGGGACGTTTTTCCTGTTTTGTCGGTTGGCTCTGCTGTTCACGAACAGCGCGATACCAGCGCGGATGGTGCTGCTTCGCCCATAATGGCGTCACCCAGCCTTCCACCATTGCAGTCAGCGTGCCTTTTACCCACAGCGCAGCGTAAACATGCACCATGATCACCACAATCAGGCCCACCGCCGCCAGCGAATGCACCAGTAAGGCCAGCCGGATAAGCGGAATGGGAAAGGCAGCGGCGAAGTAAGGACGCCAGATGACAATACCACTCGCCAGCAGCAGCAACAGACTGATGATAGCAGCCCAGAATACACACTTCTGTCCGAAATTATAGCGGCCGGTATCGCCGACCTCCTCATTCATGGCAACTTTATGGATGTTTTTTGCCCACTCAATGTCGTCACGGTTAACCAGGTTGTGCTTCCAGTAGCGGAAAAACATCAGCATAAAGGCCAGGAACATCGCTACACCGATAAAAGGATGCAGAATGCGCGCCAGCTGCGGCGTGCCCAGCAGGTTTAATAACCAGTTAAACGATGGGAAGAAAAAGCCCAGACCGCTAACGGCGGCGAACATGAAGCAGAATGCCACAATCCAGTGATTGATGCGTTCCGGCGCGCTGTAGCGCACAATCAGGTCGCGTTTTTTCATTATTTCCGATCCTCTTTGTCCTGCTGTTCACTATCCTCATCGTCTTTGACCCGGTTCGGGCCGATACCCACGTAATGGAAAAGCGAACCGGCAAAGGTGGCTGCAAAACCGATGGCCGCCAGCGGTTTCCAAATCCCTTTCCAGAAGGTCACCGTCGGGCTGATGCAGGGGTTTTCCGGCAGACCGTGATAAAGCTGCGGTTTATCGGCATGGTGCAGCACATACATAACGTGCGTACCGCCGACGCCTGCCGGATCGTAAAGACCAGCATTTTTATAGCCGCGCGTTTTCAGTTCCTCGACGCGCTCTGCCGCCAGCTGCTGCATGTCCGCTTTGCTGCCAAAGTGAATAGCGCCGGTAGGACAGGTTTTCACGCAGGCAGGCTCCTGACCGGCGGTGACGCGATCCACGCAGAGGGTGCATTTATAAACGCGGTTATCCTCTTTATTCATACGCGGCACATTGAAAGGGCAGCCTGCTATGCAGTAGCCGCAGCCGATACAGTGTTCCGACTGAAAATCAACGATGCCGTTTGCGTACTGAATGATAGCGCCCTCCGCCGGGCAGGCTTTCAGGCAGCCAGGATCGGCGCAGTGCATACAGCCATCTTTGCGGATCAGCCACTCCAGCCTGCCGTTCTCTTCTACTTCCGAGAAGCGCATAACCGTCCAGGATTTCGCGGTCATATCGATCGGGTTATCGTACACTCCGACGTTAGTACCGGGTTCATCACGAATATCGTTCCACTCTGAACAGGCGACCTGGCATCCTTTGCAGCCGATGCAGGTTGTTACGTCGATCAGCTTCGCCACTTCCTGTTGATGATCGCGCGCCTGCGGCGGCGGCGTTAAACCGTTGGTCGCGGAGCGGCGGATGATGTCTTGCGATTGATAAGCCATAATCGTTCTCCCTTACACCTTTTCCACGTTAACCAGAAAGCCTTTGTATTCAGGCGTTTGTGAATTGGCATCGCCAACTGACGGCGTCAGGGTATTGGCCAGGAAGCCTTTTTTTGTCGCGCCTTCAAAGCCCCAATGGCAAGGTATGC
Source organism: Pantoea sp. FN0305 (assembly GCF_050113845.1). NCBI lineage: Bacteria > Pseudomonadati > Pseudomonadota > Gammaproteobacteria > Enterobacterales > Erwiniaceae > Pantoea > Pantoea sp. FN0305. Next base: position 281,694 of record NZ_JBNJSN010000003.1, on the reverse strand, counting down.
CGACGGTATCCACCTGCTTATCGTTAATGGTCAAACGACGCAGGCGTTTGGTCACCACCGCTTTGGCTTTGATATAGCCACGCTGTGAGCTGATTTTGATCTCATCGCCAGCCTTAATGCCTTTATCGGCCGCCAGCTCAACGCCGATTTCAACAAACTGCTCAGGCTGAGCGATAGCGTTTAACAGCGCATGCTTGGTCCAGTGGCGGAACAACTCGGTAATCGAGTAGGTGGTTGCTACATAAGGGAATTTATCAGCTTGTCCCAGCGTATCGGCATCGCGCTGGAAAATACGTACTACCGGGCTGTGGACCTGAGTTGGGTGCAACGGGTTGGTGCCGGTAGGGCTTTCCATCGGCTCATAATGCTCTGGGAAAGGGCCATCGGCCAGCTTATCCAGCGCAAACAGATGCCCCATGCCGTCCGGCAGCATAATAAACGGCCCAACCTGTTTTTCTGGCGGCGAGGTTAACGGATAATCGGGCACGTCGTAGCCCTGCCAGCGCTGCCCATTCCATTCAATCAGCTTACGTTCCGGGTCCCAGGCTTTACCCTGTGGATCGGCGGAGGCGCGGTTATACAGAATGCGGCGGTTAGCGGGCCATGCCCATGCCCAGCCGGAGATTGCGCCCAGACCGGAAGGATCGGCATTATCACGCCGCGCCATCTGGTTGCCTTCCGGGGTCCAGCTACCGGTATAGATCCAGCAGGCGCTGGCGGTGGTGCCGTCATTGCGCAGTTCAGCAAAGGAGTTAAGTTGTTGGCCCTTTTTCAGCAGCAGCTTGCCGTTATCATCATAAATATCGGTCAGCGCCTGACCATTGCTTTCACGCGCTACCTCTTCCGGTTCCGGGTTGGCAGGATCGGTATAGTTCCAGTTCATTGCCAGTAACGGTTCCGGCGCGGTGCCGCCTTCCTGACGATAAAGTTCGCGCAGGCGCAGGAAGATGTTGCCCAGAATTTTACCGTCGTGCAGCGCTTCCGCCGGTGGCTCGGCGGCGGCCCAGTGCCACTGTAGCCAGCGGGAAGAGTTCGCTACCGAGCCGTTCTCCTCTGCAAAGCAGGAGGAGGGCAGACGGAACACTTCTGTCTGGATTTTGGCAGGATCGACATCGTTAAATTCACCGTGGTGCTGCCAGAAGCTGGCCGTTTCGGTGCTGAGCGGATCGATAACCACCATATATTTCAGGCGAGATAAGGCCCGGAACGCTTTGTTTTTATTGGGGAAGGCAGCCAGCGGGTTAAAGCCCTGAATGATATAGCCGTTGAATTTCCCCTGTTCCATCATCTCTGCCTGCGCCATGCAGTCATAGCTTTTGTCCCACTTGGGCAGCCAGTCGTAACCCCACTGGTTATCCGCCGTGGCGTTATCGCCGTAAAAGCTTTTCATTAGGCTGACAAAAAACTTATCGGTGTTCTGCCAGTAGTTAACCTGGCCGGGCAGTGGAGAAACGGGCGTCGCCTGCTGCAAATAGTGAGAGAGCGTGGTTTGCTTTTCAGAAGGCAGCGGCAAGTAGCCCGGCAGGCTTTGCGCCAGCAGGCCGAGATCGGTATAGCCCTGGACATTTGAGTGGCCGCGAAGCGCGTTAATACCGCCGCCCGGCATGCCAATGTTACCCAACAGCAGCTGGATAATCGCAGCGGTGCGGATGATTTGCGCGCCGTTGGTGTGGTGCGTCCAGCCCAGCGCGTAGAGAATGGTGGCGGTGCGGTTGGGCACGCTGGTGCTGGCCAGCGTCTGGCAAATGGTGAGAAACGCTTCCTGCGATGTTCCGCACAGGCGGCTGACCATTTTCGGCGTATAGCGGCTGGCATGTTTTTTCAGCAGGTTCAGTACACAGCGTGGATGCGTGAACGTATTGTCACGCCTGGCCTCGCCGTTTGCGTCCAGTTCATAATGCCAGCTGCTTTTATCATATTGCTGCGACGCTTCATCGTAGCCGCTGAACAGGCCCTCTTCAAAGCGGTAGCCTTCGCTGACGATCAGTGAGGCATTGGTATAGGCTTTAACATATTCGTGCTGGATTTGGTTATGCTCCAGCAGATAATTAACCACGCCCATCAGAAAGGCCACGTCGCTGCCCGCGCGCAGTGGAGCATACATATCCGCTACCGCCGCCGAACGGTTAAAGCGCGGATCGACCACGATAACTTTGGCTTTATTATGGGTTTTGGCTTCAATAACCCATTTAAATCCCACCGGATGGGCTTCCGCCGGGTTGCCGCCCATAATCATCACAACATTGGCGTTTTTGATGTCATTCCAGTTATTGGTCATCGCGCCCCGGCCAAAGCTGGGAGCCAGAGCCGATACCGTTGGGCCGTGACAGAGGCGCGCCTGGTTTTCCAGCGCGACGATGCCTAAAGCACGGGCGAATTTATGATCGAGTAGGCCTGTTTCGTTACTGGCGGCGGAGGAGCAGAGCATGCCGGTTGTGGTCCAGCGGTTTACCGTTGTGCCTTGCGCATTCTTTTGCTGGAAGTTAGCATCACGGTCGGCCTTCATCAGCCGGGCAATACGATCGAACGCCTCTTCCCAACTGATACGCTGCCATTTATCGCTGCCTGGCGCGCGGTATTCAGGGTATTTAAGCCGCTGTTCGCTATGGATATAATCCAGAACGCCGGCCCCTTTCGGGCAGAGCGAGCCCCGGCTGACCGGATGATCGGGATCGCCTTCAATATGGTAAATAGAGGAAACGGCGTTTTTAGCACCGTCGCCTCGGCTATAAATCAGCATGCCGCAGCCAACGGAACAATAAGTACAGTTATTTCGGGTTTCCTTTGCCCGAAGCAATTTATATTCTCTCACGTTTGCGAGGGCAGCAGAGGGCGTAAAGCCTAATAATGTTAGAGTTGTCCCTGCCATGCCACCCGCACAGATTTTAAAAAAACTGCGTCTGTTAATATGCATAGTATTATTTTTTGCTCAAAACATTGCCGGAGCCCCAAAAAATAACACTCTTCAGGCTAATTTTTTTGATGAGCGTCAATAAGTAACTATATTGTTATCGTTTTTTAAACGGTTAATTATAAAGAGGTATATCGCTTAAATTGTTCAATTTAAAGGTTTGATTAAATTAATTAACGGTGATGTGAATTTTCCGACCTTTTAAGGGCGTCGCTTTGACGTGGATATTTTAATTAAAGGGATACGGTTACGTTATTCGCATTTTATGTGTAGCGATTTTTTTGCCATGCGCAGGCGGCAGGTTCAGAATTGCGGCACAAAATTCACACGCTGTGCGGCTTAAGGTTACACCTTAGCCTGTGTGGTTGTGGCAATCGGGTAGACGTAAATTGAAATCTGAAGATCAACAAAATGTCGGGACGATAACGCCTCTTACCGGCGTAAGCGAAGTACAGGTATGGCAGCGCGATGCGCTGGCGGAATCACGCGGTGACTGGCTGGCCGAGGAAGTGCCGGTGGCGCTGGTGTATAACGGCATTTCACATGTTGTTATGATGAGCACGCCAAAAGATCTTGAAGCGTTTGCGCTGGGTTTTTCCTTATCGGAAGGCATTATCGCCGCGCCGGAAGAGATTTACGGCATGGATGTAGTGCCCGGCTGTAACGGAATCGAGGTACAAATAGAGCTTTCCAGCCGCCGCTTTATGGCGCTGAAGGCCCAGCGTCGGGCAATGGCCGGGCGCACCGGCTGCGGCGTATGCGGCGTTGAACAGCTTAATGAGATCGGGAAACCGATCCAGCCGCTGCCGTTTACACAGAAGTTTGATTTGCGCTTGCTGGATAATGCATTGCGCCAGCTAAAAGATTTTCAGCCGGTCGGACAGCTGACCGGCTGTACCCATGCGGCGGCATGGATTGGAGATGCCGGCGATCTGACCGGCGGTTGTGAGGATGTAGGTCGTCACGTTGCGCTGGATAAGCTGCTGGGTTACCGCAGCCGTCGGGGATGGGCTCGTGGGGCGGCACTGGTTTCCAGCCGCGCCAGTTATGAAATGGTGCAGAAATCAGCCATGTGCGGCGTGGAAATTTTGTTTGCCGTCTCAGCGGCCACCAAACTGGCGGTGGACGTCGCCGAACGCAGTAATTTGACGCTGGTGGGTTTCAGCAAGCCAGGCCGTGCAACGGTTTATACGCATCCTCAGCGGCTGACATGGTCGCAGGATTAAAATATAAGACAAAGCTCATTCTGCTGAAATGCAGATATAACTGCCCGTAATCTGCACGGCAGTTATATTCCGTTCATATTCGTTGTTCGGTCCACGCACGCGTAAGTGATATCTGTTATAACCTTATAAAGAGAGGGGCATTGATAATCCTTTTCCCGATCATTAATTTAACTATAATGATCCAACTGCTTACGCGGTGCTTACAACTAAAAAGTGCCGCTCCTACAATAAATGGAGATGATGAACATGAGTTATTCACTGCCATCCTTGCCTTACGCATACGACGCACTGGAACCGCATTTCGACAAGCAGACGATGGAAATCCATCACACTAAACATCACCAGACCTACGTTAACAACGCTAACGCAGCGCTGGAAGGCACCGAGTTCGCTGACCTGCCGGTTGATGAGCTGATCACCAAACTGGATCAGGTTCCGGCAGAGAAAAAAACCGTACTGCGCAACAACGCGGGCGGCCACTACAATCACAGCCTGTTCTGGAAAGGTCTGAAAACCGGCACGACTCTGCAGGGCGAGCTGAAAGCTGCGATTGAAAAAGATTTCGGCAGCGTTGAGAAATTCCAGGAAGAGTTTGAAAAAGCAGCGGCAACCCGTTTTGGCTCCGGCTGGGCGTGGCTGGTGATAAAAGGCGACAAGCTGGCGGTGGTTTCTACTGCTAACCAGGACAGCCCGCTGATGGGCGAAGCTATTTCCGGCGCTTCCGGCTACCCGATTCTGGGGCTGGACGTATGGGAACACGCTTACTACCTGAAATATCAGAACAAACGTCCTGACTACATCAAAGCATTCTGGAATGTAGTGAACTGGGACGAAGCTGCGGCACGTTTTGCTAACGCAAAATAAGCGCAGGCTACGATCGAGTAAAGAACCGGTGGGCTAAGGCCTGCCGGTTTTATTTAGAGAGTATCTTATTAATTTGTGTTTAGTCATATTCTAACCTCCGTATTGTTATTAAATAAACTCTCCTGCTTGCTAAATCTATTAGCGCATTAACGTCCTGTTTATCTTCGCTGCCGTAATATCGCCATATAGTTCATCCATTCTGATAAATATTATGTCAACTATTACTGAGAACCCGACGCCCGGACTGTCGATGGGGTCACTGTTTTTCCAGCTAAGCTTCGGGAAATTTAAGCCAAATAAACTCTGGGAATGCCCACGCTTTCGGCTGAAGTTTTTACTGCGTTCGCTGGCTTATCCCGTAACCACTTTTTCCTATATGGAGCAGATGGCTGAACTGCCGGCCATGCGTCAGGCTCTGCTTATTCAGGGATTGCTGCCAGCGAAGATCCATCGCCCTTACCTTTGCTCGCTATTTAGTGTGAAACAGCGGGCGCAGGCGCTGTTGGCGCATTACCGTACCCTACAGCAGTTGCCGCATACGTTATATCAGCTGTTCCTGTCGCCGGTTGATCAAACCATGGCGCGCCTGCAGGGTAAAAATAATGAGCAGTTTGATATTGTTTGCAGTACCGGGCGTTACGATCGGGAAGGCGAAATAACACTGGTACTGCTCTATAACGCGGTGACCCTTGCCTCGCTCTCTTTTTCGTTTATTGAACAGCAAGGGCAGCGAGCAATATTAATTGGGGGATTACAGGGACCCCGTAAAACGGTAAATGCCGATATGATCCGCGAGGCCACGAAAGCCAGCCACGGCCTGTTCCCTAAACGCGTATTAATGGAAACGCTGTTTTACCTGGCCGGGCGCTGCCAAATTAAACAGATTCAGGCGGTAGGGGATAATACGCATGTTTTTCGCAGCCTGCGCTATCGCCACAGCAAAAAAGAGGTGTTTCACGCCAGTTACAGTGAATTTTGGCTGTCGTTAAATGGGGAGGCGCTGCCGAATGGTCTGTACCAGCTGCCGCTGGCGATGCCGCGTAAACCGCTGGAAGAGATCGCCAGTAAAAAACGCGCGGAGTACCGTCGGCGCTATGAGTTTATGGATGCGCTGGAGCAGCAGCTGGCGCAGGTTGTGGCCGGGTAAGGCATCAGGCCGGGCTTAATCCCGGCCTGCAGACTCAGAAAGCTTTAGGCGCGAAGCCCGTCATCTCTTCCAAACCCATCTCTTTACCCAGCGCGGTCATTGGGTGCACCACCACCAGGCCGCGCACGCTTTTTTTCAGCGCGCCCATATTTGCCTGTTCTTTTTTGGTGATAGCCCGGCTGAAAGGCAATTTTTGCAGCTTCTGTGCTTCTTTGCTCAGCTTCTGGTCACGCACGTCGCGCAGACGTTCGATCTCTTTGACCAGCGCTTCTTTTTCTTTCAGCAGCGCGCCGAGTTTCTCCGCATCGCCCGATTCCAGTAACATCGGCTCTTTACGATTGAGCGCATCCAGCAGATCGCTGAGGCGCTTGATTTCGGCTTTTTCCTGCTCTTTCATGACGATTACCTGTACTGATGAATAACCGATAGGATACACGAAAAGCGTGCGGGACGCGGGGCTACTTTTTAAAGGCCTGCTTCATGCTGATGCGGGAGATCAACTCGGTCAGCGAAAGCACCATGGTTGAACGCAGCACCTGTTGATAACGCTGTTGCTGCATGGCACGCAGCTGCTCGTCATCGGCAGAGAAGTCAGGGCGGGGCGGCCAGGCGCTGACGCAGTGCAGCTCGCTGAAGGGTCCCAGAATCTCATCATCGCTAAAACGGTAGTCGCTGTGGTCATGGTTCAGCTCTTCACGCAGCGCCATCAACAGCTCGCAGTCTTCATACTCCTGGCGACTAATCACGCCCAGGCCGTAAATCAGCTTCAGCCTGACTGACATCTCGCCCAGCGGGCCATTACCGAATAGCAGCGGCTCGACGGCATATTTCACCGCATAGTCATCCTTGCGAAACACCTGAAGCACCAGCAGATTGACCGCCTCGGTCAACAGCTCGACGGCGGCAATCAGGAAGCTTCTTACCGAGCGTCCGGCATTCAGGCGCTCCAGCACCTGATTTTCAAAAGCCTGCTTCTCTTCCATTGTTGCCTGTACATTTATCATTCTGCGCGCGGGCACAGCCTGGCTGTGCCCTCGTTGCTCGCCGTTAAACCGCATCGGCAGCGTGCGCATTATGGCATTGCAGCATAGGCCTTAACCACCGCGGCAACCACTTCGCTATTAATATCAAGACCGGAAACCTGTGCCAGCGCAGCCTGCGGACCCGCTGATTTCAATAGTGCTTCCAGCTCCTGCGCCTGCGGATCCTGCGCGCTGCGATAATGCATGGCGGCAGCGATGCCTTTCACCAGATTATCGTGCGGTAGCTGATACTCCAGCGTGCCCAGCGTAGGCTTGATCAAACGGTCACCGGCGCTGAGCTTACGCAGCGGCTGACGACCAACGCGCTCTACGTCATCTTTCAGGTAAGGGTTTTCAAAGCGGCCCAGGATCTTGTCGATATAGGCGGCATGTTTCTCCGGGTCAAAACCGTAGCGTTTGATCAATACTGCGCCGCTCTCCTGCATCGCACCTTTAACCACTGCGCGTACCGCCGGATCGAGGATAGCGTCGCGAATGGTTTGATGCCCGGCCAGCTGTCCCAGGTAAGCGGTAATCGCGTGACCGGTGTTCAGGGTAAAGAGCTTACGCTCAACAAACGCCATCAGGTTATCGGTGAGTTCCATGCCCGGGATGGTGGGTAACTCGCCTTTGAACTGGGTTTTATCCACAATCCATTCGCTAAAGGTTTCGACAGTAACCGCCAGCGGATCGTTGCTGCCCGCTTCGCCCGGCGGCACGATACGGTCTACGGCAGAATCGACAAAGCCGACGTGCTGCTCAACCCAGGCGTGAAGATTTTCCGGCAGGGCGGCCAGCACATGCTGTTTTAGCTGGCTGGTGCCACGCACCATATTTTCACAGGCGATAATATTTAACGGGCGGGAATTAGCGCTATCACTGCGTTTGGCCAGGCCGCGCGCGATACTGCCAGCGATGCGCTCCAGAATCTGTGGGCCAACCGCCGTGGTAACGATATCAACCTCGGCAATCAGGGCGATTACCTCATCGCTGGTACTATTTACCGCGCTAACGCCGGTGACCATCTCTACCTGCGCCTGTTCACCGACAACGTGAACCGGATACTGGTGGCGCGCGTTCAGCGCATCAAGCACGGCCTGGTTCACGTCGGCGAAAATCAGTTCAATACCGGCGTCTGCCAGCAGCTTGCCGATAAATCCACGACCGATATTACCGGCACCGAAATGTAATGCTTTCATCGTTGCTAAACCTTTAAACAAGAAAAGGGTAAGGGGCCGACGTGGCCCCTTAATTTAAGTAAGCGATCAGGCGGGCTGACCGGTTAGCAGATCCAGCACTTCCTGCACGCTGGTGGTGTTGGCCAGACGCTCAATGACGCTTTCATCATCCAGCGCGTTGGTCAGGCTGGTGATAACCTGGATATGCTCGTTGTTACGGGCGGCAATACCAATCACCAGGCGGGCGATATCTTCTTCTTCTTCGCCGAAGCGTACGCCCTGCGGATACTGGCAGAACACCACGCCGGTTTTCAGCACGCGATCTTTCGCTTCAACCGTTCCGTGCGGCACCGCAATGGATTCGCCCAGATAGGTTGGCGTCAGTTTCTCACGTTCCAGCATCGCATCGACATATTCCGGCTCAACATAACCGCCTTTCACCAGCTGCTCACCGGCAAAGCGGATCGCCTCTTCTTTGTTGGCGGCGTGTTGACCAAGGAAAACGTTGCTGGCACCCAGCTTAAACAGATGTTCGTTGCTGGTGTCGTAGCTGTCGCTCAGGGTAGCCGTTACCTTTTCACGATGGCTGGCACTGCGCTGCGCTTCTACCAGACGTGCGGTTAAATCGCTGTACAGACCGCTGTCGAGGAAGTTATTCAACGAAATATGCTGTGCGTGCGGTGCCTGGCGCATGGCGCGCTCGGTCAGGTCGCGGTGGGTGATCACCAGGTCAACATCGCCCGGCAGGGCATTGATGGCGGTATTGGTGACGGAAATCTGCGTCAGCCCGGCATCCTGCACTTTCTTACGCAGCACGCCGGCGCCCATCGCGCTGGAACCCATACCGGCATCGCAGGCAACGATGATTTTACGCACGTGGCTCAGATCGCCGTTCATCGCGGCAGCAGCAGGCGCACCCGCCTGACCTTTAGACTGCGCTTTCATATCCTGCATACGGCGGGTTGCCGCTTCGATATCGTCTTCGTCTTTGACTTTGCTGGTTTTCAGCAGAATTGCGGACACCACAAAGGAGACGGCGAAAGCAGCCAGAATAGCGGCGATGTTGGCGAAGTAGGCCCCTTTTGGCGTCATCGCCAGGACGGCAAGGATCGAACCCGGGGAAGCCGGAGAGACCAGGCCGCCGTTGAGCAGCGTCAGGGTGAAGACGCCGGCCATACCGCCGAGGATCACCGCCAGCAGCAGGCGCGGCGCCATCAGCACATACGGGAAGTAGATTTCGTGGATGCCGCCCAGGAAGTGAATAATGGCCGCTCCGCCAGCAGACTGTTTCGCATTGCCTCGACCAAAGAACATATAGGCCATCAGCACGCCCATGCCCGGACCCGGGTTCGCTTCAATCAGGAAGAATATGGATTTCCCGGCTTCGCTGGCCTGCTGAATGCCCAGCGGCGAGAAGATACCGTGGTTAATGGCGTTATTCAGGAACAGAATTTTCGCCGGTTCCACAAAGATAGAGGTCAACGGCAGCAGGTTGTTCTGCACCATGACATTCACGCCAGCGGCAAGAATACGGGAGAGACCTTCCACCAGCGGACCAATGGCGAGAAACGCCAGAATAGCCAGCAGCATGCCGATAATGCCGGCGGAGAAGTTGTTAACCAACATCTCGAAGCCGCTTTTAATTTTACCCTCTACCGCGCGGTCAAAGGCTTTGATCGCCCAGCCGCCCAGCGGACCGGCAATCATGGCACCAAGGAACATCGGCATATCGGCACCAACGATCACGCCCATGGTGGTGATAGCGCCAACTACGCCGCCGCGATCGCCGCCTACCAGGCGGCCACCGGTATAACCGATCAGCAGTGGTAGCAGGTAGGTAATCATCGGGCCAACCAGTTTCGCTAACGTTTCGTTAGGTAACCAACCGGTAGGAATAAATAGCGCGGTGATGATACCCCAGGCGATAAACGCACCGATATTGGGCATCACCATATTACTCAGAAAGCGACCAAAGCTTTGAACCTTGACCTTGACTGATGAGGACATAAAAACACACCCCTTATTGTTACGCGCTGACAAATAAGAGAGCGCGTGATTTTGTTAAGATGCTTCGGCGGGGAGCCGTCGAATTACTGTATGCAGGCGGACTCTAGCACGCGTTTATGACGCTGCGTAGTGAGCCACCTGATGTGAGAGAGATCACGCTTTTGGGGGAGGGAAAAGGGCGTTTTTCGTGAGTAGGATCACATAAAGAGGCTTCCTGAAAAGCGCTATGCTGAAATAATCACCGCACTCACGCGGGTTTATGTGATTAAGATCACAGTTTATTGCTGTTAGTTTGTTTCTAAATTGTGATATTGATCACAATAAACTTTTGGATAAAAATGCGGCAGATCACACTTTTGCCTGGACCGAAATGCGGGTGCCGAAATGTATAGGGCACCCGCTGTGGTTTTTACCGTAGCCCATTCTGTACGGCGTTTTGCGCCTGCGTCAGCGCCTGCGCTTTCGATGATACGTTGCTCATTAACGTATTGTACTGGCTGGCCTGCTCCTGGGTAGGGAACTGCACACCGTTATCATTAAAGGAAACGCGCGTTCCCTGCTGTTGCAGAAAATCACCTGCCTGCACCACATCCTGACTCAGCGATTGCAGCGCTGGCAGCAGCGGCTGCAGGGTAGCTGCCGGTTGTGTAACGACCTGGGTATAGGCGCGATCGTAAATTGACTTCAGATCGTCAGGCTGTTTCAGCGCGGCTTTGCTGCTGTCCGCCTGGCTTTTCGCGTTTTGCAGCTGCTGCGCCAGCACGCTCAGCGTACCGCTTGCCTGACGCAGCGCATCGCGGCGCGTCAGATAATCCTGCGGAACACGCAGCGCGGACAGCTCGTCCACTACCGGACGCAGACCCTGGTCCACCGCTTTGTTTATCTGTTGTGAAAAGCCATAAATAATGGCGTAATCGCTGGCGTAATTACCAAAGCGCTGTTTTTGATCCTCACTCAGCGCAGGCAAATGTTCGCCGCTGCGCATGACGGTATTCTGTAAAAAATCACTAAAGGCCTTGCGCTGTTCACCCTCTTTATCACCGCAGCCGGTAAGCTGCAGGATGACCAGTACTGCTGCCAACGGCAGCCACAGACGCGTCCAGCCGCGGGAAACTCCGGTCGCCATAGCGTTTACTCCTGTAAATTAACAAACTCACTGTTTAATAAGGCCGCATCTCGCCGCCTTTTTAAGGTGTCTAAAGCATAGATCAATGCGATTAGGCTGAATATGGGGAAGAATGAATTAATCACGAATTATCGTGAAGTTAGCGATTTCGTGTTTGTGATAACTCTTTTTAAGCAGAATGCAGGCCTGGTAAGGCGCTAACTGGCGGCACGGCTAAAAGCCGCCAGCAAGATCAAAAAATTTTTTAAAATTGGGCGGCAAAACCCCAGGAATCATCTAATAATTAAATTCCCGATTGATGTTGCACAGTTCTGACCCCTTCATTTATGCAACAAACCGGCATTCTGAGCCTGGGCTTCAGGTTCTTATCTCTGTTTTCCTTCACGTTGTTCAAAGTGAGTTTTAGGAGTTTGCTATGGAAGTAAAAGACCCCATGGTTGAGTTACTTAGCAGTCTTGAACAAATTGTATTAACACGGAATGTCGTTGGTGCCCCTGTAGCGCAGCAAGAAAAAACGGTTTCAGTGCCAGAACCACAACGCCTGCGCGAAATGACCGGTATGAAAATTGATGAATTTGCCCGCGTGATGGGCGTGAGCGTCTCTTCAGTGAAAAGCTGGGAAGCGAGACGCACCCGCCCATCAGGTAGCGCCCAAAAGCTGATGCAACTGCTGCACTCCAATCCTTATCTGGGGCGACAGCTGCTTGACTGAATGCACAGAACGTTGAAAACCCGCCTGATGGCGGGTTTTTTATGCCTGACGCTCAGACGGGATGATGAATCAGCGGATCTGTCTGAGGTGCGGTGGGAGGGATGAGATATGATGTTGTATCAAGCTCTGCCCGTTCAGCTATCGCCCAGAGATCGCCGGTTGCCGCTGGCAACACAAAACCAGCAGATGTCAGCGCGTCATCGGGTAATGATGTACTTTCCCTGTGCGATGCGTCCTCCACAAGCCCCTGATCCAGTCCGAGGTCGGCCAGCGTTAAGGTCTTCGCCGATAGCATGGCGTCAGACGTGCCGGTATTGAACGTCAGCGACGTTTCATTGGCGATGGCCCATTCGCCGCTATCGGGATCGTTGAAATAGATGCCCGCCTCTAAGCGATGCTCGCCGTCGGCAATGCCCGCCAGCTCGCCTGCCGGAATGGCCACTTTCCAGTGACCGCTGCTGTCAGTGGTGGTCTCCCAGCGTAAATTATCCAGGGTAACTACAACCTGTTGACCGGTCCAAAAATAAAGGCTGGTGCCGCTGAGCACCTGTACGCTGTCCACTTCGCTCTGGTCGATAATGTCGTCGCCCAGCGGGTTTATCAGCATTTGCGGGGTATAGGCTCTGCTACCTTCATCCTCGGTAAATTCCAGATTTCGGGCAGTAACCACATTGTGTTGCCCCGCCTCGCCCAGCGTGACGCGAACGATTTGTGCATCATAGCTGTCCAGCGCCTGCATATCTTCGGCGGGGATCGTCAGGCTCCAGCGTGGATTAGTGTCATCGCCCGTCAGCGTGGTTTGATAGTGCTTGCTATGGAACTCTATGTTTACGCGCGTGCCCAGCGGCGCGGCGCTGGCGTCCAGCACACCGCCGCTAAGGGTCAAACCCTTGTCATAAACCTCGAAAGAGGTGATCAGATTTTGTCCGTCTACCGTATCCAGAGTAGCGCCAAATAGCGGCGCGTCGGTATCGGTATTCAGCGTCAGGGTGCTGGTGTCGCTTAGCTCGCCCCACTGTACCTTTATCGGAACCTCGCCATCGGGCAGGGCGCGAATATCCTGATCCGGGATCCAGACCATCCAGCTACCGTTGGTTACCTGTGCGCTATAGCTTTTGCCGTTTAACGTCAGGTTAATATCGCTCCAGTCGTTGCCGGTAAAAGTACCGGTAATCAGATAATCTGGTCGGATATCGTCGGTACGGATAATGACATCATCGCCCCAAACTGCATCAAGCCGCACATAAGGGCCGTCAGGTGGCACCGCCGGATCGAGATTAATGTAAACCGTATCGTCAGCGCTGTCGCCGTTGGCGTTGTTCCGCACCGTGGCTTCAAAAATAACGCCGCCGGTACGTAGCTCAGGGACTTTATCTGCCGGGATCGTGACCTGCCATTGACCCTGATGTACTTCCCCGGTCCAGGCCCAGTCGCCCAGCTGTAGCCAGACTTCACTGCCGTCGGAGATGTTGGTAGCACTGCCGCTGACCACCAGGCCGCTCAGTTGGTCAAGCGTCAGACGGCTATAATCTTCCAGCGAATCAATCGTCAGGGAGGCAACGTTTTCTGTGGCGTTGCCCGGTTCGATAGTGACCCAGTGCTCGCCAGTCAGCGGGCCGCCGTTGAGGGTTGAACCCGGAACCGTGACTTCTATGCGTAGCGCACCCGCCGGTAAATTTTTCAAATCATCGGCAGAGAGAGAAACGCGCCATTCGCCCGTTTGATCAACAATACCGAAAAAGGCGTTATTGCCCAGCGCATCGGGGAAGCGTAACTCAACCAATTGTCCGGCTGGCACATTTAAACTATCCCCGGTGATGGTCAGCTCCGTCTGTTTTTCGCGTGCGTTGATGATGTCATCGCCGGAGACAGGATTAATCACCACTCTGGTTTCGCTGCCGGTATCGATGCCGCTAAAATAGATGGTTTTGCTGAGTTCAGCGGTTTCGCCCTGTGCATTGGTGATGCTCAGTACCAGCGGTATCTCACCAGTTGGCTGTGATAACAGATCGTCAGGGGCAACCGGCAAACGCCAGTCGCCATTTTCATCTATCCGCGCCTGATAGCGCAGATCGCCAAAGGTGATATTCAGGTAGCTGCCAGCCGCGACGTTAGTGACATGACCGGACAGCACTTCTGTTAGCAGCGCCCACTGGATGTCATCGGCGTCAAAGTTGTTGTAAGGCACATCGAGCGTGATATACGGCATGGTTAATGATTCACCGACGGTAAATTCGCGTACCGTGGTGGCGGTTTCGCGTAGATCTTTTACCCAGGCGATCAGCGTGGCAGGGCCATTATTCAGCTCCGCCAGATCGCTGGCCGGGATCTCCGCCTGCCAGTGATTATTTTTTACCGTTGCGGCATAGATATCGTCTCCGAGCTGTACCCAAACCTCTTTACCGCTGGCTACATTGGCGGTGGTGCCGCTGACGATCAGACTGCTTTGCTGCTCAATTGCCGTCAGCAGATCATCGCCAGTGATACTGTTGACGTTAATCTCTGCCGCATACGAGGTACCTTTTTCGTTGGTTACGGTAAAGGTGCGCTCGTCGCTGCTGTAGCTGTCGCCATAAATACTCGGTGCGCTAACAGTAAGGGTATGCTCGCCGGGCGTCAGGTCTTTCATCATTTCTGGCGTGAGCACGCTGCTCCATGCGCCGTTGGCATCTACCGGCACTTGCCAGCTTTTTCCCTCCAGCGTGATGGTCACCATCTCGCCTTCCGCTACCCGCTCCGTCAGGCCGGAGATCACCTGGCCGTGCATCTTTTCCCGTCCGATCAGTTCATCATTCCCGGCAATAGGGCTAATGGCGATACCCGCCGCGCGGCCATCTAACATATCAACAACCGACACCTTACGGATTTGCTCGGTGGCGTAGCCCTGGTTGTTGGTCACGCTGACCACCAGATCGTGAGTGACGCTGGGATCAACATTAATCAGGTTGGTAATCGTTGAGGGCGACAGGGGAATACGCCATTCGCCATTTTTATCCACCAGACCCTGATAAGTCTGGCCGTTAAGGGTAACCTGAACGTAATTGCCGCTTTCTACATTGCGCGCGGTGCCAGAGAGATTGGCGAAGGCGTAATAGTCAGCGGGGGAGGTGGCAGAGAAGCCGTCTTCAAACAGAGGATTAATAGTAAGGCAGGGTTTTTTGCTCATGATTATCGTCTCGTATGCAGGGTTGAGGAGGAACGAGCGATATCAGATATAATCAAGCATCTGCCAGCAAGCACGCTTTTTTGCTGGCATAAACGTCTGATATAACGGCTTAAGTCAAAAAATAATTCCGTTGATAATCACAAGGGTCACTCTGCACTGGTTGTTTTTTAATCAGAAAAGTGACCGCACTTTATTTATCACTGGAACCACTGACGCAGCGCGATTATCAGAATTGCCTCAGCATGATGGTCAGAGCACATATTTTGCCGCCTGACGAGTAAACCAGGCTTCCGGCACGTTGTAAGGCTTTTCGCGCAGCTGCGCCATGCCTTGTTCTATTGTCACCTTCGCCTGCTGCCAAAGCGTGGCGTCACCCTGCTGTAGCAAGCCGATCTGCACCTGTTTTTCCACCAGATAAATGCGTGCGAAATCGGGGTCGTACTGCACGATAGCGCGCGTGTTATCAATGATATCTGCCAGCTTAATGGTTTGTGCGTCCGGCGCGGCGTCGGCAGTATGACGAAAATGCGCCACTTTACGCGCTGCCCGATTTTTTGCCTGCGGCTGGCTGCTGTCGGTCAACATGCCGACCAGCGTAGCGACCTCAGCGCCAAATTGCCGTTCAATATCCGCAAGCGTAGTGCCGGTATCTTCCACAGTGTCATGCAGCCAGGCGGCGGCCAGCATATGTTCATTATCCGTAACGCTGCGCACCAGCTCTACTACCGCCGCTGGATGAACAATATAGGGTTCATCGGTATATTTGCGGCGTTGTCCGGCTGCGGCGTGCACTTCGGTGGCATAGCGTCTTGCCTGTTCTTCCAGTGATTGCATCTTACCCTCCTGGCCTGGTTTAAATATCGCTTGCAATTATGTAGTGTACTATTTAACTTGTCACGCATGAGTAAACATCAAGATGACAAAAAAGCTTCGGGTGCGCTACTGTCGCTGGATAGCCAGCTCTGTTTTGCGCTCTATTCCGCCAATCTGGCGATGCACAAGCTTTACCGGCAGCTGCTGACGCAGCTTGATATTACCTATCCACAATATCTGGTGATGCTGGTGCTATGGGAGCGGGATGATATTACGGTTTCCGACATTGGCGAGCGCCTGTTTCTGGATTCCGCCACGCTGACGCCGCTGTTAAAAAGGCTGGAAGCGGCAGGGCTGGTACTGCGCCAGCGTTCGAGACAGGATGAACGCCAGGTGGTGGTCACCTTAACCGAAGCGGGGCGGGCGCTGCACGCAAAAGCATTAAGCATTCCTGAAGCGGTAGTCTGTGCTGCGGAGTGTGATGTCGCGACGCTACAGGATATGAAAGCACAGTTGAACAGGCTGCGCGATAGTCTCATCCGTTAGCCGTCTACTTTTCAGCCACTGACAACGGTAGTGGAAGCAACTAAGATCTATAATGCCGGGCTTATTAAATAGCTCGCGATTTAATAGCGAATAAACCAACCAGAGGGTTATCTATGTCATTAGAAAAAGTCGTTTATCAGGCAAAAGCAAAGGCAACGGGCGGACGTGACGGTCGCGCTACCTCTTCTGACGGCGTGCTGGACGTAAAACTGGGCGTACCCAAAGAGATGGGCGGCGCAGGCGGCGAAGCGACTAACCCGGAACAGCTGTTTGCGGCAGGTTACTCCGCCTGTTTCCTCGGCGCGATGAAGTTTGTGGCCGCGCGCGATAAAATCAATATGCCGAAAGAGGCTTTTATCGAAGGCGAAGTAGGTATTGGCCCGTTGCCGACCGGTTTTGGTATTGAAGTCACGCTGAATATCCATCTGCCGGGTATGGATCAGGCAGAAGCGCAAAAGCTGGTGGACGCCGCGCATATCGTTTGCCCTTACTCGAATGCGACCCGCAATAACATCGATGTCACTCTAAATATCATCAACTAATACAGCCTGGCGAACGCCACTTTTTGCGCGTTCGCTCTTTTATTTGCCGCTAATTCCCGTCTATTAAGGGTGTGCTTTCTGGTTACGATGGCGAAATTTCGCTGATCCGGTCGGCTAATTGTGGTTAACTGGCAGCGCTTCACCGGAAAAGGTTCCTTTTTCCGTTCAGAATCCTCTTGTTCATCACACAAAATGAATATTGCGATTACCGGTGAGAACTCTGGCGCAACGAAGCGGTCTGAAGAATGCTCGTAAAGTAACTGCTACGCCGGGAATATAGAAGGTCGAATGAATTATATAAAATCACTTACTCAGCAAAAACTCTCTCTTTTGCTGTCACTCTACATTGGTATTTTACTGAATCTCCCCATATTTTATCGTCGGTTTGATCCTTTCCTCAGCAAGTCTACTTTTTCTGACTGGCTATCAGCGGCGGCAGAAGTCGTTGCTATCGTTTTGCTCACTTTCTTCCTGATGCGTTTGCTGTCGCTGGGCGGAAAACTTTTTTACCGTATCCTGGCTACCATGCTGGTGCTGTTTTCCGTGGCCGCCGGTTACTATATGGCCTTTTTTAATGTGGTGATTGGCTACGGTATCATCGCTTCAGTGATGACCACCGATACCGATCTCTCTAAAGAAGTGGTGGGCTATCAGTTTGTTCTGTGGATGGTGCTGGTCAGCGCGTTACCGCTGCTGATGATCTGGCGTAACCGGCTGCGCCTGACATTAATCGAACAGCTTAAAACGCCCGGTCAGCGGATCAGGCCGATAGCGATTATGCTGCTGGCGGTCGCGCTGGTCTGGCTGCCGATTCGCTATTTTGACAAGCTGCAAAAAGCCAACGAAGAGATCACTAACATCGATCTGCCCAGCTATGGCGGCGTGGTGGCGCACTCTTATTTACCCTCTAACTGGCTGTCGGCGCTGGGTCTGTTTGCCTGGACGCGCATCGACGAAACCGTTGACGGGCAAGAGCTGCTCGATCCGGCGAAAAAATTCACCTACGTGGCCCCGCCCGGTATTGATGATACTTACGTGGTGTTTGTGATTGGCGAAACCACCCGCTGGGATCACATGGGGCTGC
Source organism: Pantoea sp. FN0305 (assembly GCF_050113845.1). NCBI lineage: Bacteria > Pseudomonadati > Pseudomonadota > Gammaproteobacteria > Enterobacterales > Erwiniaceae > Pantoea > Pantoea sp. FN0305. The sequence continues at coordinate 263,350 of NZ_JBNJSN010000003.1, read as the reverse complement.
TGGGCTATGAGCGCGACACCACCCCTAAGCTTTCCCATGAAAAAAATCTGGTGGCTTTTCGCGGTGAGTCCTGCGATACCGCTACCAAGCTCTCGCTGCGCTGCATGTTTGTTCGTGAAGGCGGCACCATGGATAACCCTGGTCGGACGCTGAAAGAAGAGAATATCTTCGCCGTATTGAAATCGCTGGGCTTCAGTTCAGAGCTGTTCGCCATGCAGAGCGAAGTCTGGTTTTACGATAATACCCATGTCGATAACTTCGCTTTTCGCGAGCAGATTGGCTCAGAACCGCGTAACCAGGGCAAGGCAGTGGACGATATGCTGCTGATCCCGGAGCTGAAAGCCTCGCTCGATCGTCATCCCAACGGCAAACATCTGGTGGTGCTGCATACCAAAGGTTCGCACTATCTCTATTCGCAGCGCTATCCGCGTAGCTACGCACGCTATACGCCAGAATGTATGGGCGTGGATGAGGAGTGCAGCAAAGCCCAGCTAATTAACGCCTTTGATAATTCCGTGCTTTATACCGATACCGTGCTGGACAGCGTTTATGATCAGCTGCGTGATAAGAAAGCGATTGTGTTTTACGCTTCCGATCACGGGGAGTCGATCAGCGACAATATGCATCTGCATGGTACGCCGCGCGAGATGGCACCGCCGGAGCAGTTCCGCGTACCAATGATTGTCTGGGCCTCTGATAAATATCTGGCCGATGCGCACAATAAGCAGGCTTTTGAACGTTTGCAGGCACAGCAGCGCATTGGGAAAACCCATCGTCACGTTGAGTTCTTCGATACCATTCTTGGCTGTCTGGGTTATACCTCGCCGGATGGCGGGATCAAGGCGGCGAATAACTGGTGTCAGGCTCCTGCGACCGTAACGAGCAGCAAAAGTTAACCCGCAGGGCGCACCCCGCCTGAGTGAATGCTTTTCATGCAGTTGATGCGCGCTGCATGAAAAAGTCATTGACGCCTGACGGCGACCTCAGTAAGATGCGCCCCCATCGGCGAGTAGCGCAGCCTGGTAGCGCAACACGTTCGGGACGTGTGGGTCGGAGGTTCAAATCCTCTCTCGCCGACCAAATTCCCAGCCCCAGTCAGCAATGACTGGGGTTTTTGCGTTTCAGGGCAGCGATCTTTATAAGACCTGGCTCAAAACCACGGCTTTTTTTTCCCCGTCACGTTTCTGGTTTCCTCGCTCTGCGATAACGCCTTTTTGTGTTCTGAAAAAGGATTTCAATGAGCAGGAAATATCATGACCCCATGGTGCTGCATCCCAATCGCCTGTTTACATCAGTTGGAACCTGCGGCACCAATCAACCCAGTGAAGTGAAAAAGCTACAGCGTATGGTGATGAATGCCGGTTACCGGCTCGCCACTGGACGCAGGCTGGCTATTGATGGCGTTTGCGGCCAGCAGACTTTAGAAGCGATCCGCTGGTATCAGCGCCTGCTGAATCTTTCACCTTCCGGATTGGTTACGCCTGTTTCCATCTACTTTATGGATGCGTTAAAAGCGATGTCGCCCGATAACCAGCCGCATCATCCAGGCGGTTTACTGCGGGTGAGTCAGGGACAGTTCACCTTTGATAACGAAGGGCTGGACTACAACACCGCGACGGTGCCATACCGGGCAACGCCAGCCCCCTGGTTTTCACGTGTGCTGCACTGGCCGGGAGGGGATTCCGGTGTCACGTTAGGACGGGGGTTTGATATGAAACTGCGTAGCACAGGCGAAGCCTACAGTATGTTGCGTCAGGCTGGACTGGAAGAGCATAAGGCGGTGATCTGTTCCCGTGCGGCAGGCCTGAGCGGCAGGACGGCGCAGCAGTTTGTCACGGTGTTTGGCCCAATGGTTGGAGAGATTACCCATCAGCAGCAGATTCAGCTGTTTGAGATAGTTTATCCCAGATATATCAGCTTGGCTAAAGGCTATTATATTAGATATACCCAGAAGCTACAGATTATCCCTGATGCGATTAGCTGGGATGCAATGGACCAAAAAATAAAAGATGTTTATATTGATATCGTTTATCAGGGTGTCGATAATATAAAAAAGTTAACTAAGGCGGCGGCGACAAACAACAGGAAGGAGTTGATTGCTTCGATTGAAAAAAGCGATTTATACATGAAATATGAGAAGGAAAGGAAAAGAATATGCCATCTTTTATAAGTTGTTCTGCCGGTATAGCTATAGTTTTTTTGTTTTTTAACAATGCCGTCAATGCAACAATGCCGTTTGATAAAGGTTTTTCTTATTGTTTTTCGTTACCACGTAATGCCGTTGAAAATGGTCAGGAAGATTGTAAGCGCAGGGTTTTTGAGGATTCCAATAATGCACTTAAAAAGGAAGAGAAAAAATTAAAGGCATATATATATCAAAATTATGATAATCCATGGTTGCTTGATGATACAGAAGGTACTGGAATAGAAATAAAAGATGTCTTTTGGCAACGATTCAGCTTATCGCAAAAAAAATGGCAGGAATCGAGAGATGAATTATGCTCTGCCGAAGCATCGTTACCCGGCTCATGGGCAAGTGCTGCGGGAGATATAAGAATCTCATGCATAATAACCATGAATCAGCGTCGAATTGATGAAATCAACATGCTTTATCATCCGGAATTAGAGAACCGATAGTTTTATGCCATTTCCCGGACCATTATCTAAAGTTATGACGCGCGCTCAGGCCATAACTTCCTCTTTTGCCCCTCAGGCGCCACCAGCGCAGGAAAACCAGCATTAATCGCGCTTTTATCCTTTCGCTCACCGTCACATCTGGCTTCTATGCTTAATTCGCTCTACGCATAACTTATGGCCGAAGATTGCATATTGCCGTTTTCTTGTGCCGATATCGCAGCATTTTTAGCTAGCTCTTTGACTGAACAGCTCGCTAATCGTTCAGTTATGCAGCGTTCAACGATAAATTTTAATCGTTTTTTTGCGGTTAAACCTACTGGCTGGCGCATTTTTCACCCGACGTTTATAGGGTTAAACGGCTTTGCAATAAACTTTCCAACTGGTTTTGTTATCGGATGGTTTTTTTTATGTTTGCTTGCTGTTTCTCACACTCTGTGTAAATACCTCATATCTGTATTGACGTTCTTTCATTCTGTTGACAAATTGATGTTTCACTGGAGTAAGGGAAGCAGATTCTTCTGATAGATTTCATGCTATCAGAACCACCCGCCACCCCTTATCTCCTGTTGCCTTCGGGCAACTCGCACCGGCCGCACAAAAAAAACACAGGCCGGGCATACGCGCACAACACACATCACATATTGGAGCATAAGCATGAGTATTTCCTTGGCTAAATCAGGGGTGCTAAAGGTCGGCCTGAGCCTGATGGCGATGACCGTTGCCGTTAGCGTTCAGGCAAAGACTCTGGTTTATTGTTCAGAAGGATCGCCAGAAGGTTTTAACCCGCAGCTGTTCACCTCCGGTACCACTTATGATGCCAGCTCCCGCCAGGTTTATAACCGTCTGGTGGAGTTCACTATCGGTACTACCGAGCTGCATCCGGCGCTGGCCGAAAAGTGGGACATTAGCGAAGATGGCAAAACCTATACTTTCCACCTGCGTAAAGGCGTGAAGTGGCACACCACTAAAGATTTCAAACCCACCCGCGATTTTAATGCAGATGACGTGATATTCACCTTTGAGCGTCAGCTTGATAAAAACAACAAATATCACGGCGTCTCTGGCGGTAACTACGAATACTTCGAAGGCATGGACATGCCCAACCTGATCAGCAAAGTTGAGAAGGTTGATGACTATACCGTGCGCTTTACGCTGACCCGTCAGGAAGCACCTTTCCTGGCCGACCTTGGGATGGATTTCGCCTCTATTCTCTCAGCAGAATATGCTGACAAGATGATGCAGGCGGGTACGCCGGAAAAAGTCGACCTCAATCCTGTTGGTACCGGCCCGTTCCAGCTGCTGCAGTATCAAAAAGACTCACGCATCCTGTACAAAGCCAACGCCGAATACTGGGGCACCAGGCCGAAAGTCGATCGTTTAGTGTTTTCTATTACGCCGGATGCTTCGGTGCGCTACGCCAAACTGCAAAAAGGCGAGTGCCATGTTATGCCTTACCCGAACCCGGCGGATATTGCCCGCATGAAGCAGGATAAGAACATCAACCTGATGGAGCAGCCAGGTCTGAACGTTGGCTATCTCTCGTTTAACGTCGAGAAAAAACCGCTGGATAACCTGAAAGTGCGTCAGGCGTTGACCATGGCGGTAAACAAAAACGCAATCATTGAGGCCGTTTATCAGGGTGCCGGTCAGCCAGCGAAAAACCTGATCCCGCCGACCATGTGGGGCTATAACGATGCGGTGCAGGATTACTCCTACGATCCGGTTAAAGCCAAAGCGCTGCTGAAAGAAGCAGGCATGGCCGATGGTTTTGCTATCGACCTGTGGGCGATGCCGGTACAGCGTCCTTACAACCCGAATGCGCGCCGTATGGCCGAAATGATCCAGTCCGACTGGGCGAAAATCGGCGTAAAAGCCAAAATCGTGACCTATGAGTGGGGTGAATATCTGAAGCGCGCCAAAGATGGTGAGCACCAGACGGTAATGATGGGCTGGACCGGCGACAACGGGGATCCAGATAACTTCTTCGCCACGCTGTTCAGCTGCGCGGCGGCAAAAGATGGTTCTAACTACTCGCGCTGGTGCGATAAGTCGTTTGAGGACCTGATTCAGCCAGCCCGCGCCACGGACGATCATGAAAAGCGTATTCAGCTTTACAAGCAGGCTCAGGTGGTAATGCACGATCAGGCGCCTGCGCTGATTATCGCCCACTCCACGGTCTATGAGCCGGTAAGTAAAAAAGTGTCCAACTACGTGGTGGATCCACTGGGCGGCCACTACTTCGTAAACGTTGATATCGCTGAATAATCTACCGGGCCGGCAGCGTCTGGCCCGATAAATTACGTTGCTGTCGCTGCCGGTGATTTTACGGGTAGCGATGGCCCGACGGCGATGTCTGCAGGCTGAAGCGTTTTCATCCTCTTTCCCGGACGAAAAAAATGGCTAAGGCGCAATCTATTGCGTCGCGGCTGGCTTCACGCCAGCGCAGGATGTGAGCAAAAACCCGCCCTGAGCGGTGGGATAAAAATAGAGAAACCGGATTATGCTGCAGTTCATATTCCGACGTTTGGGTCTGGTGATCCCAACGTTTATCGGTATTACCCTGTTAACGTTCGCTTTTGTACACTTGATCCCCGGCGATCCGGTACTGATCATGGCCGGCGAACGCGGGATCTCCCCTGAACGTCACGCACAGCTTATGGCCCAACTGGGGCTGGATCAGCCGCTGTGGAAACAATATCTCACCTACATCAATGGCGTGCTGCACGGCGACCTCGGCATCTCCCTGAAAAGCCGTACGCCGGTATGGGATGAATTTGTGCCGCGCTTCAAGGCTACGCTGGAGCTGGGCATTTGCGCCATGCTGTTTGCCGTCGCTATTGGTATCCCGGTTGGCGTGCTGGCAGCGGTAAAACGCGGCTCCATATTCGACCATACCGCTGTGGGCATCTCGCTGACCGGCTATTCGATGCCGATTTTTTGGTGGGGCATCATGCTGATTATGCTGGTATCGGTGCAGCTTGACCTGACGCCGGTATCAGGACGATTAGGCGATGCGGTGTTCCTTGATGATACGCAGCCGCTGACCGGCTTTGTTCTGATTGATACGTTGATTTGGGGCGAGCCGGGCGATTTCCATGACGCGGTGATGCATATGATCCTGCCCGCTATCGTGCTGGGCACCATCCCGCTGGCGGTAATTGTACGCATGACTCGCTCATCAATGCTGGAAGTGCTGGGCGAAGATTATATTCGTACCGCCCGCGCCAAAGGGTTGACGCGGATGCGGGTAATTATCGTCCACGCGCTGCGCAACGCGATGCTGCCGGTGGTTACCGTTATCGGACTGCAAATCGGTACGCTGCTGGCGGGCGCGATCCTGACCGAGACTATCTTCTCCTGGCCGGGCCTGGGGCGCTGGCTGATTGAGGCCTTACAGCGCCGCGATTATCCGGTGGTGCAGGGCGGCGTATTGATGGTCGCCACGCTAATTATTCTGGTTAACCTGCTGGTTGATGTGCTCTATGGCGTGGTAAATCCGCGCATTCGACATAAAAAATAAGGGGGCGCTATGTCTGTTGTAAATCCGGGCGGCGTCAGCGCTGCACCCGTGCCGATGACCCCTTTTCAGGAGTTCTGGCACTATTTTAAACGCAATAAGGGCGCGGTCGTCGGCCTGGTCTATATTGTGATTATGGTGACACTTGCGGTATTTGCCGATCTGCTGGCGCCGCATGGCCCGGCGGAGCAGTTCCGTGACGCGTTGCTGCGTCCGCCGGTATGGCAGGAGGGCGGCAGCTGGCAATATCTCCTCGGTACTGATGACGTGGGCCGCGATGTACTGTCGCGCCTGATGTACGGCGCGCGGCTGTCGCTGCTGGTGGGCTGTCTGGTGGTGGTGCTGTCGCTGATCCTTGGGGTGATCCTCGGTCTGCTGGCGGGCTACGTTGGCGGAGCGGTGGATGCCACCATTATGCGTCTGGTCGATATTATGCTGGCGTTGCCAAGCCTGCTGCTGGCGCTGGTGCTGGTGGCAATTTTCGGCCCGTCGATTGTTAACGCTTCGCTGGCGCTGACCTTTGTTGCGCTGCCGCACTATATTCGTCTGACCCGCGCTGCGGTGCTGGTGGAAATCAACCGCGACTATGTCACCGCTTCCCGTGTAGCCGGGGCCGGTGCCATTCGCCAGATGTTTATTAACATTCTGCCTAACTGCCTGGCACCGCTGATTGTGCAGGCGTCATTGGGCTTCTCCAACGCGATCCTGGATATGGCCGCGCTGGGCTTTCTCGGTATGGGTGCGCAGCCGCCGACGCCGGAGTGGGGCACCATGCTCTCCGACGTTCTGCAGTATGCGCAGAGTGCCTGGTGGGTGGTCACCTTTCCTGGACTGGTGATCCTGCTGACGGTACTGGCATTTAACCTGATGGGCGATGGCTTGCGTGATGCGCTCGACCCGAAACTCAAGCAGTAAAGAGGCACCGAGATGGCATTATTAAATATAGAAAAACTGTCGGTGCATTTCGGCGAAGAGAAAGCACCTTTCCGTGCGGTTGACCGCATTAGTTACCAGGTCGAACAGGGCCAGGTTGTGGGTATCGTAGGGGAATCCGGCTCCGGCAAATCGGTCAGCTCGCTGGCGATTATGGGGCTGATCGATTATCCCGGCCGCGTAATGGCGGATAAGCTGGAATTCAACCAGCGCGACCTGAAGCGCATCTCTGAAAAAGAGCGGCGTCAGCTGGTGGGGTCGGAAGTGGCGATGATTTTCCAGGATCCGATGACCAGCCTGAACCCATGCTATACCGTCGGCTATCAGATTATGGAAGCGATAAAAGTTCACCAGGGCGGCAACCGTCGTACCCGGCGACAACGCGCTATCGATCTGTTGAATCAGGTCGGTATCCCCGATCCAGAATCGCGGCTGGACGTCTATCCGCACCAGCTTTCCGGCGGTATGAGCCAGCGCGTAATGATCGCTATGGCTATCGCCTGTCGGCCACGTCTGCTGATTGCCGATGAGCCAACGACCGCGCTTGACGTTACCATTCAGGCGCAGATTATTGAGCTGCTGCTGGAGCTGCAAAAGCAGGAGAACATGGCGCTGATCCTGATTACGCACGATCTGGCGCTGGTGGCGGAAGCCGCGCAGCACATTATTGTGATGTATGCCGGACAGGTGGTGGAAACGGGCAAGGCGAGCGATATTTTCAAAGCGCCGCGTCATCCTTATACCCAGGCGCTGTTGCGCGCGCTGCCGGAATTTGCGGCCGATAAAGCGCGCCTGGCTTCGCTGCCGGGCGTGGTGCCGGGCAAATACGATCGGCCCAGCGGCTGCCTGCTGAACCCGCGCTGCCCATATGCCACCGACCATTGCCGTGTGGAAGAACCTGAACTGCGTGATATTCCGGGGCGTCAGTCCAAGTGTCACTATCCGCTGGATGATGCCGGGAGACCAACCTATGCGTCCTGAAACTCAAGAGCAGCAATACCTGCTGCAGGCTATCGACCTGAAAAAGCACTACCCGGTGAAGAAGGGGCTGTTCGGCGAGCCACGGCTGGTGAAAGCGCTGGACGGCGTTTCCTTTAACCTTGAACGCGGGAAAACGCTGGCGGTGGTGGGCGAGTCAGGCTGTGGCAAATCCACCCTGGGCCGCCTGCTGACAATGATCGAAACGCCGACCGAAGGGCAGCTGTTCTGGCATGGTCAGGATCTGCTGAAGCACGATCCGCAGGCGCAGTCGCTGCGTCGGCAAAAAATCCAGATTGTGTTTCAAAACCCGTACGGCTCGCTGAACCCGCGTAAGAAAGTGAGCCAGATACTGGAAGAGCCGCTACTGATCAATACGTCGCTCAGCAAAGCGGAACGCCGGGAAAAAACGCTGGAAATGATGGCCAAGGTAGGGCTAAAGACCGAACATTATGACCGCTATCCGCATATGTTTTCCGGCGGGCAGCGTCAGCGTATCGCTATTGCACGCGGCCTGATGCTGGATCCTGATGTGCTGATCGCCGACGAACCGGTCTCGGCGCTGGATGTTTCGGTGCGCGCGCAGGTGCTGAACCTGATGATGGATTTGCAGCAGGAGATGGGGCTCTCTTACGTCTTTATTTCGCATGATTTATCGGTAGTGGAACATATTGCCGATGAGGTGATGGTGATGTATCTGGGTCGCTGCGTGGAGAAAGGCACCAAAGAGGCAATTTTCACCAATCCGCGTCATCCTTATACGCAGGCGCTGCTTTCCGCGACGCCGCGTCTGAATCCGGACGACCGCCGCGAACGTATCAAGCTGACCGGCGAGCTGCCCAGCCCGCTGAGCCCGCCGCCCGGCTGCGCCTTTAACGCGCGCTGCCGTCGCCGTTTCGGCACCTGCGTCCAGTTACAGCCGCAGTTGAAGCAGTATGGCGATCAGCAGATTGCCTGTTTCGCCGTGGATCAGGATGAGCAGCAGAAAGTGAGTTAAGCTTTAGGCGCGGCGGGCAAGCTTGTATCCGTTCCGCCGCAGCTTTATGACGTGGCCTGAAGTCTACATTCATCTTTAAGCCTGGCAATAGACGATTGGCGGGCTTTTTTAGTTAAGGCAGCAAGATTATCGATTATTCGATACCATATTTCTTCTGTTTAACGAAGTCAGGCTGTTTCCAGTTGGGGCCTTTTTTGATAAGCATCTTATCTCCCCACTCCACAATGCCTGCTTTATGTAGTCTTTCAAATGTTTTCAACAGCTCGCCATTACCTACGACATCAAACCGGTAACGTACAAAAAAATTATCTAATTGAGGATATCCGATCCCTTTTGTTGAACTGGCAAAGAAAGATACCACATCGCTAACGCTCTCTTTTTCAATCATCGTTTTAAAATCAATCATAGTCCTTCCCTCCAGGCTTGCTCCTCTGAAGCTTTAACGGCCTCAGGCGTATATAAAGGCTCATGCCTCTCATTAATTTTGTAGTCTTCTAAGGTAGCTGTATGAGTATTGTTCCAGACTTCTGCCTGATTGCTGGGTATTGCTTCATCTTTAATCCCTAAGTTACGATATCGCTCAAGCTCCCTAATCTCATGGGTATAAAAGCGTTTATCGATATCTGTAGCCTGCAGCTCACCCTTCAGGATTTTCTCCAGTCGTTCAATCATTACTTTATTTGCAGCAGATTCAGCAAACCGCCCTGTATGCAGCTTTACTTCTTCTATTCCTTCACGATCAATGACGGTAGTACGCCAATCCAGATCTTTAATCGGGCCGCCTGCCTTTTCAGTATGAAACTCGCGTCCGCTATGTTTACCTTTAGCATTCGTTTCACCATAAGGATTGCTAAGCACTACATATACAGGCTCTACGCCTGTACCGCTGGCATCGGGGCGCCAGTAGATAAAATCCTGAGGTTCTACAATATCCGCTATTGGCGTCGTGATCACCTGAGCGTAGGGTATCGGCTGAATTTCACCGGATAGATGGCGAGGGAAATCAAAAAGTGAGTTTCCATGTATATCACCGGTATGTGAGGGTGATGGCGTATTTACCGGAACGGGATTAATTAATATCGTGCGTGACGGGGAGCCCTTTCCGGCGGGAACGATAATGCGATCCAGCCCTGTTTTTTCATCGCGTTCAACTTTAAGCACCGGTACCGTTTTTGACAGACCGCCATCCCCTGTTTTTAGTAATTTCAGCACAGGATGGTAATGTTCCTCTGCCAGCGAGGCGCGCACCGGTAGCTCCACACTATTAACGCCTGGCTGGAGAGGAGGGTTTGTCCCTGTTAAGGCGTCTAACGGCAGCGAAAGTGCCAGAGGAACTTTGTCGCTACCTTTGCCAGCATTTGCTGGCCAGAGCCCTGCAATAATAACGGCTGCACTTAGGCTGGATGAACTAAGCAACGCTGCGGCACCCTGAAGCCACGCGCTTTGCAGGCTTTTAACTAACTGAGGCGCTTTGAAAAGCTGATTAATGTAGTAACTGCCCCCGATAGTGATTTCTTTAGCTATGGTGGTTGCCGTGGCGGAGGAACCAATCCATGTGCCGTAGCCCGCAATAGTAAATTCTATGGTACCTGGCAGGCCGCCCAGAATAAGGGCATTAGAAGCAGGCATTGCCGCTTCTATTTTGGCCATTGCTTCAGCGGCCGTTTTCGCTTTGGCTTCCGCCTGCGCTCTGGCTTTTGCTTCAGCGGCAGCTTTCGCTTTAGCTTCCGCCTGTGCTCTGGCTTTTGCTTCAGCGGCAGCTTTCGCTTTAGCTTCCGCCCTGGCTTTTGCTTCAGTGGTGCCTTTGGCTGTCGCCGCCTGGTTTTCAGCAGCCTGACGCTGTCGCACTTTTTCTGCTGTAATTACGCAAGTCATAGCAATATACAGGGGTGCCTGCTTACTGCCCGGTGGAAAACAGGCAATAAAATCATGTGTATTACTACCAACCGTCGCCCCGGCTGGGCGCAATTTTCCACTCTTGACTGATGTTTTCCAGGGGAGTTTCTGCTCTTTTACTCCTTTGGCCGGAAAGCTGAGGTAGAACTCCAGAAAGTTAAATTCCCCAGGCATCATGCCGCAGAAAAAAGCCGTCGAACCGCCATACTTTGTGGCTCTTACCGGGATTAGCGGTATATGAAATAAGCTTTTTTTGTCCCGACGGCGGCAAGGTGCTGTTTCCCGCCATGTACTTCATCCAGAATGCGCATATTAACGCCTACGCTTTTAGGCAGGGAAGAGCCCGCCGCAGGAAGGGAGGCATCCGTCATCACGCTGGCTGGCACAATAGTAATAACCGGCACTTCCGAATTCCACATTGATGGTTCGGCGTACGCTGGCTCAAATACCCAAAAATCCGCGCTCATCAGGCTATCTCCCTGCGGTGAGGCATAGCCCTGCTTAACCTGAGTAATGGAGGCCAGCGTCTCCTTTCGCATTTGTTGCGGAACAGCGATTTGCATGCCATCAACAGCAGGTAACCAACCATTACCGGTAAGCGGATCGAAGCCGGTACTGGTAATCTGATTGAAAATCTCCTCAGGAGATGGCTTGTTTGTTTTCGGCCAGACAATCATAGTATTCCCGCCTATCACGCCATCGGTAGGAATACTATCTTTAGTCAAACCGTCATTTTTGTTGTTTCCCATCATCTACTCCTTGTAAAACAGGGTGAAATGTCACTGTATTTATATACAGGTGATCCCGTCCTAAACTTATTGAATTCCTTTCAATAATTTATTGTGTTTATTTCCATCTGTTGGGTTAGATTTAATTAACAGGATTATCGTTATTGATAATAATTTTTTTAGTTTAACTTTATGAAGTTAAAAGGCGTTGATGTGTTACCTCTTAGCTAATCTGGCGAGATACATATTTCTTCTTTAATATGCATTTCGCTAACTATTACAAGAAATCTCTCAAATTAAGTTCTTTAGCTTTGATGACCTTTTTATACAAAGCAGACACTATACTTACCAGGCCAGATATCATAATGATAAGAACGTTCTTATGGTCGAACTTAAGACTTCATAAAAGGAAATGGCCGGGGTATAAAAGGTGTAACGCCTACAAATTAATAGATGAATAATAAGGGTTAATATGGAAATTACTGCTGGATTGTTTAGGTCAAGGAAGAAACCGGTAGATGAAAATGAAATGGTGCTAAAAGAAATAATAGCAACACATCATAATTCGCTTTATGAACGTATTATTTGTCAAAACCTCCTGTCAGGAATTAATAACGTTGAGGTTATTCGCAACTCGTTGCTTACCTCCAGCGATCAGCTGAAAAAAGAGGAGGAAATTATTGAAAAACTTAATGAAAAGAACCTACAGGCACGAAATTTTATTCATGCGCTGTTGGATAAGATGTGCGAGTTTGAAAAGCATGCTGAAAATGGCAATGAGGTCAGTCGGGCGCTACAGGCATCGGTAGAGGATATCAGGGAATGCGTAAGCGATATTAACCGTCTGGCTAACCAAACCGATCTGCTGGCGATCAATTCAGCGATAGAGGCTGCCCGGGTGGGCACCATGGGGCGTGGTTTTACTGTGCTTTCAAAGGAAGTAAAATGCCTTGCGGAAGAGGTAAAAAACCAGTCAGCCAAAATAGAAAAAATTACTAACGATATTAAAAAGTCGGCCGATCAGGTTGCTGATAACTGTACAACCGTAATTAAGGCCCACGTAATTGTTAGACAAGAGGTTAATGAAGCCTGCGAAGCCTTAGAAGAGGTGATCAAACGTTCAACGCGTATGCAATCCGTTATGCGCTTTATTTCCCGGCAACAATTTCTGAATACGGTGAAACTTGATCATATTGTCTGGAAGCAACAGGTCTATTCCCTGCTGTTCAATAAAGATAAGAGAGGCAAAGTTAACACCCATCATGAATGCCGGTTGGGCAAATGGTATTACGAAGGGGAAGGACTTGTGCTGTTTGCCGGAAATGAGAAATTTCGTCAGCTTGAACGGCCTCACGCTGAAGTTCATAACAGTGGACGTGCAGCGTTAACCGCATTTTGCCAGAATGATGTTAAAGCAATGGCCGACTTTCTGGAAAAAATGGAGCAGGCCAGCTCGCAGGTAATCCTGATTATCGATGGCCTGATCGAGCAAATTGCTCCGGGCGATATTGCCTGAGTCTCACGGCCATTAAAAAAGCCCGCATCATTTAGCGTACGCTGACGGTTAACGATCCAGTCAGCGTAGTGAAACGATACGGACTTCTTATCTCCCGATGTTAAAACGTGGCGGACGCCGGTATATAACGCGCCCGCCAGAACCGGGATTTATTGCGGATAGGGCACCCAGTCGCCGCCGTTCAGGCGTATCCACGGCTTACCCTGATACATCATCACAATCGCATTATCATTTTCTGAAACAACCGGCGTCTGCGGCAGATTTTCCGTCAGCACCGACATATTTACATTCGCCGCATTAAATACCTGTCCGTCAACCACGCGTGAAATCAGTTCAGAAATCGCCAGCAGGCTGGTCGGGGTATCTACGGTTAACGCCTGTCCCTGATGCGGTGCCTTCATGCCGACAAAACGAATGCCTACCGGAACGTGGGTAATGCCTGGGCTGGGAATATCACGCAGACCGGACATCTGCATCTTATCGCCTACCACGGCGGCCCCATGCTCCGGCACCACCATCACCAGAACCTGGCGTCCCGATTTTTCCAGGTTCGTCAGGAAAGCATCCAGCTGATCGAACAATACCTGCGCACGCGGCTTATAGGGTGCGGTGCCGGTGCTGCCGAGCGCGCGCGTCCCGTCATGCAGCGGGATCAGGTTGTAAAAGGTCGCGGTGCGTGCATCGCTGCTTTGAATACGATCGTCCAGCCAGCGCTGCATCAGCTGCGCATCGTTATAAACCGGCGAACCGTCAAACGAGGTCAGTTCCGGCGCAATCCCGGCCTGCGACATTAACGGTGCCTGAAGATCGCCATCCACACGCAGCTCCTTCAGGTAATTACCGAATACGCCGCTATGGTCCATCATTAACTGTTCTTTAAAGCCCAGCTTTGCCAGGTTATCAAACAGGTAGCACTGCCGATCCGCAGGTTTATAAAGATCGCTATGGGAAGTCTGACCGCAGCTGGCGCGCAGCAGTCGAATACCGGCCGGGCCGCTGTAGCCGGTTGCCGAGTTGTAATTGCTGAACAGAATATCAAAATGCTTCCACAGCGGATGGTCACGCAGCTGAACCGCATCAATATCTGACCAGGCGAGCGAACAGATATTAATAATCAGGATGTCAAACGGCTGCGAGTCAGGCGACAGCGCAGCCGGGAATTGCGTAACGCGCTGTTTCTCCGTTTGATAAAAGCGGTTCAGATAAGCGGTCAGGTTGGCGCTGGTCGGCGGGGCGGATTCATCCAGCGCGTTTTTATCCGCAGCGGCGTTATTGGCTGGTGTTTTATTGTTCAACACCACATCCGGCGTGGCCGCCTTATTTGGCAACAGTGAAACAGCCGGGCCGGCAAGATTAATGAGGTTTATCCAGATCAGCAGCAGCGTCACCAGCACCGTGATCCGTAACCACTGAGAAATAAACAGATACAGCACCAGCATCACAAAGGCGGCACCGACCATCTGCCAGTTAATAAACCGATTCACCAGGTCAAGCAGATAAGCGCCGGAAAAGCTTGCCAGCTGCCCGCCCTGGCTGATAATGCTTTCCGGGCCGGGGAGCCAGGTATCGTGCCAGAACAGCGCAAAGCCGAGCGGTAATGAGATCCAGCTACGCAGACGGTGCAGCCGCAGCGAGGGAAGGGGAAACAACAGCCAGGCGAGGAATACCAGGTTCGTCAAGGCATGAAAATTAAGATAGCCGAACCACAGCAGCGCAAACTTAATTAAAAAATAGAAATTCCAGCCGCCCAGCCCGCGCCAGCTACGCCAGAAAGCAGCCGTGGAAGACGGCGTCTTTTTACTCTCAGTCATTATTTATCTTTATCCGTTTTGTTGGGCCGACGTTGCCAGGTACCTTCATATTTTAATGAGCGTGGCGACAACAGCCGCTGCGTGACGCTGCGCCAGCGGGCGGGAAGCCAACGGGTATACAGTGGTCTCAGCAGCAGCGCGATCAGCACCAGCAGAATTGAAATCTGCACGCCATCAATAAGTGTCATTCGCGCACAACCCCCGATCTATTAAAGCTGAGTACCACCGGCTGCGGTGTCTGACGTTCAACCGGCTGCGGCGGCGTTACTTCCGGCAGCGCCACCTTCGTCGCTGGCGGCATATCTTTCCACGCCTCCGGCACCAGCGTTTTCATCTGCCTGACTTCAGAAAGGATCTGTAAATCTTCAAACCAGACCAGACGGTTGGAAAACAGCTCATCGTGCGGCAGACGGAAAATAAACTTCAGCGCGGTATCAAGATCGTTATAGCGGCATGAGGAGAGAAACAGATAGAGTCGATCGCCGCGTACCGTTACCAGATCGCCATAACGACGCGGCTTACACAATGTGAGCGCTTGCTCAGGTCTTAACTCAGGCACCGGGCGCAATGCCACCAGCAGCCCTTTGCCATTTTCCGGCAGTAGCGTATTGCTGACCAGCTGCGTAACCGACTGGCAAAAGGTATCCAGCGATAGAAATCCGCGCTGCTGCAGCGGCTGTAGCGACTGCAACAGTGCATCAAGATTGGCAGGCACATGGCGGTTATAACGCTGTCCCTGAAGGCTTTCCAGCGTGGTCAAAAAGCGCGACATCGGTGCGCCAAAGGGCACGATGGCGTTAACGCCGCAGGCCAGCAGCAGCCGCTCATCGCTGTAACGCAGGCTGGTTTGCATTTCACGCACCATAATCTTCAGCGCGGCTCCGCGCATGCGCCGCAGAGTGTGGATATGCTGCGAGAGTATGCGGATCTCCTCGTTATGATTTAGCGAGAAAATCACCGTAGCGGAATCCGCCTGCTGGGCGCGTGAGGCAACCATATCGTTACTGTCAAACAGCTGCCAGTGGCTGGAGAGGGGCGGCGCGCCCTCCAGAACCTGGCGTTCTGCAATACAGATGGCTTCATCATTCAGCGTCAACGGCGTATTCTGGTCATTTTCACGCATTGCCGCAAAGCCGGCGTCACGTGCGGTTAAGCGTAGCGCCCGATCCGCCATCAAACGTTGATCGTGACACCACCAGCTAACACGGTAATTCCAGCTGTCCTGCTGATATTCCAGATGCGCCAGGCCGTTTAATTGCCGAAAGGTGCTCAGTAAAGTCTGTCGTAAACTATTTACACCGGAGCCGGAAGTAATAATTAACAGGCAGCAATCCCGAGCGGCCAGTGTACGGTTGATTTTTTTTATCCATGCGATTAATTCCACAGGTGATAGTTTTTCTATGAAAGAAAAATTAGTGAAAAATAATATCAATCGCGGCTTCGCTGAAAGCGTGCGGGCTAAATCTTCCGGTAAATCTAACAGCGCACGACGTTTTTCCGGCAAAGAATAAAAAGGAATACGCTCTGGCCCATTGGGCAGCGCGGGTTCCAGTAATGATTGCGGCTTTTCACCAGCGCTAATTAGCGTCAGCGCCTGCTGAGCGCCAATAACCTGACGCGCCAGCAACCGGGCATCATCAGGCCGGTTAACGGTAAGCCAGTAGCAGCCCGGCGGCTGCATTTCTATTAATTCATTCTGAACCTGCTCAATGCCGAGCGTAAAAGAGAGTGCCATAGAAGTTTCGCAAATTGGTTCAACAGAAGCTATTTTATTATAGACAGGGATTTATTTCGCCTGGATAATTTAAACAAATATAATAAAGTGCCAGCTCATACGCTTATGTCTTTATCCTTACTGTGGGTAAGGAAACTCAACGCTATTCAATGTCTTTCTAAATGGCAAGGTAAATGAAAAAACCGCAAGAAATTTCTGTTATGTCTGACAATTTCAGGCTAAATGATGACATTAGTAAGCTTGGCGAAGCTTTTTCTTTTTCTGCATTTCGCTATGTTGATATTGCGCGTGAAGAACGACTGGCGTCTATTCTTGCACGCTGGCCATTATTAAATGAGCTATCCGCGCAACAAAAGGAAAATGCATGCCGGTCTTAGCGCTACAGGGCGTGCGGGGAGGCGCGGGCACCACTTCCGTGACGGCGGCTCTGGCCTGGGCGTTACAGCAGCTGGGCGAGCCGACCATCGTGATGGACTGGTCGCCCAGCAATCAGCTGCGCCAGCATTTTAATACGCCGCAGAGCGAGACTCGCGGCTGGATGCGCGCCATGCTGGACGGTGAAGACCCACAGCATGTGGCGTTACGCTACCCCAACGGCCCTGACTTTATCCCGTTTGGCCAGCTAACCTGCGCAGAACGCACACGCTTTTACACCGATCCAGCGCCGTTCGTACATGCATGGCTGCCTTACCTTGCCGCGTTAAAAACCCATTACCGCTGGGTTTTACTCGATTTGCCGGGCGGCGAGCAGCCCTGGCTGCAGCCGGTTTATGCCCAGGCTAATCAGCTGATTCAGCTGCTGGTAGCCGACGGCAACGTTCATTTGCGGCTGCATCAGCCCGTTGATGAGCTGCAGCCGCTTTATCTGCTCAACCAGTTTAACGCCAACAGCAAAGTTCAGCAGGATCTGCATCAGCTGTGGATCAGCACGCTGCGCAATCTGATTCCGCTGATGATCCATCGTGATGAAGCGCTGTTTGAAGCACTGCTGAATAAACAGCCGCTGGGAGAATACCGGCCGCTGGCGCTGGCCAGCGAAGAGATCACCACGCTGGCGAGCTGGCTAATGCTGCATATCCGCGAGGAGAGCGTATGAATCCGTTACGCTGGCTAATTGCGGCGCCAGCCTGGCAGGCACTGAGCGCGCGTTATAACGGCTATCTTCAGGCTGGCACCTCAAGGCTGGCGGCCAGCATTCACTGCTTCTGGCTGGTGCTGGGCTGGTCGCTGCTGCGTTTTGAAAGCGCTGGCTGGCAGCGGATTATTGCGCAGCGCCGCACGCTCTACCCGCATATTTCCCCGGAGCGCCCGCGCCCGCTGGACATCGTGCGCTTTTTTACACAGAGCCTGTGGTTGTTGCTTTTCCTGCCGCAGGATGGCAGCGCTGTTAGTCAACGCAAAAGGTTTAACGCGTTTCGCCACCTGTTCAGCTGGCGTCAGGGCTTTCATCAGTGGCTTGATCGCCTGCCGCAGCGTATTCAACATGGCGATCGGCTGGAACAGCGGCTCAGCCGCTTGCCGCCAGCGCTGCGCAAATTAGTCTTTGTTTTATCGAGCATTGCTGCTGCCCTGCTGGCGCTGCTCTGTATCTCTCAGCCGCTTGATCTGTTTACACAGTTTATCTTTGTGGCGATGCTGTGGGGGCTGGCGATGGTGGTGCGCCGTGTGCCGGGTCGGCTGGCGACCATGATGCTGATCGTGCTGTCGCTGACGGTTTCCTGCCGCTATCTCTGGTGGCGTTATACCTCCACGCTGAACTGGGACGATCCGCTCAGCCTGACGTTCGGTCTGCTGCTTATCGGCGCGGAAACTTACGCCTGGGTGGTGCTGGTGCTGGGCTATTTCCAGACGCTGTGGCCGCTGCATCGTCAGCCGGTCTCGCTGCCGGAAGATCCGCGCCTGTGGCCAACAGTTGACCTGCTGGTGCCCACTTATAACGAGCCGATGAGTGTGGTAAAACCCACAATTTACGCCGCGCTGGGCATCGACTGGCCGAAAGATAAGGTCAATATCTACATTCTTGATGACGGTAACCGCCAGGAGTTTCGCGATTTTGCGGCCAGCGTTGGCGTGCGTTATGTGGCGCGCCCGACGCATGAGCACGCCAAGGCGGGCAATATCAATAATGCGCTGCGTACCGAATGTCAGAGCGAATTTGTCACTATTTTTGACTGTGACCATGTGCCGACGCGCTCTTTCCTGCAAATGACGCTGGGCTGGTTTATCAAAGATAAAAAGCTGGCGATGCTGCAAACGCCGCATCACTTTTTCTCTCCCGATCCTTTTGAGCGCAACCTGGGCCGTTTTCGTCGCACGCCGAACGAGGGCACGCTGTTTTATGGTCTGGTACAGGATGGCAACGATACCTGGGACGCCACTTTCTTTTGCGGCTCCTGTGCGGTATTGCGCCGCAGCGCGCTGGATGAGATCGGCGGCATCGCGGTAGAAACCGTGACGGAAGATGCGCACACCTCGCTGCGTTTACATCGTCGCGGCCATACTTCCGCCTATATACGCATCCCCCAGGCGGCTGGCCTGGCAACGGAAAGTCTTTCTGCGCATATCGGTCAGCGTATTCGCTGGGCACGCGGCATGGTGCAAATTTTCCGTCTCGATAACCCCCTCATGGGCCGTGGCCTGAAGCTGGTACAGCGACTTTGCTATGCCAACGCCATGCTGCACTTCCTGTCGGGCATTCCGCGCCTGATTTTTTTGCTGGCGCCGCTCGCCTTCCTGCTGGCGCATGCCTATATCATTTTTGCCCCGGCATTAGCGATCGCCATTTATGTGCTGCCGCATATGCTGCATACCAGCCTGACCAACTCGCGCATTCAGGGCCGCTACCGTCACTCTTTCTGGAGTGAGGTCTATGAAACGGTGCTGGCCTGGTACATTGCCCGGCCCACCACCGTGGCGCTGTTTAATCCGCACAAGGGCAAATTTAACGTGACGGCGAAGGGCGGCCTGGTGGAAGAACAGCATCTCGACTGGGTGATTACCAAGCCTTATATGGCTCTGGTGCTGCTTAATCTGGCAGGCGTTTTCATGGCGGTCTGGCGTATCGCTTACGGCCCGGAAAATGAGGTATTGACGGTACTGGTCAGCCTGCTGTGGGTGTTCTACAACATGATTATTCTTGGCGGGGCGGTGGCTGTTTCGGTCGAAGCGCGTCAGATTCGTGAGGCGCATCGCGTGGAGATGGCGATGCCCGCTGCGATTGCCCGTCAGGATGGTCATATGCTGCCCTGTACGCTGCGCGACTATTCGGACGGCGGCGTAGGCGTCGAACTGCGCGAAACGGATGCGCTGAAAGATGGCGAAGAGATCTCTCTGCTGCTGCGACGTGGTCAGCAGGAGTTTAGCTTCCCGGCAAAGGTGCAGCGCGTATTTGGCCGCCGGGCCGGTATCCGTCTGACTAACCTTTCCACGGCGGAACATATTGAATTTATCCAGTGTACCTTTGCCCGCGCTGATACCTGGGCGCTGTGGCAGGACGGCTTCCCGGAAGATAAACCGATTCAAAGCCTGACCGACATAATGATTTTGGGCTTTAAAGGCTATATCCGCCTGGCTGAGTATGGGCCGGCGCGATTACGCCAGTTGTTCTTAATGCTGACTGCCTTCCTTTCCTGGCTGGCGTCGTTTTTTCCCAAAGGCGTAGGAAGCGCAACGGCAGGCGTTGCCGGTGTGAAACAATGACTCAACTGATGATGTGACAATGACGAGAAAAATAAGCTGGTTTACCGCAATGCTGATGGGGCTGCTCCCGCTAGCCCATGCTGCCCCTGAACCCCATCCTGCGCAGCAGGCGATGGGTATTGCTCAGGTAGAGGAAGCTGCTGCGCCCGCTCAGATTCAGCCTGCCGATGCGCAACCCGCTGACGCTCAGCCCGTGGCCACGGTTGTTACGCCGTCAGTTGCCGGTGCGCCGGTGCGTAACAGTGAGTTAAAGTTCACTAACGTTGCGCCGCCGCCGGGCAGTTTGGCGCTACGGGGCATCCGTACGGATGGACAAATCGAGTTTGGCGTACGCAGCGATGAACTGGTAACGCAGGCGGTGCTGCATCTGACCTGGCGCCCTTCACCGGCGATGCTGCCAACCTTATCGCATTTCAAGATTTACCTGAATGATGAGCTGGTGGGGCTGGTAACCATCACGCCGGAACAGCTGGGTAAAGAGAGCCAGACGACAGTTAACATCGATCCACGCTTCATCAGCGATTTTAACCGTGTGCGCTTCGAGCTGGTCGGGCATTACACCAACATCTGTGAAAATCCTGCCAACAGCGCCATCTGGCTCGATATTGGTAAAGAGAGTCGGCTCGATTTAACGCTGCAAAAACTGCCGCTGAAAAACGACCTTTCTGACTTCCCGGAACCTTTTTTCGACAGCCGTGATAATCGTCCGTTGCAGCTGCCAATGATATTTGCCAGCGCGCCGAATTCTGATGAGCAACACGCGGCGGCGCTGCTCGCCTCATGGTTTGGGGTACGGGCGCAGTGGCGCGGCCAGTCATTTCCGGTGCTCTATAATCAGCTGCCGCAACAGCAGCATGCGGTGGTTTTCGCCACCAACGCGCACCGGCCCGACTTCCTGAAGGATTATCCGGCAGTTGATAAACCCACCGTGGAAATCATCAGTCAGCCCGACAACCCCTATCAGAAGATGCTGCTGGTTCTGGGGCGCAACAATGAGGATCTGCTCACGGCGGTAAAAGGTATCGCCCAGGGCGATGTGCTGCTGCGCGGTCAGTCCGCTACCGTTGAACAGGTGAAACAGCTGACGGCTCGCCAGCCTTATGATGCGCCAAACTGGGTGCGTACCGATCGCGCCACCCGGTTCTCTGAGCTGCAACAGTATGAAAACCAGCTGCAGGCAGACGGCATTCAGCCCTCTCCGATTAGCCTGACGCTAAACCTGCCGCCGGACCTGTTTCTGGTGCGTGCGCGCGGTATCAAAATGGATCTGGCCTACCGTTACACCTCGCCGTTGCAAAACGACGGCTCGCGGCTGGCGGTTAACCTGAATAACCAGTTTATGCAGGATTACCCGCTGCAGGTAAAAGACGATAGCGGCAAACAGCTGCTGCATATTCCGCTGATTCAGGGATTACAGGATAACGGCACTTCGCTCACTATTCCGGCGCTGCGTCTGGGAGTGATTAACCAGCTGCGTTTCGATTTCGATTACGCTGCCACCGTGATCGGCGGCAGCAGCGATGGACGCTGTGAGACGGTGTCGCCGGTAACGAATCATGTGGTAGTGGATGGTAATTCCACTATCGATCTCTCCGGCTATCGTCACTATATCGCGATGCCTTCGCTGCGTGCTTTCGCCAACGCTGGTTTCCCGTTCAGCCGCATGGCCGATTTATCGCAGACGCTGGTTCTGGTGAACGCCCAGCCGCAGGCTGAACAGGTAAGCGCTCTGCTGAATGCCGTAGGCAATATCGGCGCGCAAACCGGTTTTCCGGCGCTAAACGTGCAGATCAGCGACGACTGGTCAAAAGCCAAATCAACGGATGCAGATATCTTGCTGATTGGCACAGTACCTGATGATTTACGCGAAGATAGCCGCATAAATCTGCTGGTCGAGCGGGCAAAAAGCTGGGTGAATAAGCCGATGCGCCAGGCGGTACTGGATAATGTTGATACGCCGGCAGGCGATCGCACCGCCGCCAGCCGTACCACCATTGTTTCCGACGGACCGATGGCGGCGATCATTGGCTTCCAGTCTCCCTTCCACGATCAGCGCAGCGTCGTGGCGCTGCTGGCGGACAGCCCACGCGCTTACCAGCTGTTAAATAACGCCCTGCTTGATAGCGGTAAACGCGCCGCGATCTACGGCTCCGCCGCCATTATCCGCGAATCTGGCATTAACAGCCTGCGCGTAGGCGACAGTTACTTTGTCGGGCATCTGCCGTGGTGGGAACGTCTCTGGCACGCGCTGGCGTCCCATCCGCTGCTGATGGGGCTGTTTGCGGTGGTTGTCGTACTGTTGGTGGCCCTGATGGTTTGGCGGCTGATGCGGCTGGTGACGCGTCGTCGACTGGGTAATGAGGATGATGAGTGATTGCGCTAATACTGCGTTACACAATGCTGGCGCTGATGTTACTGGCCGCAGGGCGCGCCAGTGCGGAATGCGCCACCTGGCCGGAGTGGGAGCAGTTTAAACACTACTACATCAGCGATCAGGGACGGGTGATCGATCCCTGGGAGGGGAAAAATATCACCACCTCTGAAGGACAGAGCTACGCGCTGTTTTTCGCGCTGGTGGCCAACGATCGGCCAACGTTCGATCTGCTGCTGCGCTGGACGGAAAACAACCTGGCGGCGGGCGATCTGACGCAGCGTTTACCTGCCTGGCTGTGGGGGCAGGAGAGTAAAAGCGGTAAATGGCAGGTGCTGGATGAGAATCCCGCTTCCGACGCCGATGTGTGGATCGGCTGGACGCTGTTGCAGGCAAGCCAGTTATGGCACAGCCGCAGCTATCAGGTCACCGGCACGCTGTTGTTAAACCGGGTTGCGAAAGAGGAAGTCGCCACTCTGAAAGGCTTTGGCCTGATGCTGATGCCGGGCAAAGCAGGTTTTATCCAGTCGGATAGCTGGATGATTAATCCCAGCTATCTGCCGCTGCAGCTGTTAACACGTCTTAGCGCGTTAAAAGGCCCCTGGCCGGAGATCAACCGCAACGCGCTGCGTCTGTTGCAGCAGACCGCCCCGAAAGGCTTTGCGCCGGACTGGTATGTCTGGCAGAGCGGCAGCGGCTGGCGTCCTGATAAAACAAAAGGGCCGATCGGCAGCTATGACGCTATCCGGGTCTATCTGTGGGCCGGCATGCTGAGCGATAAGGATCCGCGCAAAGCGCCGCTGCTGGCGCATTTTGCGCCGATGGCACGCCTGACGGAAGTATCAGGCGCGCCGCCGGAGCGCGTGAATGTGCTGACCGGTGAGCCAGCGAATCATGGCAACGTGGGCTTTTCGGCGGCGCTGCTACCGTTCCTGGAAGGCTCAAGTGCACTGACAGCACAGCAACAGCGCCTGGAGCAAAGTCCACCCGGCAGCGACGCCTACTACAGTGGCGTTCTTAACCTGTTTGGCAGTGGCTGGAGTGATAAACGCTACCGTTTCAACCTGCAGGGTGACCTGCTACCGGCGTGGGATCCGCAATGCGCAACGTCAGATTAAGCTGCCTGAGCCTTTTACTGCCGGGCATGCTCGGCATCAACAGTTTGCCTGCCTGGGCGGTCGAAGCGGCGCGCGAAGTGTCGCCGGTTGAATGGCTGCTGGAACAGGTGCGCACCGGGGAAGCGACCAACAAATATGAGTTGGTGTCGCAGGCGCTTTATCGCCTGGATAAAATCGATCCTGATAACCCGGAAGTGATTGCCGCCCATCTGCGGCTGGCGTTACGTCAGGGCGATCAGGGTAAAGCGCAGCAGTATATGGCGCAGTTAAAGCAGATTGCGCCCGACGCACGGGCAACAAAAGAAGCGCAGTCCGGCATGCTGCTGATTAACGCCGAGGGGCGTCAGCAGCTGCAGCAGGCGCGTTTGCTGGCAACTTCCGGTCGTTTAGCGGAGGCGCGGGCGGCCTGGGATACGCTGTTTAACGGCACCTTCCCCGACGTGAACCTGGCGCTGGAGTACTGGAGCCTGGTCTCCCGTATCGACGGCCAGCAGTCGGTGGCGCTGGCTAATCTGCAGGCGCTGGATCAGCGCTATCCGGGCAACGTCGGCGTGCGTATGCAGCTGGCGCGGCTACAGTACCAGAATAATAACTCCACCCAGGCGACCGAAAAGCTGAAAACGCTGGCGGCGAATCCGGCCGGACGCGATCAGGCTGCCGAACTGTGGCTGAGCAATATTCAGGCGCAGCCGGTCACCGCAGAGAGCGTGGCGCAGTTGCAACAATATCTGGCAACCTTTACCAGCGGCGAGGCGCGTGAAAACGGCGAACAGGAGCTGGCGCGTCGGCAAAAAATGTTGGCTGATCCCGCCTTCCAGCTGCGTTCGCGCGGGCTGGCGCTGGTGGATAAAGGCGCAGGCGCAGAGGCGATACCGGCCCTGCAGGCGGCACTGAGGCTAAACCCAAACGACGCCGAGCTGTTGGGCGCAATGGGGCAGGCGCAGGCGCGTGCCAATAATCGTGCCGCCGCTGCCCGCTATTTTGAGCAGGCGTTGAAGGCAGGTCAGCAAAGTACCAGCGTGGGCATGTGGCAGAGTTTGCTGCAAACCAACCGCTACTGGCTGACGATCGAAAACGGTGATAAGGCGCTGGCGCAAGGCGATATTGCCGGAGCCGAGCGCCAGTATCAGCAGGCGCGCACGCTGGATAATAGCGATAGCTATGCGCTGGTCGGTTTAGGCGATGTGGCGCTGGCACGTAAAAACAGTGCGGAGGCGGAGCGGCTGTTCCATCAGGCATGGAAAATGGATCGCACCAACAGTACGGCGGTGCGGCGGCTGGCAGCAATTTATCAGCAGCAGTCGCCGCAAAAAGCGATCGCCTTTATCAATGGGCTAAGCAGCGAACAGCAGCGGGCGCTTGGCAGCACGCTGAACAGCCTGCGTAGCGATATGCTGCGCGCCGAGGCAGATACGCTGGCCCAGCAGGGCAACTGGGCACAGGCGACGGAAAAATATCGCGCGGCGCAGCAAAACGCGCCGGACGATGTCTGGCTCAACTATCGGCTGGCCAACGCGCTGGTTAATACCGGCGAGCCGCAGCGCGCTGATAGCCTGATGACCACCATGGCGCAGCGTCTGCCAGCCGATCCCACGCAAGTTTATGCCCACAGCCTTTATCTCTCCGGCAGCGATCGGGATGACGAAGCGCTGATCCAGCTTAACAGCCTGCCGCAGGCGCGTTGGGATCAGAATATGCGCGAACTGGCAGAACGCCTGCAGCAGAATAAAGTTTATGCGCAGGCTGAGGCGCAGCGGGCAGCGGGCAATAATAGCGCGGCGGTCGCGCTGCTTAATGAACTGCCCGCCTCGCCACGGCGCGATATTACGCTGGCTGACTGGGCGTTGGCGGAAGGCTATCCGCAGCAGGCGCTGGCAGGTTACCAGCAGGTACTGGCGCAGGATAAAACCGGTCAGGACGCCGCGCTGGGGCAGATAGAAGCGCTGGTGGCGCTGAATCGCAAGGCCGAGGCGCGTAGCGCGCTGAACGCGATGCCTGCCGGAGCGGCGGAGGCGAGCCTTAATGTCGGACGACGGCTGGCGAATGCCTGGCAAAGCGTGGACGATGCCGCGCGTGCGCGTCAGCTATATCAGCAGTTGAAACCGCGCGCGCAACAGGAAGCGCCTTCGCAAGGCAGCGCGCTGGTGTTTCGCGATGCGGCGCGGCTGGAGCAGCAGCCTGAACGGGCTTTACGGGATTATCAGCAGGCGATGGTGGCCAGTGGCATTACGCCGACGCTGCCGAAAGATAACCTCGCTTTTACCCGGTTAATGCGTAATAACCCGAGCGATGACTGGCTGAAGCGCGGTATTCGCAGCGATGCCGCCGAGCTTTACCAGCGCCAGGATACCACGCTGAAGCTGGAGCAGGACTATTCGCGTAATAAAGGCACCGGCGGGATTTCCGATCTCACCGCGCATACCACTATGTTGCAGCTGGAGACGCCGCTGGCCGCTGGAAAAAGCTTTGTGCGCGTCGATCGCGTTGACGTTTCGGCAGGCACGTTTTCCACTGAAAACGGCCAACATACCGAAGTGTTCGGCACCTGTGCCGATAACGGCACCGCAGGCTGTAGCGGCAATCTGAAACAGCGTGCGGAAGGGGTGGCCGTAGGCGCAGGCTGGCAAAACGATCGCTGGTCGGCGGATATCGGCACGTCGCCGATGGGCTTTGAAGTTGTGAACTGGGTGGGCGGCGTCAGCTGGAACACCGATGTTAAGGATGTGGGCCTGACTTTTACCGCCTCGCGGCGACCGATTTCCAGCTCGCTGCTGGCCTATGCCGGCGCGCGCGATCCCAGCCCGCAGGGCGGAAAAAGTTGGGGCGGCGTGGTGGCGACTGGCGGCGCAGTCGGTCTGAGCTACGATCGCGGCGGATCGCATGGCGTCTGGGCCGATCTTAGTGCGCATCAAATCACCGGTAAAAATGTTGCCGATAACAGTCGCGAGCGTTTGATGGCAGGCTACTATTATAAGTTGATAAACGAGGATAACCGGCGCGCCACCATTGGCCTGAACAGCATGCTGTGGCATTACCAAAAGGATCTTAGCGATTATGCTTTTGGGCAGGGAGGCTATTACAGCCCGCAACAATATTTTTCCCTGGCGGTGCCGTTAAACTGGCGGCAGCGCACTGAGAACTGGTCATTTGAGGTTGGCGGCTCGGTTTCCTGGTCGCGTTCAAAAACCCATTCGCAGCAGCGCTATCCGGTTTATCCTGGTTTTGAAACGACGGCGAATGAAACCGTCGCAGGAAGTTCCGGCAGCGGCTTCGGCTATACGCTGCGTGCGGCGGTAGAGCGACGTCTGACGGCGCACTGGACGCTGGGCGTGGCGGTGGATATTCAGCAGGCGAAAGATTATACGCCCAGCCACGGTCTGATTTACGCTCGCTATTCGCTGAGCGGTTGGGAAGGCGACCTCGACCTGCCGCCGCAGCCTTTAGCTCCTTACGCTGACTTCAAGTAGCGTCCTGCCTGGAAAAACCCTAAAACGGTTTCCTGCCGTCACCATCATTGCTTAAAAAACAGCAACCATGAGATATACTCCTGGTTGCTTTTATCGTTATTGCCCGCTTCCCGGGGCCTGGAGAATAGCTTTGCGCGTTAGTCGGTCACTTACGATCAAGCAGATGGCAACGGTATCTGGCGTTGCGGTAGTGACTATCTGTATTTTTATCGTTATTCAACTTTTTCATTTTGTGCAGCAGCGCAGGACAGACTACGCCCAGCAGATGGAAAACATCGCGCATACGGTGCGTCAGCCACTGTCCGAAGCGGTGCTGCGTGCCAATATCCCGCAGGCTGAACGCATCCTGCAATCTTTAAAACCCGCCGGTATTCTTTCACGCGCCGAAGTGGTGCTGCCTAATGCTTTTCAGGCGTTGCATACTGATTTTGAGAATGAAAAAGCGGTGCCGCGCCTGATTGCCCGGCTGTTTGAACTGCCGGTACAGATCACCGTACCGCTGTATTCGGTGGAGAGCGCCGCCTCGCCGAAGCCACTGGCCTATCTGGTGCTGCAGGCCGATTCATGGCGCGTGTACCAGTTTATCCTCAGCACCATGGCCACAATGCTGACCACTTATCTGCTGCTGGCGCTGATCCTCTCCATTGCGATCAGCTGGTGTATTAACCGGATAGTGATCCATCCGCTGCGCGATATTGCTCATGCGCTGCAGGATTTGCCGCCGCAGGATATCCTGACTCATAAACTGCCGCTGCCAAAGCTGCACCATGACGATGAAATCGGCATGCTAATTCGCAGCTATAACCGTAACCTGCAGGTGCTGGAGTCGGTGCATGATGAGATGAGCCGCCTGACCACGCATTATGTTTTAACCGACCTTCCCAACCGCACGCTGTTTCTGGCGCTGCTGGAGCAGCACTTAAAAGCCGCCGTCTACAGCGGGCCGTTTACCGTAATGGTGGTGCGCATAGAGACGCTGCTGGAAGCCAACGGCGTGCTGACGGAAGAGCAGCGCGATACGCTAACTTTGACGCTGCTGGAAAAAATTCGCGGCGTTATTGAAGAGCGAACCGTGCTGGGTCAGCTTGGCGTCAGCGATTTTGCGCTGCTGGTAAAAAAGGCGAACAACCCGTTTCGTGCCTACCGTCTGGCACGTAATCTGATGAATCGTCTGCATCAGCCGGTCAGCCTGCATGAGGTGCAGCTACGCCCGACGCTCAGCATTGGTATTGCTCAGCGCGACGCCAGCAATATGAACGCGCCAGAACTGTTGGGGCGCGCGGTTTCCGCCATGATGTCTGCCCGTCACCAGGGCAAAAATCAGATTCTGTTTTTCGATCCGTTGCTCACCGAGCGGGCGCAGCGGCGGCTGACGCAGGAACACGATATTTTGCAGGGGCTGGAGCAGGAGCAGTTTGCACTGTTTTTACAGCCGCAGATTAATATGGCCAGCGGGGAGCTGGTCGGTGCAGAGGCGTTGCTGCGCATGCGCCAGCCAGACGGCAGCTATAGCCTGCCGGAAGAGCTGATCACCAATGCTGAGGAAATTGGCGTTATCGGCGCGCTTGGGCGCTGGGCGCTGGAAGAGGCGTGCCGGGTACTGGCAGCCTGGCAGAAGCGTGGTATTCAGCTGCCGCTGAGCGTAAATATTTCCGCTATGCAGCTACGCGAACCGGGCACTGTCTGGCATCTGCAGGAGCTGTTAGAGCGCCACCGTATTCAACACGGCAGTCTGGTGCTGGAGTTAACCGAAACCGCGCAGATTGGCGATACCGCTCAGGCAAAAAGCCTGCTTGGCGCGCTGCAGGAGGTGGGCGTGGCGGTAGCGCTGGATGATTTCGGCACCGGCTATGCGAATCTGAGCTATCTGCATCAGTTCCGCTCGCTGCCAATCAGCAAGCTAAAAATGGATCGCAGTTTTGTGTCGGCGCTGCCCAATGACGATACGATGGTCAGGATTGTGGCGGCTATCTCGGAAATCACCGCGCTGGATGTGGTGGCGGAAGGCGTTGAAACGGCTTCGCAACGCGACTGGCTGCTGGCGCGCGGCATTACCATTGGGCAGGGCTATCTGTTTGACGGGCCGCTGTCGCTGAAAGATTTCGAGAAATGGCTGGCAACACTCTCTCCTCAAAACTAGTGGTAAAGGGCCGCGCTCCCGCTCATAACGCGTGAAGGGTATAGCGAGGCCTGCAAAACCCCAGCATTTAATTCTGAATATCTGGTTATAGATCTTTTAACTGAAGCGTTTCAGTTCATAAATTTTGATTATGGCCCGTTCGGGTGGTGACAGAACATATCAATCTTGTTAATGCGGTGTTATTTTTTCGCGCTATGTATTGATGATAAAAACAGCTAACGCCTCGTCCCCACGCCGTCAACGGATACGCTTTTATGAAAACTTCTCTGTTTAAGAGCCTGTATTTCCAGGTATTAACCGCGATTGCCGTCGGTATCCTGCTTGGGCATTTTTACCCGGAACTGGGTGCCCAGATGAAACCACTGGGTGATGCTTTCGTCAAATTGATCAAAATGATTATCGCGCCGGTGATTTTCTGTACGGTCGTCACCGGTATTGCCGGTATGGAAAGCATGAAAGCGGTTGGCCGCACCGGCGCGGTGGCGCTGCTCTATTTTGAAGTGGTCAGCACGATTGCGCTGATCATCGGCCTGGTAGTGGTAAATGTGATCCAGCCGGGTGCCGGTATGAATGTCGATCCCGCTACGCTGGATGCCAAAGCAGTGGCGGTTTATGCCCAGCAGGCAGAGCAGCAGGGCATTGTGGCCTTCTTGCTGGATGTGATCCCCGGCAGCGTCATTGGCGCTTTTGCCAGCGGCAATATCCTGCAGGTTCTGCTGTTCGCTATTCTGTTTGGCTTTGCGCTGCACCGCCTGGGCGATAAAGGCACGCTGATTTTTAACGTGATTGAGAGCTTCTCGAAAGTCATCTTTGGCATCATCAATATGATTATGCGCCTTGCTCCGATTGGCGCTTTCGGTGCCATGGCCTTTACCATCGGTAAATATGGCGTTGGATCGCTGGTGCAGCTGGGTCAGCTGATTATCTGCTTCTACCTTACCTGCTTTCTGTTTGTGGTGCTGGTGCTGGGCACTATCGCCCGCGTTACCGGTTTTAATATCTTTAAATTTATCGCCTATATCAAAGAAGAATTGCTGATTGTGCTTGGCACCTCCTCCTCTGAGTCCGCATTGCCGCGCATGCTGGATAAGATGGAAAAGCTGGGCTGTAAAAAATCAGTGGTCGGGCTGGTTATTCCTACGGGCTATTCATTTAACCTTGACGGCACCTCAATCTATCTGACGATGGCCGCAGTATTTATCGCCCAGGCCACCAACAGTCATATGGATATTTTCCATCAGATCACGCTGCTGGTCGTACTTTTGCTCTCCTCGAAAGGCGCGGCGGGCGTTACCGGCAGCGGCTTTATCGTGCTGGCCGCAACGCTCTCTGCGGTAGGCCATTTGCCGGTCGCCGGACTGGCGCTGATTCTGGGCATCGACCGTTTTATGTCCGAAGCACGGGCGTTAACCAACCTGGTCGGTAACGGGGTGGCGACAATCGTAGTGGCGAAATGGGTCGATCAGCTGGATGAAAAGCAGCTGCACGATCAGCTGTCATCAGCGAAAAAGGCGAAAAAACTGCCGGAAACGTCGGTCTAACGCCTGATATAAAGCGCATCGCCCTGCGCTAACGTGCATGAGGACGCCGCCTGGCAATCAGGCCGCGTCCTTTTTTATTGGGTAACCGCCGCATATGGCGTCATGAGTTGTACAGCTTATGAACGCCTGCGGTGCTACAAACGCGCTAAATCTATAAATAATCATAAAAAACCTTTATCTGTGCCCGCTGTGACTTGCCCTTGCAGCAGGCATTTGCATAATAAAGCCCACACAGACTGTGTCAGCTCATGGCACCGGAGATGGCCTGGCACGGTTAACGTTCATTTTATTTCACGTCGTTGTGTGACAACCTCGTTTTTGCGTGGTCTAACTGCCGGTGCGCCCGCTGTGCGTTATCAACAGGAAGATAGCGTCAGACTATCGTGCGTCATCAATGAAGATTAAGTTGGTAATTGAGTAGGGGTTCACATGCAGGGCACCAGAATGCGTCTTTTGGTTGGTGGGTTGTTGCTGGCGGCCGTCAGCGGCACATTGCAGGCTGAAACACTACAACCCGATCCCGCCTGGCAGCAGGGCAAATTAGATAACGGTTTTAAATGGCAGCTGCTCAGCACGCCGCAGCGTCCCAACGATCGTGTGGAAGTTCGCCTGATAGTGAATACCGGATCGCTGATGGAAAATGCCCAGCAAACCGGCTTTAGTCATCTGCTGCCTCGCCTGGCGATGGTCCATAATACCGAGCTTGATCCAGCGCAGCAGCGCTCGCTCTGGCAGCAGGGAATGGACCCCGATCGTCCGTTGCCGCCAGCCGTTACATCCTATGAATTCACGTTATACAATCTCAGCCTGCCAAATAACCGCCCGGAACTGTTGAAGGAGGCGTTAAGCTGGCTTTCTGCCACGGCAGGCAAAATGTCGATCAATGAGCAGGTGGTAAACACCGCGCTTGGCGCTGACGATCCCATCGCCAGCTGGCCGCTTAATCCACGTGACGTCTGGTGGCGTTACCGGCTGAAAGGTTCCACGCTGTTGGGGCACGATCCCGCCGAGCAGCCCAAAGCACCGGTTGATATCAATCAGCTTGGCAGCTTCTATAAGCAATGGTATACGCCCGATGCCATGACGCTCTTTGTTGTTGGCAATGTTGATAGCCGCGCCCTTAGCGAGCAGATTAATAAAGCCTTCTCGCCGTTAACAGGCAAGCGTGATACGCCAGCACCGATGCCGACGCTTGCTCCATTGCCGCCGCAGCCGGTTACTCTGGTGAATCCCAGCCTGAAGCAGGATCGTCTGTCGCTAATCTGGGATATGCCCTGGCAGCCCATCCGTGATTCGCAAAATCTTATCCGCTACTGGCAGAGCGATCTGGCGCGTGAAGCGCTGTTCTGGCATGTCCAGCGCGTATTAAGCGACAGCAAAGCGCAGGGCGTTCAGGTGGGCTTTGACTGCCGCGTGCTTTACCAGCGGGCGCAGTGTGCGATCAGCATGGATTCCAGCGCAGAAACGCTGGAGAAGAATATGACCCTGATTGCTCACGAGCTGGCTAACGTGCGTGATAATGGCCTGCCGCAGTCGGAGTTTGACGCGCTGATGGCGCAGAAAACCACCGAGCTGAATAAATTGTTCGCCACTTATGCGCGTACCGATACCGATGTATTGATGAGCCAGCGTTTACGCTCGCAGCAAAACGCGGTAGTGGATATTGCGCCGGAGCAGTATCAAAAATACCGGCAGGATTTCCTGAATAGCCTGACGCTGACTGCGCTGAACCAGGAGCTGCGTCAACAGCTGTCGCAGGAGCTGACGATGGCGCTGATGCAGCCGCAGGGCGAACCAGAAGCCAATATCAAAGCGCTGCATGAGAGCTGGCAGAAAATCATGACCCCGCCGCCGGCTCCGGTGGCTGCCATACCGGAAGAGGGCAAAGCGGAAGTGTCAGATATTCCGGTGCCACAGTCATAAAATCATCGCCGGTGAGGGTTAAATCTCACCGGCGTTTTTTTGCGCGCTGTCAGACTGTGGTGGTAGCGGTTTTTTTCGCCCGCAGCCATTCAGTTACCAGCATTGGCCAGCTGGCTAACGGCGAATCGGCCAGATTGCGCATCCCAAAGCCGTGGCCGCCGCG
The DNA here is from genome assembly GCF_050113845.1 of Pantoea sp. FN0305. Classification (NCBI taxonomy): domain Bacteria; kingdom Pseudomonadati; phylum Pseudomonadota; class Gammaproteobacteria; order Enterobacterales; family Erwiniaceae; genus Pantoea; species Pantoea sp. FN0305. The sequence goes on along the minus strand of NZ_JBNJSN010000003.1, from coordinate 230,180 downwards.
CTCATAAAAATGCAGTTCCACCGGCACTTTTTGCTCCCGCAGGGCGCTGAAAAAGGCCATGCTGTGGGTGACCGGCACGCTTTCATCATCAACGGCATGGATCAGCAGCACCGGTGGTGTTTCACGCGTCACGCGGGTTTCCAGCGAATAAGCTTCCAGAGTTTTATCGTCCGGCCATGCGCCAAGCAGCCGCTGACGCGATTCGGCGTGCGCCAGACCATCGCGCATGGAGATAACCGGATAGACCAGCACCAGCGCATCAGGACGCGCCGAGAGTTTGTCTGCGTTATCCTGCGGTGGATAAAGCTTTTCGCTAAAGCGTGTACCCACGCTGGCGGCAACGTATCCACCGGCGGAGAAGCCCAGCATCACAATGCGTTTACCGTTAAGGCCGCGCGCGGCACGATCGCGCAAAACGCGAACTGCCCGCTGTGCGTCAGCCAGCGGCGCATCGGCCCCTTCATGATGTCCATCTCCCGGCAGGCGATAGGTCATTACCGCCAGCGTATAACCCATTGCGGTGAAGAACGTCGCCAACGAACTGCCTTCGCTATCAATCATAATGCGCGCAAAGCTGCCGCCTGGCGCGACCAGCAGCGTGGTGCCGTTTGATTCTTCCGGATACCAGACGGCCAGTTCAGGACAGCGAACGCTGGACGCTGCCCGATTGTAAGGTTCAAATTCTTTGGCTAAATCGATGATTTGCGGTTTAGCGGTCGACTGACTGGCTCCGGGCGCGTCGCCTTGTGGCCAGAGATTGAAAATATCTGCTTTCATAACCTGTCCTGATTAGCGTGATGTTAGGTGCCGGAGCCAGGTACTACGAAGGCGGGGCATCATTAATCATTGGCGTTAAGGGGCGTGCGCGTCCAGCATTTACTGTGCGCTAACCGGCAGAATCAGAATTAGCCTGGCGCGGGAAAGTTGAATTTATCTTATGGGAAAATAGTTAGGTTTATTAATAATTTTTGTCTAAAGAAGAATGTAGCGAGAAGATTATTGGTTTTTTCCGGGGGAATGTAGCAAGGTTATTAGTGAATATAAGATCTTTAAAATTAGATGGCGTTATCATTATACGGGATAGTAAACGTGGTTTAATCAAAAAGCTTTGATTAATAACAAGGAGTAGTTATGGCTATAGAATGCATTTTCACGCTCAATGGTATGCCTTTATCAATATTAGAATGTAAAGATGTGGGGAAGTTCCCTGCTTTCTCTGGCCAGAAATATGGTCGAAATAATCCTACAATGACAGGGCGGGAGAATATTGGTCCGATTCCAAAAGGGCGATACTATATTCTCAATCGTCAGTCAGGCGGGCGAATGGGATTTTTATACGATATGGCTTTGCGCTATGGCTACGGAACTGACCGTAATGAATGGTTTGCATTATACCGAGATGACGGGCAAATAGATGATTTTACTTTTGAGAATGGCATCAGGCGCGGGCGGTTCCGGTTACATCCGGTTGGACCAAGAGGCTTAAGTGAAGGATGTATAACAGTTAATCACATTCCAGATTTTCATTATTTGCGTGCTAGTCTTTTGCAAACTACTACATTTAGTATCCCAGGAACGAGTATGAAAGCTTTTGGCACAGTGCGGGTAAATTAATGAAAATTATTAAATGGATAGTGTGGACATTGGGTTTTGTCATTTTACTGCTGATGCTCAATCTTATTGTGCCACAGTTTATTTCGGTTGATCTTCAATATCGGATAGCAAATATAGCTGGCGTGGCTGGCGCAGAGCAGATTGGTAATATGCTGGTAAATATAACCTTTATTATCTCTCTGATTCTTGCCGTTATTATTTTTGCGGTCGCAGTGACGCTAACGCGTAACAGAAAACGTTAAGCTGCCTGGAAAAAGCCCCATAACTGGCAGGGGCTGTTAACCGGAAGCGGTTGAGGATGAGAAGGTCGCTTATCTGGCGCTACCAGTTACGCAACTCGGCATAGGGCACCATCACATGCTCCTGATAGGCCGGACGCTGCGTTAAGCGCTGATAATAATTTTCCAGTGCAGGCAACGCGGGACGCTCTATTTCCAACGTGTAATAGCGGTAAAGCAGTGTGCCAAACAGGATATCCGCTACCGTAAGCCGATCGCCCGCCAGATAATCGTGCTGCGCCAGCCGCTGGTCGGTAATCTTTAATAGTTTCGTTAGATTATCCAGCGCAGCGGCAATCGCCTGCTCATCCCGTTCCTGCGGGGCGACGACAAAAACCGGCCAGAATATCGGGCGCATAAAGCTGACATAAACGTTAGATTTCGCCCATTCCGCCCAGACATCAATCGCCGCTCTCGCCAGTGCGTCCTGTGGCCAGAACGCATCATCGCCATAGCGGCTGGCGAGGTAACGGACAATGGCGGCGGATTCAAACAGCGGCTGGCTGTCGCCATCACGCAGCACCGGCACCAGGCCGTTGGGGTTCATCGCCAAAAACTCTGATGTATGGTTACCGCCATATTTGTGTCCGATGTCGATGCGCTGGTAAGGCAACCCCATCTCGCCAATACACCACATCACAGTCTGTACATTCGATGAAGTTTTACGTCCCCAAACCTTAAGCATTGCTTACTCTCCTGAGCGATAGCGGAGCCTACAGCATAAGCGCCGCTTTTAGCGCGGCATAGCATTAAGCGGAATAATTGCGCCGCGATGCTGGATAACCGTGCTGGCAGTCAGGTGACCACGCTGCGCCGCTTCCTGCGCGCTGCCTCCGCACAGCCGCACCGCCAGATAGCCTGCGCTAAAGGAGTCGCCCGCTGCGGTGGTATCGATAATTTTTTCTTTTTCCAGCCGGATGGCCGGTACTTCCAGCAGCGGCTCATCGTTCAGCGCCACCAGACAGGCATCCGCGCCGCGCTTGATAACGATTTCGCTTACGCCGGCGGCGCGAGTGCGGGCAATCACCTGCTCTACAGGCGCTTCATCCCATAGCGCGGTTTCATCATCCAGCGTCAGAAAAGCGATATCGGTGCAGCTGAGCATGGCCTGATAGGCCTGCTGCGCCGCCTCGCGGCTTGCCCAAAGGCGTGGTCGATAGTTGTTATCAAAGATGACTTTGCCGCCGTTAGCGCGACAGGCAGAGAGCAGTGTCATCAGCCGCTGCCGATCTTCTGCTGACAGAATCGCCAGGCTGATGCCGCTGAGATAGAGATAATCGAATTGCGCCAGCTGCTGGCAAATCGCCTCTGCCTGTGGGCTTTGCAGCCAGAAACGCGCAGCGGCTTCATTACGCCAGTAGCTAAAGGTGCGTTCGCCGTGCGCATCAGTTTCAATCACGTACAGGCCAGGCAAGCGGTTATCCAGGCGCTGAACCAGCCCGGTCTGCACGCCTTCCTGCTGCCATGCGGCAAGCATTTCACTGCTGAAATTATCGTTGCCCAGTGCGGTAATGTACTCGACCGTCAGCTGATCAGCCTGCGTTTGACGTGCAATATAGACGGCGGTGTTCAGCGTATCGCCGCCAAAGCCTCGCTTCAGCGCCTCTCCCTGTGATGAAAGTTCGATCATGCACTCGCCGATTACCGCTATTTTTTTCCCTGCCATCATAATCACCCCCGTAATAAAAGGCTTTAGTCTCCACCGAGCGCGGCGGTGAGTCAATATTTTAAAACAGCGTTTTAATTTAACTTAAGTTGTTAATTTGCTGATATAAGCAGCGATAAAGCAATAAATCACCATGTTATTGTTACGATTGAAAAGGTTTCTTGCTGTTAAAGTAGCTGCCTTCAACGCAGCGCTGGCTCCGAAAACTTTACCAGTATGCTGCGATTGACTCAGGAACAGGGCCTGACTATCAGGATAAAAATCATGATGATGAATAAAATAAGTCATCGGCTTCCTTCCTCAATTGTCATGCAACAACATCAAGAACAGCGGCACTATTGGCTGGGATGCCAGCGTTTTTACACCTTCCAACCGATTTATCAGGTTACGGGCCGCCTGATGGCAATTGAGCTACTGACGGCGGTGTCGCATGCGTCTGCGCCGGGTCAGAAACTGTCGCCGGAACGCTATTTTGCTGCACTGGATATTCCCCAACGCTTATATGTTATTCAGGAACAGCTGGAGCTGCTAAGCCAGCGGGAACGCTTTTTCGAAGATGCCGGATGTGTTGCGTCGGTGAATATCGACGGGCCGGCGCTACTGGCGATTCAGCATCACGCGCCGCTGCGTGCGCTGATTGCCCGCCTGCCCTGGGTTCGCTTTGAGCTGGTTGAGCATCATGTTCTGCCGCAGGAAGAGATGGTGGTGCAGATGCCGGAACTGGGCGCGCTGTGGCTGGACGACTTTGGCTCCGGCATGGCGAACTTTTCTGCGCTGACAGAGCTAAGCTACGATTACATCAAGCTGGCACGCGAGCTGTTTATTCTGTTGCGTAACAGCGAAGAGGGCCGCTGCCTGTTTACATCACTGCTGGCGCTGATTAATCGCTACTGTAAAGGGGTGATTGTCGAAGGAGTGGAGACGGCCGAAGAGTGGGAGCAGGTGCGCAATTCGCCCGCTTTCGCTGCGCAGGGCTATTTCTTTGCGCGTCCGCAGCCTTTTGATGAACTGGTTAATCTGCCGTTTCAGCTTGCCGGATGCTGATTTGTCTCCTCTCTACTATCTTTACCAGATAGATTGCAGGTAAGGAGATGGAGATGTCACGCACAGGAAAAGTTACCAGCTGGGTTATTGGGATTTTTTGTTTGCTGGTTGTGGTGATTGTGGTTGTAATCGCAACCTTCGACTGGAATCGCCTGAAGCCAACCATCAACCAGAAAGTCTCTACGGAGCTGAACCGACCTTTCGCGATTCGCGGCGACCTTGGCGTTAACTGGGTGCGCAACCGCGATGAGCCGGGCTGGCGTCGTTGGGTGCCCTGGCCGCAAATACATGCCGAAGATATTGTTCTGGGCAATCCGCCCGATATTCCTGACGTCACAATGGTGCACTTACAGCGTGCCGACGCGACAATTTCACCGCTGGCGCTGCTGCACAAAGAGATTTTTATTCCCTGGATCAAGCTTCAGCAGCCAAACGCCCGCCTGATCCAAACCGCCGATAAAAAGAACAACTGGACCTTTGAACTCGCCAGCAGCGACCAGCCAGAGACGGAGCAGCAGCCTTCCGCCTGGTCTTTTCGCCTGGATAATATTGTGTTTGATCGGGCGCATATCGCCTGGCGCGATGCGATTAATAAAGCCAATGTGAAAATGGAAGTGGATCCGCTGGGCAAGCCGGTGGCTTATAGCCAGATTGCTGGCGGCGATGATAAGCAGAAGGGCGCAGCGGATTTCATCTTTGGCTGGCGCGCCAGCGGCACCTGGAACGATCAGCAGCTTGAGGGAAGCGGTAAGCTGGGCGGCATGCTGTCGTTGCGCAGCAAAACGACGCCTTTCCCGGTGCAGGCTGAGGTACGCAATGGCTCGACGCGCGTCGGGATTACCGGCAGCCTGCAGGATCCGCTTAATCTGGGCGGGCTGGATCTGCGCGTGCGTTTTTCCGGCGATACGCTGGCTAACCTTTACGATTTAACCGGCGTACTGCTGCCGGATACCCCGCCATATGAGACCGATGGTCATCTGAAAGTAAAATTCCGTGAAAAGGGCGCTACCGTTTACCATTACGAGAATTTCAATGGTCATATCGGCGATAGCGATGTTCACGGCACGCTGACCTATACGCAGGGCAAACCGCGACCGAAGCTGAGCGGGGAAGTAGAGTCTCGCCAGCTACGCATGGCGGATTTAGGGCCGCTGATTGGCGTGGATTCTGGCAAAGACAGCGACAGCAGCAAGCGTACAAAAGCAAAAGGTAGCGACAGCAGCAATCAACCTGCCGATCGTGTGCTGCCGCATGATCGTTTCGATACTAAAAACTGGGACGTAATGGATGCTGATGTGAAATTCAGCGGCAAGCGTATCGAGCACAGTAATTCGCTACCGTTAAGCGATCTTTATACCCATTTACAGCTAAAAGATGGCGATCTGCTGTTGGATCCGCTGCGCTTTGGCATTGCGGGCGGCTCTATCAATTCAACTATTCGTCTGGAAGGTAGCCGAACGCCCATGCGTGGCCGGGCTGACCTGCATGCTCGTCGGTTGCATCTGCGCCAGCTTTTACCGGACGTAGAGGCGATGCGTAGCAGTATGGGTGAGTTGAATGGCGATGCGAAGTTAAGCGGCACCGGCAATTCCGTAGCGGATCTGTTGGCTACCAGCGATGGCGATATGAAGCTGCTGATGAACGAGGGCGTGATCAGCCGTAGCCTGATGGAGATTATTGGTCTGAACGTGGGTAACTACGTGGTGGGCAAGCTGTTTGGCGATGAAGAAGTGCGTATCAACTGTGCAGCCGCCAATCTGGAGGTGCGTAACGGCGTTGCCTCGTCGCGGCTGTTTGTTTTTGATACCACGAATGCCGTGGTTTACCTTTCCGGTAACGTTAACTTTGCCAATGAGCGCATGGATCTCTCTATCAATCCGGAAAGCAAAGGCGTACGTATTGTTACTCTGCGCTCGCCGCTATACGTGCGCGGTACCTTTAAAAACCCGGATGCAGGCGTGAAAAAAGGCCCGCTGCTGGCGCGCGGCGCGGCGGCAGTAGCGTTAGGCACGGTACTGACTCCGGCAGCAGCGCTACTGGCGCTGATTTCCCCCAGCGATAATGAAGACAATCAGTGCGTGAATGTCTTACAGCAAATGAAGGAGCAGAAGTAACGCGCAACGTAAAAAAGGCGTCATTTAGACGCCTTTTTTATTACCGCTTTTGGTTACGCCTCATATAGCGTTTGATGGCGCGTCTCTTTACAGGCGATTAGCGCAATGAGCGTGAGCAATGCCATTGCCGCCAGATAGAGACCGACGGCAAACAGGCCGTAATTAGCGTTAAGCCAGGCGGCGATATAAGGTGCTACCGATGCGCCGAGAATCGACGACAGATTGTATGAAAATGACGCGCCGGTATAACGCACCTCTGTGGGGAACAGCTCCGGCAGCAGCGCGCCCATCGGGCCAAAAGTCAGGCCCATAATGCTCAGGCCGAGCAGCAGAAACACCATCATCATCGTCTGGCTGCCAGATGCCATCAGCGACGGGAACAGCAGCGCAAAAACCAGAATCCCCAACGTAATCACGATCATGGTTTTACGGCGACCATAGCGGTCAGCCAGAAGACCGGCAATGGGTACCATCACGCCAAAACCGATCACTGCCACCATCAGCATCCACAACAGGCTGTTGCGTGAAAAGCCGAGACCGGCTGGAACCGGCGCGGTGCCATAGCTCATTGAATAAACGGTCATAATATAAAACAGCGTGTAGGTCGCCAGCATGATAAAGGTGCCAAGGATCGTTGCACCCAGATGCTTGCTCAGCAGCGTACCGATGGGAATGCGTACCTGCTTTTTCTCTTTCTGCACTTTAGCGAATACCGGACTTTCATGCAGCGACACGCGCACGTAAAGGCCAATAATTACCAGCACCGCCGACAGCACAAACGGCACACGCCAGCCCCAGCTCATAAACTGCTCGTCAGTTAACAGCCAGGAGAGCAGCAGGAAGGTGCCGTTGGCAAAGAAAAAGCCAATGGGCGCGCCAAGCTGCGGAAAAGAGCCATAGAGCGCGCGTTTCTTCGCGGGCGCGTTTTCCGTTGCCAGCAGCGCTGCGCCACCCCATTCGCCGCCCAGACCCAACCCCTGACCAAAGCGCGCCAGCGCCAGTAGCAGCGGTGCAAAAACGCCAATGGTAGCGTAGCCGGGCAGCAGACCAATAACTACCGTAGAGATCCCCATGGTTAACAGCGAGGCAACCAGCGTGGCCTTACGACCCACACGATCGCCGAAATGACCAAATAGCGCTGAGCCGATAGGGCGCGCGATAAAAGCAATGGCGAAAGTTGCCAGCGACTGTAGCGTGGCGACGGTGGCGTCACCCTGCGGAAAGAAAATATGTGGGAAAACAATCACTGCGGCGGTGGCATAAATATAGAAATCGAAGAATTCGATAGCGGTTCCCACCAGCGACGCAATAACCACTTTACTGCGCGAGTTAACCTGAGCGTTGTCGTTTTCAGTATCGATTGTTGGAGCGATGGATGCTTGCATAATTGTTTCTTATTTGTAAATCGTGTTCAGGAATCTTACGCACTGCCTCAGGCGCGTTCAACGGTGAAAAGCCGCGTCACGGCTGGCTTCAGCAGGTGAAAAGAGGATAATTTTTAACAATAAAGCTTTATCGGCGGATGGCAGGGTGAATGGCTGGTTTTCTGGCGGGAATCACTGCAAAACGGGAAAATAAAAGTGAGGGGTTAGTTATTCATGCTAACTGTTGCTTAAATAGTGTACACGACGCGGTATTTTCGTCTGATATACCGCGTCGTGCATGGGCTATTTTTTTTTGCGTAGTTCCAGCTGGGGGTCATCTTTATAGTTGGCAGTGGCAATCCAGGCAGCGCAAAACAGCGTCAGGCGAGCAAAGAAGTAGAAAAACGCCATCAGCCCCAGCACTGAGCCAAAAGCAGCTCCGGAGGGCGAAGCGGCCAACTTCGGCAGGGTCATGGTCATAATAAATTTAATGATCTCAAAGCCGATTGCCGCCAGCAGCGTGCCACGCAGCAGCGCTTTTTTATGGGGACGATGGCGCGGCAGGATCCAGAAAATCCACAGAAACAGCAAATAGTTGGCGCAAATAGAAATCGAGAGAGCAATCAGCGTCATCGCCGGACGCAGCCATTCGATATCTTCCAGTCCCAGCGCCCGCACAATCGCATCCTGCGCTGAGCCAGCGATAGAGGTCAGCGACAAAGTAATAATCAGCGCCAGCACCAGCCCGGTCAGGGAAATAAAGTCGCGGGTATATTTAAAGTAGATTTTTTCTTTATCCTCCTTACCCCGTTCAAAAACGTCACGCGACTGGGCGCGAATCGCTTCACGTAGGTTGCCCATCCAGTTAAGACCTGAATAGAGCGCGACCAGCAGACCGGTGATACCCACCGTGGTACGCTGCTGAACGGCCGTTTTGACCGTATTTTTTAACGTGCTGGCTAACGTGGGATCGCTGATGCTGTTGGCGATGCGTTCAATCAATTCGTTCAGCAATGTTGGATGCGACGCCAGCACAAAACCCACCGCTGCAAAAGAGACCATCAGAATCGGGATCAGCGATAAAAACGAGAAATAGGTAATTGCGGCGCCAAACTGGCTGCCCATGCGATCGGTAAAACGTGCTCCGGCGCGAATAAAATGCGCTACCGCCGGGATCGCCTGAAACCACCTTATAAAATGTGAAACCCGGCTAATCGAGCGATCAACCGTAGCGTTGCCAGTCTTGATATTAATCAGGGGTTTCTCTTCTGCCTGCTCAACAGGAGGCTGGGCGTTTTTGTCCGTCATCAACCGGAATCATCCTTTTGTTTAGGGCTTTAGCTTGTCATTATAGCCGCGCTGTTACGCAACGTAGCCTTTCAACAGCTGCGTCAGCCATTCCATAAAAACTCTCACCCGCTGGGCCAGATTGCGGCGGTGCGGCCAAAGCAGTGACAGCGGCATAGCGCGGGCGTGGAAACCGGGCAGCACTTCCACCAGTTGCTGATTTTCCAGCAGCGGCTGAATACCGTGACGCGGTGCCTGAATAATACCCAGCCCGGCAAGGCAGGCGTGACGATAAGCTTGCGTCGAGTTAACCGTCAGCGCGCCGCCGGTCTGGATAAAATGGCTGCGCTGACCGTCATAATATTCAAAGCCTGCGGGCGCGCCGCCAAATTGCTGGCTGTAATGCACCATCGCGTGCTGTGAAAGCTCTTCCAGCCGCAGCGGCATGCCAAAACGCATCAGATAGCTGGGGCTGGCGCAGTTTGCCATTTGCAGCAGGCCCAGCGTACGGCTCATCAGGCCGGAATCCTGAAGCTGGCCGACGCGCACCACGCAGTCAAAGCCTTCCCGAATCACATCCACCTGTCGATCGCTGCTGCTTAGCTCCAGTTCCAGGCCAGGATAGTGCTGCAGGAACTGCGGCAGCTGTGGAATAACGATATCGGTCGCCAGCGCCACCGGCATATCTACCCGCAGGCGGCCGCTTAGCGTGGCCGGTTCGTTCTGAAACAGCGCATCCATCTCCTCCAGCGTTGCCAGCACATCGCGGCAGCGTTCGTAATAGGCCAGCCCATCCTGAGTAAGCTGTACGCGTCGGGTAGTGCGATGCAGCAGACGTGTGCCTAATCCATCTTCCAGCGCCTGCACCTGACGCGACAGGCTGCCTTTCGGTAGTCCAAGGCTTTCTGCCGCGCGGGTAAAGCTCTCCATCTCCGCTACCGTGACAAACACTTTCATTGCGTGAATTTTATCCATTTATGCACCGTTTGTTATCAGGAATGAAACAGTGAAACGTTATTAGCATAGTTTATCGCACAAAATGTTTTCAATATGCTGGATTTTTAAGCGATAAAAAGGCAGGAGACGCATCATGAGCGATAAAATTGTATTGATAACTGGTGGCAGCCGGGGTTTAGGACGTAATGCGGCGCTGAAACTGGCGGAAAAAGGCGTTGATGTGATAATTACCTGGCGTCAACAGCAGCAGGAAGCAGAAAAAGTGGTCGAAGCCATTCATGCTCTGGGCCAGCGCGCTGTGGCACTGCAGCTGGATGTGGCTGAGGTGCCGAGCTTCGCAGATTTTATCGAACGCCTGCAGCAGACGCTGCGCACGAAGTGGCAACGTGAGCGCTTTGATTATCTGTTCAATAATGCAGGCGTTGGCATGTACAACGCTTTTGCTGAAACCAGCGAGCAGCAATTCGATACGCTGATGCTCACCCATTTCAAAGGTCCCTTTTTTCTGACACAGCGTCTTCTGCCGTTGATTAATGACGGCGGCCGCATTCTCAACGTTTCCAGCGGACTGGCGCGTTTTAGCCCGCCCGGCTATGCGGCATACGCATCAATGAAAGGCGCAATGGAAGTGCTGACGCGCTATCAGGCGCGTGAACTGGGGCCGCGCGGTATTGCGGTAAATATTCTGGCGCCCGGTGCGATCGAAACCGATTTTGGCGGCGGTTCGGTGCGCGATAATCCGGAGGTTAATGCCTGGATCGCTGCGCAAACTGCTATGGGACGCGCCGGACAGCCGGATGATATTGGACGTGCCGTGGCTGCACTGCTTAGTGAAGATACCGGTTGGATCACCGCCCAGCGCATCGAGGCATCTGGCGGCATGTTTCTGTAACCCTGAACAGGCGATGATGATGGCAGGCCAGGCGGAGGGCTTCCGCACTGGCCGCATAAGATTTACACCGTCAGGGTGCCGTCAATAAGAGTAACGACTTTGCCGCCGATCCAGATGCCATCATCGCGGTACTGAACGGAAACCAGGCCGTTACGCTGAATAACGGTGCCCTGACGCGCCAGATAATCATGCGGGCGGCCCTGTGCCGCCAGATAACGCGCCAGGCAGGCATTGGCGCTGCCGGTAACGGGATCTTCCGTTAACGCGCCCTGTTCCACCAGCAATCCGCGCACCTCATATTGCACTTTGCCATCGCTGGCCGGGCCAAACGGCATCACGCCAGAGACCCCGGCATCCTGCAACAGCTGCGCCAGACGCGGTACGTCGGGAACAATATCCAGTACCGCCTGCGCCGAGGCCATCGGCACCAGCAACCAGCGGATGCCCATATCAACAATTGTCACCGCCTGCTGCATATCAAAAGCTTCGCTGTTCAGGGCGGCGGCGATGCCGGGATGCTCCCAGCCGGTTAGCACCGCCTCCGGCGCGGCAAAGGCCAGATCGCCGTTGGCGACCACAGAAATGGGCACCAGCCCCACGCCGCATTCCTGCACCATACGGCCCGGCGTTTTAACCAGGTGGCCCGCCTCCAGCAGCGCGTGCGCCGTACCCAGCGTAGGATGACCGGCAAATGGCAGCTCGCCCTCAATAGTAAAAATGCGCACCCGATAATCAGCGTCAGGATGCTGAGGCGGCAGGACAAAGGTGGTTTCAGACAGGTTAGTCCAGCGGGCGATAGCCTGCATTTGCGCATCGCTCAGCGCGCTGGCATCAAGGATCACCGCCAGTGGATTACCACAGAAAGCGGTATTACTGAAAACATCGACCTGCTTAAACGGAAGAGTGAGTGCCATAACCATCCCAACGTTGATCCAGAAAACTGATTACTACCCTGTTTACGTTGCTAACGTCAATATTTAGATTGCTTTATACCTTGCTTCTGGTCCCCAACTCACTTTTCTTACAAGCTGGTCAGTAATTACTGGATAAGCAAGTTTTTCCAGGTGCGTTAATTATCCCAGAAAGTGGCAATATATTTTTTGCCGCTTAAAGGTTTTTTTGATTGGAGGGAATAAACAGGTTTTTAACTAACCCAAATACATGCCAGCTAAAGCTCCTGTAATCATAGATGCGCCAATGTTATTAGCTGGTGTAGCAGGAGCTCCTCTGGCTCCAGTTATTTTATTTAATACGCTCAAAGGAATTTCTTTCATTTTATTTTCCTCATGTATTTTGCTTTCATGGTCGTTTGTTTTTGAAGATAGAGTCAATGAGTAACATTGCTATATATTTGATGCCGAAGAATACCATCACGATAGTAATAACATCCCATATATGTTGATAACTGCCATCGTACATTATTCTCAATGAAGAAAGATGAGCCAGTAATATACTGAAGCATAATCCCACTATATTAGATATGGCACTTTTTTTTAAATTTCCCATGATTATCCCAATGCTTAATTATTGAGAGGCATGAATGTCATAGCGTCAGTTAATCAGATAGTAAAGGCTGGCTTTTTTATGTGATTAAATCGATTAATTCATATTTTATGAGAAGCATCACCTTTTGCTAAAAGATAAAACTATCTTATATATAGAGACAATGAAGATTTTAGACATAATATTTTAACTTGTGGAGCATACGCTTATTTCACAGACCCCTATACCTGTGTGGATACCGATCGGGGCGTGCCAGGCAATAAGCGGCCACGTTTCATCCAGATTTTGTGAAGAGGGGCGCCCTGATAACGGCAGAAAACTGATTACTACCCTGTTTACGTTGCTAACGTCAACGGCAACCACTATGAATAGAGTAACCATATAAAAATTCAGGGCTGAATTGATGCTGACAATATTAGGACGTGCCTCCTCTATCAACGTGCGTAAAGTGCTCTGGCTATGCGACGAGCTTTCCCTGCCTTATCAGCGGGAAGAGTGGGGCCAGGGGTTTAAATCTACCCATGAGGCGCGCTTCCTGGCGCTGAATCCTAATGCGATGATACCGGTGATCAAAGATGAAGACTTTGTGCTGTGGGAATCGAATACCATCATTCGCTACCTGGCAAACGCTTACCAGGGTGAATGGCTCTATCCGACTGCCCCGCGTGCGCGTGCGCTGGTTGATCGCTGGATAGACTGGCAGGCCACCGAACTGAATACGGCCTGGCGCTACGCCTTTATGGCGCTGGTGCGTCAGTCGCCCGCCCATCAGAACGAACGGCTGCTGGCCGCCGCCTGTAAAGGCTGGACTTACACCATGGGGATTTTAAATCAGCAGCTGGAAAAAACCGGGCGCTATATTGCAGGCGATCGCTTTAGCCTGGCGGATATTCCTATTGGCCTGTCGGTTAACCGCTGGTATGAAACGCCGCTTGAGCATGCAAATTATCCCGCCGTTCGCGCCTATTATGAACGGCTTACCGGCCGGGAAGGCTACGTAAAATGGGGGCGCAACGGCATCCCGTAAAGGCGGAGGATCAAGCCAGCCGGGGCTCAACCGTGCCAGCGGGCAACCCGCTCATTTCACAGGCCACCGCGCCCGCACGACTGATGGCGTAACGATAACGATCGTCAAAGGGATAACAGCAGGAAAGACGTACTGCATGATTAGCGCGATCGCTCAGGGTGTAAAGCGCGCCAGGCGTCAGGCAGATTTTTTCCTGCAGCAATCGATGGAACAGCGTCTCGGTATCAATGCTGTCCGGCAGCGTTATCCAGAAAACAAAGCCGCCCTGTGGCAGCGTGGCGCGGGTGCCAACCGGAAAATGCTGTGCAATTAACGCCCGCGCTTCATCCAGATTGGCAGCATAGCGACGGCGCAGCGATCGCAGGTGACGATCGTAGCCGCCGGTAGCCAGAAACTGTGCCAGCGTCTCGCACAGCAACGCTGATTCCGCCATAGAAGAGAAGGCTTTCAGCCGGGCAATCTCTTTGCTGTAGCGGCCTGCCGCCATCCAGCCGATACGAAAGTCCGGGGCCACCGTTTTGGTAAAGCTGGTGCAGTAGATCACCCAGCCGTCGCGATCGAACGCCTTTACCGTCGGCAGCTGTGGCTCGCGAAACTGCAGTTCATCATATAAACCATCCTCAATCAGCGGCACCTGCCATTGATTCATCAGCGCCGCCAGCCGCTTTTTATTTTCTGGCGTCATGCTACAGCCCAACGGGTTTTGCAGGCCGGGCATGGCGATCAGCGCCTGAATACGACCTTCCTGTAACACCATCTCCAGCGCATCCAGCGACAGGCCGGTTTGTGGATCGGTAGGAATTTCCAGCATCTTCAGACCAAGACTGGAGAGCAGCGGAAACAGGAAAAAGTAGGTCGGCGTCTCCAGGCCCACGCAGTCGCCCGGACGCGTCGTGGCGCGCAGCGCCAGCTGTAGCGCTTCCATGCAACCATGCGTCAGCGTAACGCTTTCGGCTGTGAGTTTCATACCCATATAGCTGGCGCGCCGCGCGATCTCTTTACGTAAGGTTTCGCTACCCGGCGGCAGCGCATAGCGTCCGATAATCTGCGGATGGCGGCGTAGCAGCGAGGCGGTAATACGCGCCAGTTTGGCCGTGGGGTAGAAGTCGCCATCACGCGGGCAGGCCAGGGAGATATTGATATAGTCGGGGTGATTTTGCGCCGCAAACACCGTATCAATCAGATCCAGCTTGGCCTGCCCCGGCGTGCTGATGGTGGTCAGATAGCCCGGACTTTTTTCCGGCGCGGGCAGCATGCTGCGCACGTAATAACCGGACTGCGGGCGCGACTCAATCAGCCCGCGATCTTCCAGCAGCCGCCAGGCGCTCAGAACGGTATTGATGCTGACCTGCTGCGCCATTGCCACCCGGCGAATCGCCGGCAAACGGCTGCCTGGCAGCCAGGTGCCGTCATGAATGGCGCTGGCAAAATTATCCGCCAGCTGCTGATAACGCCGGTTTTCGCTGAGATCGATGGACACAGTTGCTCCCTGAACGGTGGGGTACAATTTTATCAAACAGGCTTTGTACCCATTACAATAGTTTTTTGCTGTCTCTGTTACCATTCTCCGGCGCTGCATAACATAAAGCTTCTGTTATCAGCCTGGAGCCTGCCATGATCGATCCCTCTTTTTTCAGCTATGTCACCGTAATGTCGATAACCCCTGGGCCGAACAATCTGTTACTGGCGACCTCTGGCGTTAACTTTGGTTTGCGTCGCACGCTGCCGATGATCGGCGGTTTTTTGCTGGGCTGCATGGTGCAGCTGCTGCTGTTGGCACTGGCGCTGGATTTGCTGCTGGGCTGGATGCAGGAGATCCGCAAGCCGTTAACGCTGCTGGGCTGCGGTTGGATGCTGTGGTTATCCTGGAAAATCTGGCGTTCGGCAGCGCCTACGCTACAGGCCAAAGCACGACCCATGACCACGCTAGGCGGCGCGCTGTTTCAGGCGATTAACCCCAAGGCATGGCTGATGGTCAGCAATGTGGCGCTGCTCTATATCGCCGATAACGGCATTGTTACCGTGCTGACAGGATATGCGCTACTGAATCTGCCCTGCATTTTACTCTGGGCGTTTCTGGGCGAACGGCTGCGCGTGCTGCTGACGGTGGAGTGGAAACGACGTCTGTTTAATAGCGTAATGGCCGGTTCGCTGGCGCTGACGGCGCTGTGGATGCTGTATGAGGTATGGCGGTAAGTGAAAAAAGCGGCCCCACGCAGGAGGCCGCGCAAAGATTATTCCGGCACGTCGCTGCTGCCCTGCTGCGATGGCCATTTCCAGTTGCGTACTTCCGGCAAGTCTTCGCCATGTTCGCGCACGTAACGATGATGTTCGGCAATTTTCTCTGCCAGCGCGTCAAGGATGTGATCCACTTTGCCTGTTAGCGATGGAATACGCTGGATGGCCTCCTGCGCCAGGTGATAGCGATCCAGTTCATTCATCACCGTCATATCGAACGGCGTAGTGGTGGTGCCTTCTTCCATAAAGCCGCGCACATGGAAGTTATGGTGGTTGTTGCGCTGATAAGTGAGCCGGTGAACCAGGCTGGGATAGCCATGAAATGCGAAGATTACCGGTTTATCGCGGGTAAATATCTGGTCAAACTGGGCATCTTCCATGCCGTGCGGGTGCTGATCCTGGGTTTGCAGCGCCATCAGGTCTACTACGTTGACGACGCGAACTTTCAGCTCCGGCAACCAGGTTTTAAGCAGATCCACTGCCGCCAGGGTTTCCATGGTAGGTACATCGCCGGCACAGGCCATCACCACATCCGGCTCGTCTCCTGGCTGTTCAGTGCCTGCCCACGACCAAATTCCCAGACCCGCTTCACAATGTTTGATAGCCTGATCCATGGTCAGCCACTGTGGCTCCGGCTGCTTGCCCGCCACGATAACGTTAATGCGGTCCCAGGTTTTCAGACAGTGATCGCCTACCCACAGCAGCGTGTTAGCGTCTGGCGGCAGATAGATGCGCACAATATCAGCTTTTTTGTTGGCGACATGGTCCATAAAGCCAGGGTCCTGGTGACTGTAGCCGTTATGGTCCTGTCGCCAGACGTGAGAAGAGAGCAGATAATTCAGCGAGGATACCGGCTCGCGCCACGGCAGCTTGCGCGTGACTTTCAGCCACTTCGCATGTTGGTTAAACATCGAATCGATGATGTGAATAAAGGCTTCATAGCAGTTAAACAGGCCGTGACGTCCGGTCAGCAGATAGCCCTCCAGCCAGCCCTGACACTGATGCTCGCTCAGGATCTCCATGACCCGGCCATCGCGCGCCAGCTGTTCATCGTAAGACCTGACTTCCTCCATCCAGGTGCGGTTAGTAACGTCGAACACGTCGCCCAGACGGTTGGATGCGGTTTCGTCAGGGCCAAACAGACGGAAATTATCTTTATTACGCTGGAAAATCGCGCGCAGATATTGCCCCAGAATTTCGGTGGACTGCACCTGCTTTTCGCCAGGCGTGGTGACCTTCACGGCAAACTCGCGGATATCAGGCGTATCCAGCTCGCGGCGTAGCCGTCCGCCGTTGGCATAAGGCGATGCGCCCATGCGCTTTTCCCCCTGCGGGGCGAGCGCACGCAGCTCCGGCTTCAGCCTGCCCTGTTCATCGAACAGATCGTCCGGCTGATAGCTGCGCATCCACTGCTCCAGAATTTGACGATGCTCTTGATTCTCACGGCAGGAAGAGACCGGCACCTGATGCGCGCGCCAGAAATCCTCAACCTTTTTGCCCTCTACCGTTTTCGGGCCGGTCCAGCCTTTCGGACTCCGCAGAATAATCATTGGCCAGCGCGGGATCGCTTCCGGCGCGTCGCCGCTGCGGGCGCGGCGTTGATACTCGCGGATCTTATCGCAGGCGTTATCCAGCGTTTCCGCCATCTGCCGGTGCATTTTCTCTGGCTCGTCGCCGCAGACAAACAGCGGTTCATAACCGTAGCCGTTGAATAGCTGATGCAGGTCTTCATCGCTGCTGCGCCCAAGCAGCGTCGGATTGGCAATTTTATAGCCGTTGAGATGCAGAATCGGCAGCACGGCGCCGTCGCGGGCGGCGTTGAGGAATTTAATGCCGTGCCAGCTGGAAGAGAGCGGGCCGGTTTCCGCTTCGCCGTCGCCAATCACGCAAGCGGCAATCAGATCGGGATAATCGAACACCGCGCCAAAGGCGTGTGACAGGGAATAGCCCAGCTCGCCGCCTTCGTTAATCGAGCCTGGGGTTTCCGGCGCGGCGTGGCTGGGAATACCGCCGGGAAAGGAGAACTGCTTAAACAGTCGCTGCATGCCGATAGCGTCTTCGCTGATCTCCGGATAGATCTCACTGTAGCTGCCTTCCAGCCAGGTATTCGCCACCATGCCCGGCCCGCCGTGGCCCGGCCCGCAGATATAGATCATATCCAGATCGCGATGGCGGATAACGCGATTAAGGTGCGCATAGATAAAATTAAGGCCGGGCGTGGTGCCCCAGTGACCCAGCAGACGCGGTTTAATATGTTCAGGCTGTAGCGGCTCGCGCAGCAGGGGATTGTTCATTAAATAGATTTGGCCCACTGACAGATAGTTAGCGGCGCGCCAGTAGCGATCGAGCAATTGGAGTTCTTGTTGGATATCAGGTGCATTCGTCATGCTTTTCCTCCGGTGACGACAATCACAATTTTGGCCAGGAAGCGCTTTACCCGGGCGAAATGAAAATCAATACTCTTTAACCCTACTAGAAGAAATCTTAATCAGCCAAAAATCAGGCTTTTTAGCGTACTGGCAAGGAGCTGCGCTGTGCTTATCTCTGATTCTCACCTGTGGCTAACTGCACTGGTGGTTACCGTTACGATTCTGCTGTGGGCCAGTGCGCGCCTGCCGGAATTCATTACTGCACTGCTGTTCTTCGCCGCCGCAATGATGTTGCACATTGCGCCAGCAGCCAGCGTGTTTGGCGGCTTCGCCTCATCTGCCTTTTGGCTGGTGCTGAGCGGTTTTATTCTGGGCGTGGCGATCCGCAAAGTAGGGTTGGCCGATCGGCTGGCACATGCGTTGGTACCGCGCTTAAGCGCCAGCTGGCCGCGCATGGTAGGCGGAACGATCGTTATCAGCTATCTGCTGGCGTTTGTGATGCCCTCTAATATGGGCCGTATTGCGTTACTGATGCCGGTGATCGGGGCATTGGCAAAGCAGGCAGGAATAAAAGAGGGCAGCCGCGGCTGGGTTGGCCTGGCGCTGGCGGTGGGGTTTGGCACTTTTCAGCTCTCTGCCAGCATTCTGCCCGCCAACGTACCAAATCTGGTCATGAGCGGGGCGGCGGAAACCGCTTATCATCTCCATCTGGGCTATATGCCGTGGCTGTTTTTACAGGCCCCGGTGGTGGGGGTACTGAAAGGGGTAATATTAACGCTGTGCATCTGCTGGCTGTTTCCGGCACGGCCTGAGGCGGTGACGCATAGTGCGCGCCTGCCTGCCCTCAGTGGCAAGGCGTGGCGTCTGATTATCCTGCTGCTGTTGACGTTGATATTGTGGATGACCGACAGCCAGCACGGCATTTCACCCGCCTGGATCGGTCTGTGCGCCGCCTGCTTCTGCTTATTGCCGCGCGTGGGCTTTATTTCCAGCGACGCGTTCGCCAGCGGCGTTAATTTCCGAACCTGTTTGTATGTCGCAGCCATTTTAGGCGTGACGGCGGTGGTGGTTGATTCTGGCCTCGGCAACATTATCGCGCAGGCGCTGCTGGACATTACGCCGCTTGATCCCGCCACGCCTTTCGTGAATTTCATTTCGCTGAGCGCTTTAACCAGCGTCCTGAATTTTGTGGTAACCGCTAACGGCGTCCCGGCGATGTTTACGCCGATGGCGCAGAGTTTCGCCACCGCTTCCGGTTTTCCGTTAGGCAGTGTCATTATGCTTCAGGTGCTGGCCTACGCCACGCCGCTGCTGCCCTATCAGGCCTCGCCGATTGTACTGGCGATGGGATTAGGCAATGTGTCAGCGCGAGACGGTCTCAGGCTTTGCCTGCTGGTGGCGCTGGTCAGCATCGTTGTATTGTTGCCGCTCTATTACGGCTGGTTCCGAATGCTGGGCTATTTATAACAGCGATAAAGTTCTGGCTGTATGGCTGATACGATTAAAAAAGGGGCAGCATTGCTGCCGCCCCTGAATAGCGCACCGATCTGAAACGTTAAGGCTTACTTGCCTGCCGCTGCAGCGGCGTGAGACGTTTCGTCATTAGCGGCGGCTGGCGTCATCGGCGAATAATCAAGTTGCAGGATGCGGCTGGTTTCCGCCAGCTCATGCTCGGTGGCACTGATATTGCCATTCAGTTTCTGGCCGTAAGAGGGGATCATCTCTTTCAGCTTCGTCTGCCATTCTGGCGTAGCGATTTTATCTTTAAACACTTTCTGCATCAGATTCAGCATAATTGGCGCTGCCGTAGAAGCGCCTGGCGATGCGCCCAGCAGAGCAGAAATGGTGCCGTCCTGAGAGGTTACCACTTCGGTGCCCAGGCGCAATACGCCGCCTTTTTCTGCATCTTTTTTGATGATCTGCACGCGCTGACCTGCCTGGATCAGATGCCAGTCCTCTTTTTTCGCCTGCGGGAACCAGGTTTTCAGCGCCGCATAGCGATCGTCATCGTTCAGCATCAGCTGGCCGACCAGATATTTCACCAGGTCAAAGTTATCCAGACCGACATGTACCATCGGCATCAGGTTGCTGAGGGTGATGGAGCCGAACATATCCCACAGGGAACCGTGTTTCAGATATTTGGTCGAGAAGGTGGCGAAGGGGCCAAACAGCAGAACCTGTTTTCCATCCAGCATGCGGGTATCCAGATGCGGCACGGACATCGGCGGCGCGCCAACCGAAGCCTTACCATACACTTTTGCCAGATGCTGCTTCACGACTTCCTGATTTTCCGTTACCAGGAAGGAGCCACCTACCGGGAAGCCAGCGTAGTTTTTTGCTTCCGGGATGCCGCTCTTCTGCAGCAGCGGCAGAGCCGCGCCGCCAGCGCCAATAAAGACATACTTCGCCCTAATCACGCGCTCTGCGCCGTTGTTTTTGAGATCGGCAACGGTAACGTTCCAGCTACCATCGTCGTTACGCTCAATATCGCGCACTTCGTGACGGGTCTTCAGACTGAAGTTTGGGCTTTTCCCCATTGATGCCACCAGCTGGCGCGTGATTTCTCCGAAGTTGACGTCAGTACCGATATCAATACGCGTGGCGGCCACTTTCTGCTGCGGATCGCGGCCTTGCATCATCAGCGGCGCCCATTTAGCGATTTGTTCGTGGTCTTCAGAGTATTCCATGCCACGGAACAGCGTGCTCTTTTGCAGCGCTTCATAACGTTTACGCAGTAGATTAACGTTTTCTTCGCCCCAGACCAGGCTCATATGTGGGGTAGAATTGATAAAGCTGCGCGGATCGTGCAGAACGCCTTTCTGTACCTGAGAGGCCCAGAACTGACGAGAAATCTGGAAGGATTCGTTAATTTCAATGGCTTTGCTGATGTCGATAGAGCCATCCTCTTTTTCTGGCGTATAGTTCATTTCCGCCAGCGCGGAGTGGCCTGTACCGGCGTTGTTCCAGCCGTTTGAGCTCTCTTCTGCGATGTTATCCAGACGCTCTACCATTTCGATAGTCCAGTCTGGTTCCAGCTCCTGAAGATAGGTTCCCAGGGTGGCACTCATAATTCCCCCGCCGATGAGCAGTACATCGACGTCCTTTTTATCTTCTGCTACTGCATGCTTACTTAGGCCGAAAGCATTCATACACAGCGCCAGAAGCAATGCTTTTTTACGCATGTGGCGACATCTCCGTCTGTTGATTGCTCAACAGGTAATTGCAGGCGAGAGCGTCCAGCTTCTGTCAGGCGGGTTGCTCTCTTTCCATAACTAAAAAAGCGAGTGACATAACCGCACGAACGGCATGGGTTAACCACACGTTATAGGCGTGCTGAGAAATATAACATTCTCGTAATAAAATTGAATAATTTGTTTAAACTTTAAAGGTTGTTTGAATTTTAAACACGCTGAAGCGATCAGCTTCACACTTCTTAGCCTAACAGTACAAAAATTGTTTAGCTAACAGCAGAGGAAAAGGGATGTAGGTAAGCGTTCCCTTGCTTTTACAGCAAGGGAACAGGAGAGCGGAGTGTTAAAGCAGATGTAATTTTTTTACGTCAATCAGCAGGCTTTTGCCGTAGCGCAGTAAAGTACCGTTAACTGAAATCAAATCATCCGGTTTCACTTCCTGCCCCTGCCAGACGCCGTCGTCAATCTGTAACTGGACGGTGCCAGTGCGATCGCGCAGCTCCCAGGTTTTTTTACCGGTTTGCCGGATAATGTTGCCCTGCAGGGTTACCCAGGTTCCGGTAGAAAGCTGTGCCAGCTGATGAGCCGTATTCAGTTGCTGGTTATCTGTTACTGCACGGTAGCCATCTTTTTGATCTTCCGGCGGCGGTGCTTTGCCGTCCGGATTAAAGCCGCCATCGGCGGCCAGCGTTGGTGCGGCAAGCAGTGTAGCCAGACACAGCGTCAGGATTTTATTCATTGCCATCTCCTGCGGTCATTAACCACATGAATTACCGCTGCGCTATCAGGGGTCGCCCAGCTGCTGCACATCAATCCAGCGACGTTCGCCATCCTGACGTACGCGACCGTTCAGGCGCACCTGGTCTTTGGCATCATAGGTTTTCCCTGCCCAGACCTTTTCCGGGATAACCAGATCGATAGTCTGATCGCCGTGACCGCGCAGCTGATAGCGGTTAGCGTCTTTCTGCTTAACGATATAACCCTCAACCGTTACCCAGGCGCCGTCACGCATTGTTTTTACCAGCTCAAGCCGCGCTGAGGTCGTGTCTTCCGTTCCTTTATAACCGCTGTCCTGATTCTCCGGCGGTTTTTCGCCGCTTTTGTAGCCGCCGCTATCTTCGGCAAAAGCCGGCAGCGTGAAAAGGGCAATCAGAGCGGCGATAGTCAATTTTTTAGCCATACATTCTCCTTAATAACCATCCGTTCGGGCCAGGCGAAATATGCCTTTGCAGGATATAAGCCTGGCACAGTCTGATGAAATCGGGGGAAATCAGCGTACGGCCGCATTGATATTGCACAACTTTAGGAAAATTGTCCGGAGCGGGCGGCAGTGTTACAGCATGCCTGGCAGCTGAAATCACAGGCATAACCAGGCAATGATTAACGTTGAGCAGCGCTCAAGTTTACAGCGGTATTAATAACGCGGATTGGTTTAAAAAATAAATATAGTCGCTTGAATAAAGAAAACGCATGGTAAGTCACAGTAATTGATTCCGCTTAATGCGATATTTCTGTAAAATGGCATGGTGCCTGACTTGAAAAAACATCATGCCATCTTTTGCATGATGAATGCCATACAGGAGAAGTTGGTATATTGATTGTTCCCCAGGGGCGACCATTGTTTATATAATCAATTTTAACATCAGGGGGAATGACAATCGTTTCTCTTGCGCTGTCATAAATTTTTGCGCCTAAATAGCCCCTATCACTGAGCCATAAAGCCCACCATGTGGTATTTTGACATATTACCTAACAATCCTCCAATAAGAGTGCCTACCGCCTGGGATGCATCTCTTCCGCCCGAAGCTAGTTGAGTTTCTTCACGGTTTAGTCATTTCATTAGTCTGATCTCCTTGTTATCAATGGTTTTAATATTACAAAAACCATAGCTGTTATAACTGAGTAACATACTTTCCTGGGTATGTTCTCAAAAAAACCATAATGAAAACACCCAGACACAATGAGTATGGTTGCGAAAAAATGGAGTATTTAAAGAATGATAAAAACAACTTTCTTTTCATTTCATAAATTACCTTTGTATGTTGTTAATATTTAATGTATCTTTTTTTGAGATCAACTATAAAAATAAAGAAATAGTTTTACATATAGTTAATTTATACTTTTCTTTGTCTGCTTAATGGTTGTTTTGAAATAAAATAATTCGAGGTTTTAATATTTTATGTTTTCATTTAATGATTGTGAAATAATAATTTTAGATTATTTTTTTGGTGCATTAATTCCACTATTTTTAAATAGTGGTTTTGATTGCGAGAAAGAAAACAACTTATCTGACGGCCTCTTCGGCCGTCTACTTCCTGGGCCAGTTAATTATAAAGCTGACGAGACAACAGAACGCTTAAACCTTACCAAAGCGACGCCAGAGAAAGCGCAGCACAAAAAACTCTATCGTGCCCAGCAGCAAAAACCACAGGCAGAGCACAAAGGTATAAAACTGATTAAGATCGCTGAAATGAAACAGCGACATCATACGGGCAGTAAACTGCGGACCCGGAGAGGGCGCAGGCAATAACAGCGCGGAGAGAAAGCCCAGCAGCAGAATGCTCATTGGCGCCAGCCAGTTTTCAAAAGTGGATTTCATGGAATTCAGGACAAAAAGAAAAAGAGACGTTCATTCTCCGGGATTCAGCATGATGGTTCAATGTTTGGCGTGGTCATCATGGCGCAGGGTGGATATCTTCAGCATTAAATCAATGGCTTGTGTGATAACCCACGTTGAAAAAAGACCTGTAATCAGGATTCGTTTAGCTTTTGTTTAAGTCAGGCTTTGCATAATCGCTGGCAATTTTGTGAGCCGCTTCAAAAAAAGTTGCTGAAAAAAACCGCTGCCGTTATAATTTTCGTTGTTTTTTTCAACAAAAGTTAAGCAGGTCATGGGTTATGAAAAAGTTCTTTCGGTATGTGTTTCGCGCTTATGTTGAAACCTTTAAGCATGTGCCGCCCGGCGCGCTGAACTAACGGCAGCGCCGCACTAACACCCTCGATAACCGCGGCCAGGGAACGACCGATGGTTATCAAACCCGCTTTATGTATCCTTCCGCTTCATTCTTCTTGTCTCCAGCTTTGTTTCGCTCTTATCCAATCGCCTTATCGGCGGTGTTTTCACCGCTAAAAGTTTTGCGCTGACAACGGCCTACAGCCTGTTTCTTAAACGCCCTTTGTTGATAACCGCCGCACATTTTTATCAACCGTTCTGATTAAGCGTCCCGGCAAACAAGGCGAAGCGTTATTTAACGCCTAAACTTAGCGGGTATCCCTAACCTGAGAGCAGCTGATGAAGAGAGCAACCCGGAGGCGCGGGCCGAATAACCGCACACTTCTTCTCGGTATGGCCGCAGCAGTGGCCGGGACGGCGCTATTTGTTAAGCAATGGCGTAAATGGCAGCAGACGCCGCCGGTGGGCATTCATAGCCATCAGGCAGGTCTGGCGGGCTATTACCAGCAAGTCGGGCCGTGGCGAATGTTTACCCGCGTAACGCCAGAAAGCCGCCCTGGCCTGCCGGTGGTTTTGTTGCATGGTCTGGTGCTGTCCGGGCGTGCCATGGAAGACCTGGCGCTGGCATTAGGCTGGGAATATCGCGTACTGGTTCCTGATCTGCCCGGTTTTGGCGGCAGTTCGCTTCCGGCCTCGCAGCCGGTGTTAAGCGTTGATCAACTGGCAGAGGCGTTATGGCTGTGGATGCAGCAAAATCAGCTGTCGCGCGCTATTTTTATCGGCAACTCTATGGGATGCCAGGTGCTGGCTGCGCTGGCGGTTGCGCATCCTGAAGCGGTTGCCGGGCTGGTACTGCAAGGGCCTACTGTCGATCGTCATAACCGTACGCTGCTGCGCCAAATTTGGCGCGACTGGATCAATGGCCGACGGGAAGCGCATCGTTCTCCCGCCGCGCTTAGCCGTATCGATTATGCCAAAGCGGGTATCTGGCGCGCCATGAATACCATGCGCCTCATGATGCGCGATCGCATCGAGCAGCGGCTGCCACATATCAAAGCGCCAACGCTGGTGGTGCGGGGATCGTTTGATGTGGTTTCGCCCGCTCGTTGGGTCACAGAGATGGTGGCGCTGCTGCCGCGTGGCGAGCTGATGACCATCCCGCAAGGTACGCATACGCTGCACTACGTTTACCCGTGGAGCTACAGCCGCGCTATCCGACCTTTTATTGCTCGCGTGCAGAAGGAGCAGGAAAACCATGAGTAAACCACCAAAAGGCGTTGCCCGCTTTGACTCTTCGGCAGCGATGGTAATGGCGCTCAGCAATGCGCTACATCAGCGCCCTTTTAGCAGCCCAAGCCAGTCGCCTACGTTGGATCGCATGCTGCCGGCGTTGAATTTACTGCCTGAGCGCGTCCGTGAATGGGGCTATGCGCTTGGCGGTATGGCTGAAGGCATTACGCTAAGTCAGGCGCAGCATCTGGATATTGAAGGCATCGCGCGTTGGGTAGCGAATCAATATCCGCAGCAGCAGTATCAGGCCGCTTTTGTCGGCTCCTCTAACGGCGCGATGGTACATCTGGCGGCGGCGATGGGCGTGCCCTGGCTGCCGCAAACATTTTTGTGTCCGGTACGTTCATCGCACAACGACCCGGATGATGCACAGAAAGGCATGGCGGACGGCAAGCCGATTACCGATGCGTTGCTGGCGGCCTCACCCCATCTGGCGGTTCATCATATGCAGGATCCGAATCAGGATCGTTTGATGCTGGACCAGATGTCCTATTTCCGTTTAAAGCACCGTAAACTGCCGCTGGAATATCATGAGTTTTTGCTTAGCGCGCTGCCGCCAGGCGGAACGCTGGTAATCAATCACTGTACGCAGCAGTGGCCTGCCACGCGTACCAGCGATCGCTCTTTTTATCAATTTGGAGCGGTAGGGGGCGCAACGGAGCAGGAATATTTCTCTGGCGGGCCACGAGTAATGGAATATCTGGCACGTAACGGCGTTGAACGTGAAAAATGGGAGCCGCCTGCGCCGGACGTTACCGTACCGGAGGCAGAGTGGGGGTTTGATGCGCACCTGATGGCCGAGCTGAAAAAACTGGCGAACAGCCAGAACTGGAAACTGGTAGAGCTGCGTTATGAAAACCCGGAAGCGCTGAGCTTTGTGACTGCCGAAATTTATCGTGACTGGTATCTTTCGGCAGGCGTGATCGCTTCGCGGCTGGTGGTGGATAATTTCCTGTTAATGGATCCCTGGACCACCATGCAGCAATATGCGATTCCTTTCTGGCTGACCTTCTGTACTGAGCCTTCTGCCAGCTCACTACAGCGCTATCTTGAGCGTCAGCCTCGGTTCCGTAATATCGATCTGCTGCTGTTTTCTCACGGCACGGAAAGTATCGGGATGGCTTCGATTGAACGCTGGCAACAGCTGTTGAATTACGCTACCGATGAAGGCGCATTTGTCGGTGTTGATACGGAACGCTTCCCGCGTGATTTCGCAACGTTATCGCGTTTTGATGAGGAATTGAAACAGAGAGCGCCGCTGTTACCGCCGCCGGAACCGCTGACGACTGAAACATTTTTAGCGGGCGTACAGCGTTACGGGGAAAAATTTCAGGTGGAGTGTTTGCTACATAACTGAGAAACAAGATGAGCAGTCAGGCCCTGTGACCTGACTGCTACTCAACAATTACTGCGCTTTTTCAGCAATAAGGGTGAGCTTTTCATCAGTGGCTTTCTCTTCCTGCAGCGTTTCTTCCAGCAGGCGAGCCGCTTCTGTATAGCCCAGCTTCTGTGCCAGCGCACGCAGCGTGCCGTAAGCCGCGATTTCGTAGTGTTCCACTTTCTGTGCTGCGCCGATCAGGCCAGCATCACGCACCACGCCTTTCTCGACGGAATCGATGATTTCCTGCGCTTCTTCTACCAGGCCTTCCATCGCATGACATTTCATACGCTTAATACGCACTTCAGGGGTCGCTTCTACCAGCTGATCAAGACGCTCGATCTGGCCCTGGGTTTCTTCCAAATGAGTTTTGAACGCTTCGATAAGATTCTCATCGCTAGCGGCACGCGCCATTTTTGGCAGGGCACGGCTAATTTGCTTCTCAGCGCTGTAAACATCAGACAGATCGTGAATAAACATCTCTTCCAGCGTTTTAATACTCATCGTAATCTCCATAACCAAAGGATAATAATTTATAAGTTCAGGGGTGGCTGCCCTGTTAATTTCAGTATAGACAAAAATAAACAACTGCAACGGCAGAATGATGAGATTAGGATTCATCCTGCTGCTACCGCCCCGCTTGTTTTAAATAAAGTCTGCGCTGCCTGGCTTATTAATAAAGGGCAGGGAATAGGCTGATACAAAGAAGGCGATAAAGCAGAGAAAAAAGAACGGGCGCAAGAAGTAACACACTTACCCGCAGTACGCCAGCGCGCACTACGGGTTAACTAATTTTTACAGGGAGTTACCCGGTTTTAAATTAGCTGCGGCGGCTATTTTGTCCGCCTTTTTTGCCTGCTTCAGAGGCTTTTTCGCGGTCATTTTTAAAGTTACCGCCGCTTTGTTGGCCGCCTTTCTTACCGGCTTCAGAGGCTTTTTCACGATCTTCTGCAAAGTTACCTGAACCACCACGATGCTGAGTCATATTATTTCTCCTCGTGTGTATTAACAGAATGCATATATTTATCAGTGGGCGATAAATATATGCGCATCCAACGTTTTTAAATTTAGCGGTTGAGAATGATATTGCAAGGCGATGGCAGCTAAAAGTTTTCCTTATGACGTTTTATAGAGCATAAGTTCGCGTTACATAACGGGTAAATAAAAATGTTATATTTTATGAATGACGCCTGAAATATATATCTGGCGCTTCGTCTGTTAATGCCAGAAACGCAGAAAAGCCTCTGCGGCTACCCATAATAAACTCTTCCTGGCTCAGGATCACAACGCGCTTTCCGCAGGTCGGATCAGTGAAAAAAAGGAGGCCGTTTCGTTTTGTTTGGTCTTTAATTATTCAGCAAGCTAATTCACAACGGAGGAGATGACTGATGAATACCACATGGTTACGATCCCGTGAGCTTCCCCATCTGGGATCCTTTATCGTGTTGAAGAAAGGTAAAGTGGCCTGGCTGCTGTTCCGTAACGGCGGCGCGGTTTTTCGCTCTGCGCAGTGGCTACGGCGGCATTGTCATGCCTTCGAACCTGTGAATGCCTCCTCTCAGGTACGTTAATTTGATTTTTACCGGCGTCGGCCACGCTGCTGGCGCCGGAGCAGGCTCTCTGTTTTACATCTCTTTGATTCATGAGAGACGTGCCTTTCACCAGGTCTCTGTGAAGCAGCAATGCTATCTTTACGCCTTTGCCTCGTCGTATCCGGAAAACGTGGCCTTAACCGGATAATTTAGCAGATTAACTATTTTAGCTAATTGCGTAATAAACAAAAATAATTTATCGGCTCAATTGGCGTAATTAACATCAGCTCATCATTGATGAGTAAAGAGTGTAATTTGCAAAAATGTTGATGATACTTATTTCATCAATTTATTTTGCTAAATCGCTTATTGCATTGAGGTGTTAAAAGTTAGCGGGCAAGGAATAAGTTATCGCCAGTATGACCCGCCCGGTTAAAGGCGGGTCAGTATAGCCATCACTTACCGATCAGAAATACTTCAGCCAGCGGATATCACGCCTTTGTTGCTTTAGTCGGGCAAAGGCGCGTACCGGCCACCACAGCAGCAGCGCCAGCAGCAGCATACAGAACCACAGCTGCCAGACGGCATCGAAGCCGAACCAGTCACCCTGATTTTTCCCCCAGCTTGCTTCAGCGACCAGATACATACCTTTCAGAACGTAAAGATGCAGCAAATAGAAAAACATTGGCGCGCTGCCAAATACCGCCAGCCAGGCAATAGTACGACTGCGCTCTTCGATACGTTCAAACAGCGCCAGCAGCGTCAGGCCAACTGCCAGCGTCAGGCAGATAAACAGCAGGGAGGGTGGATATTTGGTGATATTAAAAAACGCCATTGCGCTTTCGCCCAGCGTATTGCCCGCCTGCCACGGCTTTTCACCATAGCCGTTAAGCAAACGTAGCAGCACGAACAGCCCCAGCAGGCTGGCGGCGCTGGTCAGCAATATTTTGCCGCGCGTTGCGCGGTTGCAGGCCGGTTGCCAGAGCTGGCCCGCACAGTAGCCCAGCGCAATGACGCCAATCCACGGCAGCACCGGATAGGATGTACGCATCCGCAGCGAATCGCCTAATTCAATCCAGCCGCGATCGTGCAGGATCGCCCACGGCAGGTGCCAGAACGTACCGGGTGCAGCATGAATATGGTCAAGCAGATTATGTCCCGCCACCAGCACAATTCCGATGGTGACAATAGCCCACAGCGGCAGCCACAGCAGCCCGCCAAGCGCCAGCATACTCAGGCCAATCGCCCAAATCACCTGTAAATAGAGCACTTCCGGCGGGAAGCTAAAGGTCCAGGCGAAGTTAACCAGCGTTAGCTCCAGTGCCACCAGCACTAGACCGCGCTTCAGCAGGAACAGCGACACGGCCTTACGGCTTTGCTTTTTTTGCTGATAAAGCGCGGCGGAGAGACCAGTTAAAAATACAAAAACCGGCGCGCACAGATGCGCCAGAGTACGGCTGATAAACAACGCCGGATCGGTGTTAGCGACATCGATCGGATCGGCAAGTTGTTTATGCAGATAGAAGGTTTCACGCACGTGATCCAGCAGCATTAACAGGATCACCAGGCCACGCAGCGCATCAATAGCCTGCAGCCGTTGAACAAGCTTATCGGACATATCCTTTTCCTGGTAGTATAAAGAGCGAAACGTTATATCATAACAAAAGGTTGTGACTCAAGGGCGTGAGCAGCTGCATCATCGTTCACTGTAGGCAGAATGCCAGAGTGTTTTCATTGCCAGGCCGCTCAGGCTGTGGCTAAAATAACTGCCCGGGGTGATGGCGTTCCACCTTACCCAACCGCTACTCTTCCTTTGAGCGCTGATGACGCCTGACACCACACTTTCTCACCGGGAAGGTGTGACGCATGTCAGGATAGCGCTCTGCCTTCTTGCTGCGTCATATCTCGTTGAATTAAAACCATTATTGAGCCTTAACGACAATGTTGAAATCTATGCTGGCAGTTATGCTCGGGGGCGCCGCAGGCTGTACGCTGCGTTGGCTAATTTCGTTGCGCTTTAATGCGCTGTTTCCAAATTTACCGCCGGGTACGCTGCTGGTTAATCTGCTGGGCGGCCTGATCATCGGTATTGCCACCGCCTGGTTTATGAAGAATCCGCACCTTTCTCCAGAGTGGAAATTGCTGATTGTCACCGGACTGTGTGGCGGGCTGACCACCTTTTCCACCTTCTCCACAGAAATCATGTTGCTGATGCAAAGCGGCAAATATATCTGGGCAATGGGTCACGTGCTGGTTCATGTTGTTGGCTCGTTGCTAATGACCTTTGCCGGTTTCACCCTGGTTACCCTGCTGGGCTAGATAACCTTCTACAGTTAAACCGGGCGGCGCAATTTACGCGCCGGTTTTCCCGGTGAACAAGGAGGATGAATGACTAACCCTGTATTTCTTAATCTGGTACTGCTGGAAGGCGAACCGCTTACGCTGCTGCACGCCGCGAAGCAGGCTGGTTTCGATGAGGTGGAGATCTGGCAGGAAAATGTGCAGGCGGCAGAAGGCGGTGCAAAGGCCATCCGGGCGCAGGCGCAGCGGCTTAATCTGGGGTTCACCAACTGTCAGGTGTTGCGCGATTTCGCTGGCGCACCGCTGGCACTGCGTGAAGAGAAGCGACAGCAGGCGCAGCAGTTTTTTCAGCTGGCGCAGGCAATAGGTTGCCGCACGGTTCAGGCACCTGCCTGCACACGCGAGGATTGCCAGGCTGAGTTGATTGATGAAGATTTGTGCTGGCTCTCCGCCGAGGCGGCGCGGCATGATTTGCGCATCATGTATGAGCCGATGGCCTGGAGCACGGTGGATAACCAGCTGGGGACGGCCTGGCAACGGCTGAAACGGCTCGATTTGCCCAACGTCGGGCTGGTGGTGGATCTGTTCCATATCGCCGCGCGTGACGATGATGCCAGCGTGCTGGAAGACATTCCGCCGCAGCGGATTTACGAAGTACAGTTGTGCGATATGGCTGAGGCGGTCACGCCAGACGATATGTCGCAGCTGATCGATAGCGCGCGTCATCATCGTCTGCTGCCCGGTGATGGCATTTTGCCGGTAGCGGATTTTGTCGCTGCGCTGCAGCGTAAAGGCTATCGCGGCCCGGTCGGAATTGAGGTGTTTAACGATCGGCTGAAGCAGCAACCGCCGCAGGTTGCTGCTGCGCAGGCGTTTGCCGCCCTGCGCCGGTGCTGGCCTTAACGCCTGTAATGATTAGTGCTCGCTGCCTTTAAAGCAGCGGGCAATAAAATTAACCGCTCGCTGTGCGCCGGAGCCGGAAATGGTATGGCCGACGCCGCTTTCAAACAGGGTTTCTACCGACATGCCCGTTGCCTTCAGGCGCAGCGCGGCAGATTCCGTCTCCTCCCACGGGATCACCGGATCGGCTCTGCCGTGCACCAGCAGTACCGGCGCGTTACGTACCGGCATCAGCGGGTCGGGCGTAGCCAGACGACCGGAAAAAGCCACCACGCCCGCTAACGGCCAGCGCCCGGACGCCAGCGCATCCAGCGCCATAATCGACCCCTGCGAAAAGCCCACCAGCAGTACCTTTTCCGGTTGTGTAATCTGATGCGCGCTCAGCAAACCATGCAGCGTCTTATCAAAGGCGGCGCGGGCTTCTCTTACCCGTTCCCCTCGGTTTTGCGCGGTTACGCCGTCCAGGCTGAACCACTGAAAGCCGGGACCATGATCGAAGCGAAAGGGCGCATCGGGCGCGGCAAAAGCGGTGGCAGGCAGCAGCGGCGCCCAGTGCGGGCCCAGCCCGGCCAGATCGTCACCGTTGCTGCCAACGCCGTGTAGAAAAATCACCAGTTTTTTTGTCATCTTCGCCTCCGCGTGGAAAGTTTTGTCCTGCGCTTTTACATTTCGAAGTTAAACCATTGCGGCTATTTGCACTAAGATCAGTGATTCGTAGGGCAAAAAATGAGCACATTTATGCTATTTCGCCGTTTCGAACGTTATATCAATATCTTTCAGGATGCACCCGGCGAAGCACCGCCGGATAGCGTTGGAGCCTTTTACAGTTATTTTCTGCGTCAGGTTTGGCGCAGCTTTGCCGCGCTGCTGGCGGTCGGCCTGATTGTTGCGCTGATTGAAGTCGCGCTCTACCGTTATTTAAGTCAGCTGATCGATATGGTCAACGCCTCAACGCCTGCCATCTTCTTTCAGGAAAACTGGGGAACGCTGCTGTGGATGGCGGCGGTAGCGATGATTTTGCGTCCGCTGTTTATCGGTTTGCACGATCTGCTCATCCATCAAAGCATTGGCCCCAGCCTGGGCAGCCTGATCCTGTGGCAGAACCACAGCTACGTGCTGCGTCAAAGCCTGAAATTCTTCCAGAACGATTTTTCCGGGCGAATCGCCCAGCGCATTATGCAGACCGGTAATGCGCTGCGTGATTCGGCAGTCCAGACCGTTGACGCTATGTGGCACGTTTCTATTTACGCCATCACCTCGCTGGTGCTGTTTGCCGAAGCGGACTGGCGGCTGATGCTGCCGCTGATCGCCTGGATTTTCGCTTATGCCAGCACGCTGCGCTATTTTGTGCCGCGTATCAAAGCGCGATCGGTGATCTCTTCTGAGGCGCGTTCAAAGCTGATGGGTTGCATTGTTGATGGCTATACCAACATCACCACGTTAAAGCTGTTTGCTCATACCGATCTGGAGCAGCGCTACGCGCAGGAGGCGATAGGCGAGCAAACGCAGAAAACGCAGCAGGCCAGCCGGATGCTGACCAGCATGGATATAACGCTCTCTACGCTGAATGGCTTACTGATCGGTTCCACCTGCGGGCTGGCGCTGTGGCTGTGGAGCGAGTCGCTGATCACCGTCGGCGCGATTGCGCTGGTAACCGGGCTGGTGATCCGTATTGTGAATATGTCCGGCTGGATTATGTGGGTGGTCAACGGCATTTTTGACAATATCGGTACGGTTCAGGATGGCCTGACCACCATTGCGCAGCCGCTAAGCGTCACCGACGAGCCGGATGCTAAACCGCTACGCGTAACGCAGGGCGGGATCCGTTTTGAAAATGTCCATTTTGACTATGGCGGCGGTCGGCGGGTAATCAATAACCTCAACCTGGATATTCAGCCCGGCGAAAAGATCGGGCTGATTGGACCATCGGGCGCGGGAAAATCGACGCTGGTTAATCTGCTGCTGCGGCTGTATGACCTGGAAGGCGGCAGCATCAGCATTGATGGTCAAAATATTACAAAAGTCACCCAAACCAGCCTGCGGGCACAGATTGGCATGATCACCCAGGATACCTCGCTGCTGCATCGATCCATTCGCGATAACCTGCTGTATGGTCGTCCGGACGCTACCGAAGAGGAGCTGTGGACGGCGATCCGTCGGGCGCGCGCCGATGAATTCATTCCGCTGCTTTCCGACAACCAAGGGCGTACCGGGCTGGATGCGCATCTGGGCGAGCGCGGCGTGAAGCTTTCCGGTGGTCAGCGCCAGCGTATCGCTATCGCGCGCGTGCTGTTAAAAGATGCGCCAATTTTGATCATGGATGAGGCCACTTCCGCGCTCGATTCAGAGGTAGAGGCGGCGATTCAGGAGAGTCTGGATACCCTGATGGAGGGCAAGACGGTGATCGCCATTGCCCACCGTCTCTCGACAATCGCCAGACTCGATCGGCTGGTGGTGCTGCAACAGGGCAAAATTATCGAGATGGGTAATCACCAGCAGTTGCTGGCGCATAACGGGCTGTATGCCCGTTTGTGGCGTCATCAAACCGGCAACTTTGTCGGCGATCATTAAGCCTGTCCACGGCGGTAGGGCAGCGCATCACGCGCTTCCTCCGCCCAGGCCAGTACGCCCGCCTGCTCCTGCTGTAAAAAATCGCCAACCGCTGCGCGTAATCCCTCATGGCGTAGCCAGTGCCATGAGCGGGTAAGCGTAGGTTCAAAACCGCGCACCAGTTTATGTTCTCCCTGTGCGCCCGCATCGAAATGGCGCAGGCCGTGGGCAATGGCATAATCCATTCCCTGCCAGAAGCAGGTCTCGAAATGCAGGCGGTCAAATTCCGCCAGGCAGCCCCAGTAACGGCCATACAGGGTATCGTCGCCGATCAGGCTAAACGCCATCGCCACCGGCTGCGTCCCGCGTTGGGCAAAAACCACCTGGATCGCGCCGGGCATACGCTCCGCCAGCAGGCTGAAAAAGTCACGCGTCAGATAAGGCTGCTGTCCGCGTACTGCGTAGGTATTGGCATAACAGGTATAAACAAAATCCCATTGGGCTTCGCTTAGCTCACCGCCGCTGAGCCAGTGAAAGCTAATGCCATTAGCGGCAACCTGTTCACGCTCTTTACGGATCTGCTTACGCTTGCGCGACATCAAGGTATCGAGAAAATCCTGAAAATCGCGATAGCCGGGATTATGCCAGTGATACTGGCAGCCAAGGCGCGACAGCCAGCCGGGTTGCGCAGTCAACAGCACATCACTGCGTGGATCGGTAAAGTTAATGTGGGCGCCAGAGAACCCCTGGCGGGCAAGCGCCTCAGGCAAGGCTTCCAGCAGCGCCGTCAGCGATGTGGCATCGCCCAGCAGACGCGGCCCGCTGACCGGACTAAACGGAATAGCGCCCAGCCATTTCGGATAATAGGGAATGTTGGCGCGATAACAGGCGTCTGCCCAACTGTGATCAAACACATATTCACCCCAGGAATGACTTTTCTGATAGCCTGGTAGCGCCGCACGCAGCTGTCCCTGTTCCAGGGCGACCCAGTGTGCGGGTTGCCAACCGCTTTCTGCGCCAACGCTGCCGCTCTCTTCCAGCGAACACAAAAAAGCGTAACGTAAAAACGGATTGTTATCAGGCAGTAGCGCATCCCAGTCGGCGGCAGAAACGGCGGCGAGCGAAGTGAGAAAGGAGAACGACATCAACAGGCTCCGACAGATGGCGGGCGAACCATAAACCGGTTGCCCGAGAGTGAAACTTCACCTTAGCATATTTGGCTTAATCACTGTCTTCACGCATATTCAGCGCCAGCGCGCTGGCGGGATCGAACAGCGACAGGCTTTCGATCTGGTCAAGCAGGATAACCTTACGAAAATCGAGCGCCGACTGCGGCTCTGAGGTCAGGTCAATATCGTGTTTGGCATACCAGGCGCTGTAGTTGTGCTCCACCACCAAATCAAGCGTTTTACTGTCACGGTAGCCACTCAGCATCGGGATCACTACCACGTTGTTGGCATCAGAACTGTCGAAGGAAGAGGACATGATCATGCCGATATAGATACGGTGGGAGGTCAGCGTGATCCACGCCAGTTCGCCTCCTTCCATACACTGATAAAGCAGATGTTCCACGCCATTGGTACGGGTAAGCGAATTATAGAGTTCGCGACGGCCACGTCCATCAAGCCGCGCGCTGCCCGCCCAGTTAGAGCGATAGAGACAAAACAGCACGGCAAAGGTCAGCATAATCACCACCGGCGCCTGAATGCCAAGAAAGCTCCAGTTCATAAATTCGATATGGTAATGATGATGCCCGCTGCCGAAATATTGCGGCAGTTTATTCATCACCGCAGAGGTGACCAGCAACAGCAGCCAGATAATCGCGGTGGCAATCACGCCCTGGATAACAAAAATACAGCCATAAAGTGCGACCAGGAAATAGACGTCCCAGCCAAACGTACGTTTAAATTTGAAGCGCGTAGAGAGATCGCGACTGCTGTACCAGTAGCCACAAACCATCAGCACCATAAATATTGCCGTTCCCATGTTATGCCCTCTTTAATGCTTCGACGTGGCGGGCAAAATCTTTCTGCACCTCCTTGCTGTGAATATTGACCATCGCGCTGCCATTTTCATCGATAACAATACGATCACCATCGTCAATCGAATCCTGGACATCATCCTGGGACATGACCTGCAGTAGTTTTTCCGGACTGGTGAACAATGAACGCATCAGCTTTAACATCTCTTTCCTCCTTTTTGTCCATAAGTGTAGGAAGGGATAGCGGCTTTGGGGCGGGATCTGTCTGAATCAGACAGCGAAACGGCAAAAAAACGGGCGCAACGCGGCGCCCGCTAACAGAGATCAGAAATCAACGCTGGCCTTGAGCACAATTTCACGGGGGTCGCCTACCGCCACGCGCAGGTTATTGCCGCTGGAAGGGTACCAGGTGGTATCGAACAGGTTTTTCACGTTGACCTGCCATTTCACCCGATAACTATCCACTGGCGTACTCCATGCAACAAAGGCATCGGCGACGATGTAATCATCCAGATAAAAACTGTTGGCGGCATCACCGGCACGACGTCCTGTGTAACGTGCGCCAATCCCGGCACGCAGGTCGTCTGCCGGCAGCAGTCCGGTGGAACCGAAATCGTTGGTGAGAAACAGTGCGGCGGTATTGCGCGCGACGTTAGCGAGTTCGTTGCCGTTATTATCCGGATCGGACGTGACGCGCGCGTCGGTCCAGGCATAGCTGCCGACCAGGCTCAGGCTGTTGGTCAACTTGCCCGCGACATCCAGCTCCACACCCTGTGAACGCACCTTACCTGCCGTGCGGGTAACGGTTTCGCCATCCACCAGTTCGCTGACCATTACGTTGCGCTTGTGAATATCGAACAATGCCAGCGTACCGGTTACCCGACCCGCAAGATCGATCTTCGCGCCCACTTCATACGCTTTGCCCAGCTCCGGCGGCAGCGCGCCGATTTGAGTGGAGATAGAGGTATTCGGCTTAAAGGATTCGGTATAGCTGGCATACAGGCTCGACCAGCTATTGATGTTGTAAACCACCCCGGCGCGCGGCACCAGACGGCTATCGGAAGCGTCGGTATTGGTGACAAACGGGCGGCCTTTGCCCGACATCACGTCGAAGCTGTCATAGCGCAGCCCGCCCAGCAGCAGCCAGTGCTCATTCAGGCGCATCGCATCCTGCATAAACCAGCCGCGGCTATCGACGTTTTCCCGCTGGTCGCTGTCTTTAGCGCTGACTGTTGTTGAGGCAGGCAGAACGCCATAAACCGGATCGTAAACATTAAACGAGCTATCTTTTGTGCCGCGGATCATATCGCCACGGAAGGTGCGATCCGCTTCGTAATCAAAGCCGAACATCAACTGATGATTGACCTGGCCCCAGTCAACGTCGCCGTTAAACGTCAGTTGCACCATCTGCGAACGACTTTCTGCGGCGGCAGTGGCGTCCGCCTGACGCGTCAGAATGCCGGTTTCTGCATCAAAGGCGGTGGCGCGCGCCTGGTTATCGCTGTAGCGGTTGCGGCTAAAGCTATAGGTTAACTGTGAACGCCAGCGATCGTTCAGCGTCTGGTCAAGCTGGAAACTGAGCGTGTCCTGATCGCCACGCGTGGCGTTGTAGCCTTCATCGAATCGGCGCTCACGCGGGGTATCCACCGGCTTGCCGGTGCGGGAGTCAATTACCGTGCCGCGATCGAACGGCGTCAGATACTCCATATGCTCCCAGGAGACGCGTACGGTGGTATTTTCGCCGTACCACATCAGCGAGGGCGCAATCACCGTTTGACGGTTGCGGCCAAAGTTGCGCCAGTAGTCGGTTTCACTATGATCGATAATCATGCGTCCGGCAAAGCCTGTGGTGCCAAGCGGGCCGGTGACATCCAGCTGACCGCCGCCGCCGCCAAAGCTGCTGCTGCGTCCTTCCAGATGCACCTGCGGCGTCAGCTGCGGCTTTTTACTGATGACATTAATCAGGCCGCCCGGCTCGTTCATGCCGTACAGCATAGAGGAGGGCCCTTTTAGCACCTCTACGCGCTCGCTGGTGGGCGTAAAGTTGCGTGCCTGAACCGAACGCACGCCATCGCGCAGAATGGAGCCGTCACGGTTATCGCCAAAGCCGCGTTTAATAATGGCATCCTGCGTGCCGCCCAGCGTGTTGGACTGAGTAATACCACTGACATAGCTCAGCGCCTCATCTACATCCTGCGCATCGCGATCGTCGAGAAACTGCTGCGGCACCACCGTCACATTCTGCGGCGTATCAATGATTTTCATTGGCGAGCGCGTGGCAGTCACACTGCTGTGTGGCTGATAGTCCGTGTCATCAGCGGTTTCCTGCGTGACAACCAACGTATTTTCCTCGGCCTGCAACGCTGGCGGCAGCAGCAGGCTGGCCAGCAGGCACGGGGCGATTTTATTCATTTGATAATTGACTCCAGAAGGTCCCTGAAAAATCCAGCGGTAAAAACTGCTGGTAAAGTTGTTGCATGGTTTGCTGCGGATCGACATCGGCAAACAGCTGCGGATAGAGCATTTTAGCGATCCATTCGGTAGCAACGACGTGATATGGGCTGAGATAGAAGTTGTGCCACAGTGCACCCGCACGTCCGTTGCGCACCGCCGCCAGCTGTCCGATCAGCGGCTGGGCAGCCATTACCTGTTGGAAGCTTTGTCTGGCCTGCTGCGCATTAACCTGCGGCCCCAGCGCAACGGTTTTGGCATCGCTGTCGGCGCGGGCCATTCCGGTGGCGATATAGACTTGCGGCTGGGCGGCAAGCACCTGCTCTGGATTTAGCTCACCGAATACCCCTTTTACCGTACCGGCCGCGATATTTTCACCGCCTGCAAAGCTCACCAGCTGGCCGAGGTTACCCTTAACCGCTGTGGTGCAGCAGGTATCGCGGCGTCCCAGATGCAGATGCAACATTACCGTGGTGCGTGGGCCTTGTCGGTTCGCCAGGCGCTGCTGAATGCGTTGCATATGGGATTGATAAAACGCACTAAACGCCTGCGCGCGCTGCGGCTGGTTCAGCACGTCGCCCAGAATTTTGATACTGGGAAGCGTGTTATGCAGCAAGTCGACACGTAAATCCACGGTAATAACCGGCACGCCCGCCTGCTGCATAACCTGGCGAAAACGCGCCTCTTCGCCGCCGGTTTTCGCCAGCCGTGGCAGGATCACCAGATCGGGATGCAGTTGTAAAACCCGTTCAGCGTTCAGTTCGCGAACGCTGCCTGTTCCCAACTGAGGGATCTGCGCCATTTGGGGAAAGCGTTGCAGATACTGCTGCCAGCTTTGCGCATCATATTTTGCCAGATCGCCAGGCCAGCCCGCGATATGTGCCGCCGGATAGCCGGGTTGCAGCAGGGCGAGCGTATAGAGCATCCGGCTT
The DNA here is from genome assembly GCF_050113845.1 of Pantoea sp. FN0305. Classification (NCBI taxonomy): domain Bacteria; kingdom Pseudomonadati; phylum Pseudomonadota; class Gammaproteobacteria; order Enterobacterales; family Erwiniaceae; genus Pantoea; species Pantoea sp. FN0305. Next base: position 190,368 of record NZ_JBNJSN010000003.1, on the reverse strand, counting down.
TCCCCCAGAAAAATGCGCTGAGGCCGATCGGGAACGGTAACGGTTGTGCCAGTAATATCAATGATTTGCCGCGCAAGAAGAGAGTGGCTGAGCAGTAACAGCAGAAAAAGAAGTTTGCGCATGGGTCAGGCTAGAGAGATGGAAAACCAAATGATAATAAAAATCAGTTACTATCTCAACAACTGCCGCTGCGGTGGTCTGTGTATTGCCTGTCAGCCAGTCTTAACCACAAGGCGTAAGCCGGAAAGAATAACGCCGGGAAGATCGTTTGCCGAATCCGCCGAAGCGGGCCGCTGCTTTATAGCTGAGCAATAGAGATTGATGTTTTTACAATCAGCCCTCCCTCCATTTTTATACTTTTTTTACACCCCGGCCCGGTAATTTAACGCCAATTTTATACGCACTTTTTTATCCTTGCGGCTAACTGAAATGCGCCGTGGAGGTGGCTGTGAGTACAGAAATTGTGGCTGGTATTGTGCTGCTGTTTTTACTGCTGGGGTATCTGGTTTATGCCCTGGTGAATGCGGAGGCGTTTTAATGATAGCTTCCGCATTTTTACTGTTAGCCAGCTATCTGGCAATTTTGATGCTGCTGGCAAATCCGCTGGGCAAGGTGATAGCGGGTATGGTGCGTGACAGGCCGGTGCTGCCAGCGCTGGAAAACAGAATAGGGTGGCTTTGCGGTATCGGTAAAAAAGGCATGGGCTGGCTGCATTATCTGCTAGCGATATTGCTGTTTAACGCCGCAGGGCTGGTATTGCTGTTGGTTATTTTGCTGACCCAGCAGGCGCTGCCGCTTAATCCGCAGCAGTTGCCCAATCTGAGCTGGCACCTGGCGTTGAACACTGCCGTGAGTTTTGTCACTAATACCAACTGGCAATCCTATGGCGGTGAAACCACTATGAGCATCCTTAGCCAGATGGTCGGCCTGACGGTACAAAACTTCCTGTCAGCGGCTACCGGTATTGCCGTGGCGTTTGCTCTGATACGTGGTTTCACCAGTAAATCCCTGACTACGCTGGGCAATGCCTGGCGTGATTTGACACGCATTACGCTGTTTGTACTGCTGCCGTTGAGCCTGATTATCGCGCTGCTGCTGGTGAGCCAGGGCGTGGTGCAAACATGGAACGCCAGCGTGGACTTACAAACCCTGGAAGGCGCAAAACAGACGCTGGCGCTTGGGCCAGTCGCCTCACAGGAAGCGATTAAAATGCTCGGCACCAACGGCGGCGGCTTCTTTAACGTTAACTCGGCTCATCCGTTTGAAAACCCCACCGCGATCAGCAACCTGATTGAAATGCTGGCGATCTTTCTGATCCCGGCCGCGCTCTGCTTCACCTTTGGCGAAGTGGCAGGCGATCGCCGACAGGGTCATGCGCTGCTCTGGAGCATGAGCCTGATGTTTATCACAGCGGTTGCGGTGGTGATGTGGGCTGAGCTGCGCGGCAATCCGCACTTTCTGACGCTGGGCGCAGACAGCGCCATCAATATGGAAGGCAAAGAGACACGCTTCGGCATTCTTAATTCCAGCCTGTTTGCAGTGATCACCACCGCCGCCTCATGCGGCGCAGTAAACGCCATGCATGACTCCTTTACCGCGCTGGGCGGCATGATCCCGATGTGGCTGATGCAACTGGGCGAAGTGGTGTTCGGCGGCGTCGGCGCAGGGCTGTACGGCATGCTGTTGTTCGTGGTGTTGGCGGTGTTTATCGCTGGCCTGATGATAGGCCGCACCCCGGAGTACCTCGGTAAAAAGATCGACGTCCGTGAAATGAAACTGACCGCGCTGGCAATTCTGGTCACGCCGACGCTGGTGCTGCTCGGCACCGCGCTGGCGATGATGAGCGAAGCTGGACGCGCAGGCATGGCGAACCCCGGCACCCACGGCTTTAGCGAAGTGTTGTACGCCGTCTCGTCGGCGGCCAACAACAACGGCAGCGCCTTTGCCGGCCTCAGCGCCAACACCCCGTTCTGGAACCTGTTGCTGGCGTTCTGCATGCTGGTGGGCCGCTTCGGCATCATCATTCCGGTGATGGCGATTGCCGGTTCGCTGGCGGCGAAAAAGATCCAGCCGGTCAGCAGCGGCACACTGCCAACCCACGGCCCGTTGTTTGTCTGCCTGCTGACGGGCACCGTGCTGCTGGTGGGGGCGCTGACCTTTATTCCTGCGCTGGCGTTAGGGCCGGTGGCAGAGCATTTACATCCTGTTTTGCGTTAACGGGCGGAGAAGCTGATGAGTCGTCAACAACAGGCGCTGTTTGATGCGGCGCTAATGCGCGTCGCTATCGTCGACGCGTGCAAAAAACTGCATCCGCGCGTGCAGTTTCGTAATCCGGTGATGTTTCTGGTTTATCTTGGCAGCCTGCTGACCACCCTGCTGGCGGCGGCGATGGCGGCAAGGCTGCTGGCCGGTGAGGCAAGCTTTACCGGCGCGATTGCGCTGTGGCTGTGGTTTACCGTGCTGTTCGCTAACTTTGCCGAAGCGCTGGCGGAAGGGCGTAGTAAGGCACAGGCCAGCAGCCTTAAAGGCGTAAAAAAAACCAGCTTTGCCAAAAAGCTCAGGACGCCACGCCACGATGAACCCTGGCGGCAGGTCGCGGCAGAAACCCTGCGCAAGGGTGATTGGGTGCTGGTGGAGGCGGGCGATATCCTGCCGTGCGACGGCGAAGTGGTGGAGGGCGGCGCCTCGGTGGATGAGAGCGCGATCACCGGCGAGTCCGCTCCGGTAATTCGCGAGTCGGGCGGCGATTTCGCTTCGGTCACCGGCGGCACGCGTATTCTTTCTGACTGGCTGGTGATCCAGTGCAGCGTGAATCCAGGAGAAACGTTTCTTGATCGCATGATTGCGATGGTGGAAGGGGCGAAACGGCGGAAAACGCCAAATGAAATTGCCTTAAGCATTCTGCTGATCTCGCTGACCATTGTGTTCTTGCTGGCAACCGTCACGCTGTGGCCGTTCTCTGCGTGGGGCGGTCATGCCGTCAGCGTTACGGTGCTGGTGGCGCTGTTGGTATGCCTGATCCCGACCACCATCGGCGGCCTGCTCTCCGCGATTGGCGTGGCGGGCATGAGCCGCATGCTGGGCGCTAACGTGATTGCCACCAGCGGGCGTGCGGTAGAGGCGGCAGGCGATGTGGATGTGCTGCTGCTGGATAAAACCGGCACCATTACGTTGGGTAATCGTCAGGCGACGCATTTTATGCCTGCGCCGGGCGTCAGCGAACAGCAACTGGCGGATGCAGCGCAGCTGGCTTCGCTGGCGGATGAAACGCCGGAAGGGCGCAGCATTGTGGTGCTGGCGAAGCAGAAATTTAATCTGCGCGAGCGCGATCTGCAAAACATGGACGCCACTTTTATTCCGTTCTCGGCGCAAACGCGCATGAGCGGCGTTAACGTGCAGGGACGTAGCATTCGCAAGGGCGCAGTGGATGCGGTGCGCAAACATATCGCCGCCAATCATGGTCTCTTCCCGTCGCAGGTCGAGGCGCTGGTTGAAGAGGTCGCCCGTACCGGCGGCACACCGCTGGTGGTAGCGGACAACGAGCGGGTCATGGGCGTGGTGGCGCTGAAGGATATCGTTAAAGGCGGTATCCGCGAGCGCTTTGCCGAACTGCGCAAAATGGGCATTAAAACCGTGATGATCACCGGAGATAACCCGCTGACGGCGGCGGCGATTGCCGCAGAAGCGGGCGTGGATGATTTCCTGTCGGAAGCGACGCCGGAAGCCAAGCTGGCGCTGATTCGTCAGTATCAGGCGGAAGGGCGTCTGGTAGCGATGACCGGCGACGGCACCAATGATGCGCCAGCGCTGGCGCAGGCGGACGTGGCGGTGGCAATGAACTCTGGCACTCAGGCGGCAAAAGAGGCGGGCAATATGGTCGATCTCGACTCTAACCCTACCAAGCTGCTGGAGGTAGTGCATATCGGCAAGCAGATGCTGATGACGCGCGGTTCGCTGACCACGTTTAGTATTGCCAATGACGTAGCAAAATATTTCGCCATCATTCCGGCCGCTTTCGCCGCAACTTATCCGCAGCTCAACCAGCTTAATGTGATGCATCTTCACTCACCCAACTCCGCCATTCTGTCGGCGGTGATTTTCAATGCGCTGGTGATTGTGTTTCTGATCCCGCTGGCGCTGAGGGGCGTTAGCTATCGACCACTAAGCGCGGCGGCGTTATTGCGTCGCAACCTGTGGCTGTATGGCGTGGGCGGTCTGCTGGTGCCTTTCGCCGGGATTAAGCTGATTGATATGGCGCTCACCCTGCTGGGCTGGGCCTGAGGAGAAAAATATGTCTATTTTACGTCCCGCTCTGACGCTGTTCGTTCTGCTGGCGCTGTTAACGGGGGGCATTTACCCGCTGGTCGTCACACAGCTGGCGCAGCGGCTGTTTCCGCTGCAGGCCAACGGCTCGCTGCTGTCGGCAGAAGAGCGCGTGCGCGGCTCGGCGCTGATTGGCCAGGCCTTTACCCGCCCCGACTATTTTTGGGGACGGCCATCGGCCACGGCGGAAACGCCCTATAACGGCGCGGCTTCGTCGGGCAGTAACCTGGCGGCAAATAACCCAGCGCTGGACCAGGCGGTTCGCGAACGGGTGGCGATGCTGCGCGCCGCAAATCCACAGGCCAGCCGGTCAGTGCCTGTTGATTTAGTCACCGCTTCCGCCAGCGGGCTGGATCCGCACATTTCACCAGCGGCGGCCAGATGGCAGGCGACGCGCGTGGCGACAGCGCGTCAGCTGCCGCTCAGCACCGTGCAGCGGCTGATTGATGACAATACCGAACGCCCGTTGCTGAAATTCTCTGGCGAATCCGGGGTGAATGTGGTGAAACTAAATATGGCTCTGGATGCGCTGGCTCCCGCACGCTAGCCGATCCTGGCTTTCTTTACCGCTCCGGCACAGGCTGGCGGTAATTAACCTTCTCTTTTTATCTTTTCAGGGATGCTGATGAACGGTGAGTTAGCCCGCCCCGATCCTGACGCGCTGTTGTTACACGGCAGCCATCGCGGCAAGCTCAAAATTTACTTTGGCGCCTGCGCAGGCGTTGGCAAAACCTTTGCCATGCTGCAGGAGGCGCGACGGCTGCGTGCTCAGGGGCTGGATGTGCTGGTCGGGATTGTGGAAACCCACGGTCGTGAGGAAACCGCACGTCTGCTGGCAGGGCTGACGTTACTGCCGCGTCGGGCAACCGGACGTTCGCGCTATGAGGAGTTCGATCTGGATGCGGCGCTGGCGCGGCGTCCGGCGGTGATTCTGATGGATGAGCTGGCGCACAGCAACGTGGCAGGCTCGCGCCATCCGAAGCGCTGGCAGGACATTGATGAACTGCTGGAGGCGGGCATTGATGTCATGACCACGGTAAACGTTCAGCATCTGGAAAGCCTGAACGATGTGGTCGGCGGCATCACCGGCATCCAGGTCCGCGAGACGGTGCCCGATCCCTTTTTTGATAAGGCGGATGAGGTGGTGCTGGTGGATCTGCCGCCGGACGATCTGCGCCAGCGCCTGAAAGAGGGCAAGGTTTACGTTGGCGATCGGGCGGAACGGGCGATTGAGAACTTTTTCCGCAAAGGAAACCTGTTTGCCCTGCGCGAACTGGCGCTGCGGCGCACTGCCGATCGGGTTGACGATCAGATGCGCGCCTGGCGTGATGTGCAGGGGCGGGAAAAGGTGTGGCACACCCGTGATGCCATTCTGCTCTGCATCGGCGATCATACCGGTAGCGAGAAGCTGGTGCGTACCGCTGCCCGGCTGGCGTCGCGTCTGGGCAGCGTCTGGCATGCGGTCTATGTCGAAACGCCCCGACTTTACCGGCTTCCTGAAGCGCGGCGGCGCGCTATTCTACGCACGCTGCGGCTGGCGCAGGAGCTGGGCGCAGAAACCGCCACGCTGGCGGAAAGCGACGAAGCGCAGGCAGTGCTGCGTTACGCACGAGCGCACAATCTTGGCAAAATCGTTATTGGCCGACGGCCCATGCGGCGCTGGCGACGCGATAGCTTTGCCGACCGTTTGGGGCAGTCAGGACCGGAGCTGGATCTGGTGGTGGTGGCGCTGGAAGAGGCGGCGCGCGACGCGCCTGAGGCACGCAACGATACACGCACGTTTAGTGAAAAGTGGGTCACCCAACTGCGCGGTACCCTGGCGGCGCTGCTGCTGTGCGCGCTGATCACCCTGGTCGGACAATACTGGCTGACCGGTTTTGATACCGCCAACGGGGTAATGATCTATCTGCTGGGCGTGGTGATTATCGCCTTACGCTATGGACGCTGGCCGTCGGTAGCGGCGACGGTGATGAATATTCTCGCCTTCGATCTCTTTTTTGTTGCGCCTACCGGGACGGTGGCGGTTTCCGATTTACAGTATCTGGTCACCTTTGCGGTGATGCTGGCGGTGGGCGTGATTGTCGGCAACCTCACGGCCGGGGTGCGCTACCAGGCACGCGTGGCACGCTATCGTGAACAGCGGGCGCGCTATCTGTACGAAATGGCTCGCTCGCTCAGTAGTGCGTTGCGCTATGAGGATATCGCCGCAGCGGGGCAGCGTAGTCTGCTGGCTACCCTGCAGGCGCGCAGCGCGCTGCTGTTGCCGGATGAGAACGGCGAGTTGAAGATTGTCGGCGACAGCAGCCTGACGCTGCCGCCCGACGGGGCGATTGCCCGCTGGAGCTTCAGCAAAGGGCAGCCTGCTGGCGCAGGAACCGACACGCTGCCCGCCATGCCCTGGCAAATGCTGGCGCTGAAAACGCATGAAAAAAGCTGGGGGCTGCTGGTGATTGAGCCGGAGAATCTGCGTCAGCTAATGATCCCGGAACAGCAGCGGCTACTGGAAACCTACTGCGTGCTGCTGGCCAATGCGCTGGAACGTGTCGCTCTGGCGCGCAGCGAAGCGGCTTCGCGGCTGGCGGCCGAGCGGGAACAGCTGAGAAACGCGCTGCTGTCGGCGCTGTCGCACGATCTGCGCACGCCGCTTACCGTGCTGTTTGGCCAGGCGGAGATGCTGATGCTTGATCTTGCCGGAGAAAATTCCAGATTTGCGCCGCAGGCCAGTCAGATCCGTGAACAGACCCTCAGCACTATCCGGCTGGTCAGCAATATGCTGGATATGGCGCGCATTCAGTCGGGCGGGCTGAATCTGCAACAGGAGTGGCTGTCGCTGGAAGAGATCGTCGGCAGCGCCCTGACCCAGCTCTCAAGCCTGTTGCCGCACGATAACGTGCAGCTGGCGCTGCCGGATCGGCTGGTATGGCTGCATGGCGACAGCACGCTGCTGGAGCGGGTATTTATCAATCTGCTGGAAAACAGCGTGAAATATGCCGGGCCGCAAACGCCGCGTGGTATTCGCGCCGCCGAGCAGAGCGGACGGCTGGAAATTGAGGTGTGGGATAGCGGGCCGGGCATTCCCGCCGGGCTGGAGGAGAAGATTTTCGATAAATTCACGCGTGGCGATAAGGAGTCCGCCGTACCGGGAGTTGGGCTGGGTCTGGCCATCTGTAAAGCAATTATTGAAATGCATCAGGGAGAAATCAGCGCCCGGGCACGCGCGCAGGGTGGCGTGAGTTTTTTGATCAACCTGCCGCAGACCATTCCGCCCCCGCTGCCGGAAAGTGAACATGAAGCGCTGCAATAACGTCATAAAGCCCTGGAGATATCCTTATAAATCCCGCCGGGGGCTTACATGAGTCAGTGACTGAAGCAGGTAAACAAAGCCAACGTTATATGCAACGTGAAGGATGTCGGGTATATACTGAGCATCTTGTTAATCAATTGACTGGACTGTATGGAACGTTTCACCGAAAACCTGATGTACGCATCGCGCTGGCTGCTGGCACCCGTTTATATTGGTTTATCGCTGGGGCTGCTGGCGCTGACAATTAAGTTTTTTCAGGAAATTATCCATCTGCTGCCCAATATTCTGGATATTGCAGAGAACGATCTGATTCTGCTGCTGCTGTCGCTGGTGGATATGACGCTGGTCGGCGGATTACTGGTGATGGTGATGCTTTCCGGTTATGAAAACTTTGTGTCTAAGCTCGATATTGACGAGCATAAAGAGAAACTGAGCTGGCTGGGGAAAATGGATTCCGGTTCGCTGAAAAACAAAGTGGCGGCATCCATCGTGGCGATCTCTTCCATTCACCTACTGCGGGTATTTATGGAGGCGCGACATGTCGCTAACGATAAGCTCATGTGGTACGTCATTATTCATCTGACCTTTGTTTTTTCAGCTTTTCTTATGGGCTGGCTCGATTACATCACGCGTCAGGATAAGAAAGGCCACTGATTAGCCGCACCTTTGTCGCCGCTGTTGATCGCTGTACCGAAGCCATGCCGCCCGGCATGGCTTTTTCTTGATCGCCCCTGCACATGAAATAGCGCACCAACGCATCCGACCTTGTTGTTACTCACCGTAAAGCATTTCCCCGCGTCAACCAACGATATATGCCAGGCTTAATCTACTCATTAGTCACTATCACAGGAGTAATATGGATTTCCTTGCCTGGACCGCTACCAGCGGCGGGTTGCTCTTAATTATGTCTCTGGCATCGGGCTGGATCCACCGGGGGCCGGTGACCTCTTTCGGCCTGTTTCTGCTGATCGGCATTCTGTTTGGTCCCTGGGTACTCAACTTTGTCTCGCTCGATCTGTTAAGCCATCCTGAGCTAACCGCGCATATCACTGAAATCACCATGGCCGCCTCGCTGTTTATTACCGGTTTGAAGCTGCGTCTGCCGCAGCGGCTCGCCAACTGGCGTGATGGATTGCTTCTGGCGTTTCCCGCCATGTTATTGACGGTACTGGGAATGATGGTGGTCATTCATCTGATTGCTGGCTTCTCCTGGCCGCTGTCGCTGGCGTTTGCGGCTATTGTCGCGCCAACGGATCCAGTGCTGGCCAGCCTGATCTCCGTTAACCACGCGGGTGATGAGGATGAGTTGCGTGTCGCGCTCTCCAGCGAGGCGGGATTAAACGACGGCTCGGCGCTGCCGCTGCTGATGCTGGCGCTGCTGCTGTTTCATAACACCGAGCCGCTTTCAGCCGGTTTCTTTGGTCACTGGCTGGCCAAAGATGTGCTGTGGGCGATTGGGATGGGCACGCTGATTGGCTACAGCTTTGGTCGCATCGTTGGCATTGTGGCGACCCGGCTGCGAACCGTGAACAGCGATACCGCACCGAACGATTTTCTGACGCTGGCGCTGATCGCCATTACCTATGCGGCGGCGCAGTATGTTGAAGCCTCCGGCTTCCTGGCGGCCTTTGCGGCGGGCGTAGGGTTACGCCGCGCTGAGATCCACGTCATGCGAACTTTCCCGCCTGAGCAGCAACCGGAAAACGAACGTATCCCACCCGCCGAACTGCTGGTGAATCCCAACCAGCGTCATGTGCAGCAGCAGGATTATACGCCGGCGCATACGGTAGGGCTGGTCGTGGGGGATGCGCTATCGTTTGGCGACACGGTCGAACGCTTGCTGGCGGCGCTGATGGTGGTGGTGCTGGGCGTTACGCTGGCGCTGCACTGGAACAGTACCGGCCTGCTGCTGGCGGCTATTCTGTTTCTGTTTATCCGCCCGCTGGCGGTATGGATCGCCACTATCGGCACCGGAATACCTGTTGGACGGCGCATACTGATTGGCTGGCTGGGTATTCGCGGCATCGGCAGTATTAACTATATCGCTTACGCCTGGGTGCATGGCATGTCCGGCCCGCAGGCCGACGCGATGGTTGATATGGCCTTAACGCTGGTTGCCGCCAGCGTAGTGATCCATGGTGTTACGGTCACGCCGCTGCTTAATCGTCGGCAGGCCTGGCAGCAGGCGCGTCGCAAAGCGGAAGAGCAGAAACAGCAGGAAGAGCAGACGCGGCGAGAGTAAAAAACCACCGGATCAGGTTAAATAAGGCTGACGGCGATCACATTTTTTGCGCTAAACCCCGGTTCGCGACGCTGTTCGGCGTCGGTCTTTAAGGGTACATCCCGACGTTTACTTACGCTCTGTTTTTATAACGGAGCGGGTTGCCCGTTGCCTTGTCTTCTGTGGGCTTGACGTTGGAAATTAACGGAATTAAAGCCTGATAAGCCGTTGGCGTTTTCTTCTGGCAGCCGGTGCCAGCGTGTTTTCAATCAAGACCGACTGGCTAGAGTCGCAACGGCAGTGTTACCGGCATCGTCGTCGACCGCTGGTAACAGAAATGATTTAAAGGGCCCGGCGCAACAGGGCCCGGCGCAACAGGCGCGCCGGACCAGAGGGTTATGAGCGAGTAAAATCGATTACCATGCGGCCACGGATTTTACCTTCCTCCATCTCATGCAGGATCTCGTTGATTTCCTCAATAGCGCGGCGCTGCACTTTCGGCACCACCTTGCCTTCGGCAGCAAACTGAAAGGCCTCGGCCAGATCTTCGCGGGTGCCCACCAGCGAGCCAACAACCTCAATACCATCCAGCACCAGACGCGGTATATTCAGGCTCATCGATTCCGGCGGCAGGCCAACGGCGACAATGCGGCCACCGGCACGCATGGCATCTACCGCTGAGTTAAAGGCGGATTTCGCCACGGCGGTCACCACTGCCGCATGTGCGCCACCCACGCGTTCCTGAATCACTTTCGCCGCATCTTCAGTACGTGAGTTAATTACCATGTCCGCGCCCATCTCACTGGCGAAGGCGAGCTGTTCGTCATTGATATCCACCGCGATCACTTTGGCATTGAAGACATTTTTCGCGTACTGCAGCGCCAGGTTACCCAGGCCACCCAGGCCGTAAATCACAATCCATTTGCCCGGACGGATACCGGAAACTTTCACCGCTTTATAGGTGGTGACGCCTGCACAGGTCACGCTGCTGGCTGCGGCAGGATCGAGGCCATCTGGCACCTTAACCGCGTAATCGGCCACCACAATGCACTCTTCCGCCATGCCGCCATCGACGCTATAGCCCGCATTTTTAACTTCGCGGCACAGCGTCTCATTACCGCTGTTGCAATATTCACAGTGACCGCAGCCCTGATAAAACCAGGCAACGCTGGCGCGGTCGCCGGGTTTGAGCGAGGTTACGCCCGGCCCGACCTCTTCTACGATCCCAATCCCTTCATGGCCCAGCGTGATGCCAGTGGTATCGCCGAAATCTCCATTCTTTACATGCAAATCGGTATGGCAAACGCCACAGCATTCCATTTTCAGACGAGCTTCGCCATGTTCCAGCGCGCGCAGCGTTTTCTCTACTACGGCTACGCGATGATCTTTAGTTACAACGGCTGCTTTCATGCTGAATACTCCATTAATGAGAGAACATAAATCCTTCTTGCTGTCGCCCTATGCTACCTGGTAAGAGTTATACGGAACAATGCGTTTGAGCAGGATGTGACAACGATCACTGGTGTACTACGCTTTAAAGACCCTTCCAGCGTAGCGCGGAACTGGTGTCGTAACGATGTTAAAACCGTTTATGCGAGCCTGTACCGCTATCCAGAAAAGGAAAACATCGCCTGTGAAAAACATGACTTATCACTCTCCCGCCAGGCAAAAAGGTTATGCCGGGCTGGGCGACTACGCCGCGATTGGCGAAGGACGTTCCGTTGCATTGATTGCGCCTGACGGAGCGATCGACTGGTGGTGCGCGCCGAATATGGATTCGCCGCCGCTGTTCGATCGCATTCTGGACGCCGGGACGGGCGGCTATTTCCAGGTGGCGCCGAAGGGAGAATGGCAAATGCAGCGCAGCTATCGCGAAAACAGCAATGTGCTGGAGACGCGCTACCAGACAAAAACGGGCGAAGTGCTGATAACGGAATCACTGAACAGTACGCTGGCGGGACGGCTGCCGTGGAATGAGCTGGCGCGTCGCGTGGAAGGCATCAGCGGAAACGTTGAGATGCAGATAATTTTTCAGCCCGGCACGCGCGCGGAGACCTGTTCGCCCTGGCAAAAGCGCATCAACGGTCATCCGGTTTATCACGTTGGCGAACTGATGGCGATGCTGCGCCTGACGGATGATGTACAGATTAATGAATGCGGCGATGAGCGCTTTACTGCCACCTTTACCGCCTCACCTGATTCCCGCACGCTGGTGGCGTTAGTCACCACCGAACGCGAACCGCTGGCGATCCCGGCACCGGAGAAAATCGACGAACGGATTGAGACCAGCCACATCGCCTGGCGCGACTGGGCGGACGGCCTGAGCTGGGATGGCCCTTACGATAATCATGTGCGTCGCTCGGCGCTGGCGCTGAAATTTCTCTGGTATTCGCCAACCGGTGCGCTGGCCGCTGCCGCCACCAGCTCGCTGCCGGAAAAGCTCGGCAACGACAAAAATTACGATTATCGCTACGCCTGGATCCGTGATGCCTGTCTGATCATCAAGGCGTTTGTCTATCTTGGCTCGCTGGAAGATTGTAAAGCGGCCTTTTCCTGGCTATCGGCCACCATACGGCGACATGATGGCGGCCTGCGCGCCTGCTATACGCTGGAAGGCGGGCAGGTGCCGGAAGAACGCATTCCGCCGCTGGAGGGCTATCAGGGAACGCAGCCGGTGCGGGTAGGCAATAACGCGCGCGATCAGGTTCAACTGAGTATGTATGGCGATATGCTGGCGACCGCGCGGCTGTTTATCCAGGCGGGGCACGTGCTGGATCTCTCTACCTCACGCTTGCTGGGCAAACTGGCGAATCACTGCGCCGACGGCTGGCGGCAAAAGGATTCCGGTATCTGGGAGCTGCCGGAAGAGCAGCACTATACGCATTCCAAAATGGCCTGCTGGCTGGCGCTCGATCAGGCGGTAGAGCTGGCGCGGGATGATCATATTGAGCCGACCTGGCTGCAACGCTGGGAACGTGAACGGGATCGCATTCGCGACTGGATCGAAACGCACTGCTGGTCGGAAAAGCGTCAGGCTTACACTTTCTATGCCGGGAGCGAGCGGCTGGATGCCGCCGTTGCGCTGACCCATTATTACGGCAGTAAAGTCAATCCGCAGCGAATGTTATCGACCCTGACGCAGATACGCGAGGAGCTGGGTCACGGCGGCGTGATGCTTTATCGCTATTCGGATGTGGAAAAAGAGGAAGCCACTTTCGTCGCCTGCGCCTTCTGGCTGGTAGAGGCGCTGGCGGAGCTGGGTCAACGGCAAGAGGCGCGGCGCACTATGGATGAGATCCTTGAGCAGCTGTGTCAACGCGGCAATATTGAGATTTTCAATGAGATGTTCGATACGCACACTAAAAGCTGGCTGGGCAATATGCCGCAGGGGCTGAGTCATCTGTCGCTGGTGTGTGCCGCAAAGGCGCTTGCGGAGGATAAGTCGGGAGAACGCGTGTAAGTAAAAGCGCATAACCGCCTGGTTGCAGGCGGTTTATCAATAATAACGGCTCCCCTCTTATGTGAGCCGTTAAGATGCTTAGCGCATGGTGACAAACTCTTCCGCTGCGGTGGGGTGAATCGCAACGGTGTTATCAAAGTCTTTCTTGGTGGCGCCCATTTTCAACGCTACTGCGAAGCCCTGCAGCATTTCATCCATGCCGAAGCCAATACCGTGAATACCCACGATTTTTTCTTCCGGGCCGACGCAAACTAGCTTCATACGGCACGGCTGGCGATGCTGCGTAACGGCGGTGTACATCGCGGTAAAGGATGACTTATAGACTTTTACCGCCTCGTCGCCATACTGCTCGCGTGCCTGCGGCTCGCTCAGGCCAACGGTGCCGATCGGCGGATGGCTGAATACCACGGTTGGGATATTGCTGTAATCCAGATGTTCATCAGGCTTGTTGTTAAACAGACGCTCGGAGAGACGACGGCCTGCAGCCACCGCAACCGGGGTCAGCTCAACCGCGCCGGTGTTATCGCCAACGGCATAAATGCCGGAGACGCTGGTGTTCTGGAATTTATCAACCTGGATATAGCCTTTTTCATTCAGCGCGACGCCGGTCACGGCCAGGTTCAGATTATCGGTCGCCGGTTCACGGCCAATGGCCCAAATCAGGCAATCAACGGTGTGTTCCTGGCCGTTTTCCAGCTGCAGCGTCAGGCTGCCGTCGCTGTTTTTCACTACCGCTTTTGGCACCGACTGGGTGTGCAGCGTGGGACCTTCGGCATTCATCACTTCAACCAGCGTTTCGCTGAGTAGCGGATCGAATTGACGCAGCGGCGCATCTTTACGCACGAACAGGTGGGTTTCTGAGCCCAGCGCATTTAGCACGCCCGCGATCTCAACCGCGATATAGCCCGCACCCACCACAGCGGTGCGCTTCGGCATCTCATCCAGCTCAAAAAAGCCGTCAGAGTTAATGCCATATTCCGCGCCCGGGATCGTCGGCTGAACCGGACGTCCACCGGTGGCGATCAGGATATGGTCGGCGGTGATTTTCTCACCATTCACTTCTACCGTATGGGCATCAACAAAACGGGCGAAACCTTTAATCACGTCTACGTTGTTTTTGCCCAGCACCGTTTCGTATGAGGTATGAATGCGGTCGATATAGGCCGTACGGTTTTTTACCACCGTCTGCCAGCTAAAGTTATTCACGGTGGTATCGAAACCGTAATCAGGGCCGTAGTTATGGATCGCTTCAGCAATCTGAGCCGCATGCCACATCACTTTTTTCGGTACGCAGCCTACGTTGACGCAGGTACCACCCAGCTCTTTGGCTTCGATCAGGGCGCATTTCTGCCCATACATTGCCGCACGGTTAATGGATGCAATCCCGCCGCTGCCGCCGCCAATAGCAAGATAATCATAATGTCGGGTCATTGAGCGAACTCCAAAGTAAGAAAAGAAAACTGGCGTCAGTGTACCGTTACTCGGTGATTTCCCGCAAAGTTTGCGCCTATGATTGCAACAGGAGCCGTCTTTTTGTGCAGCCAGGCGCTTTTAGCCGGCGTTATCCGCTGAGCGTGTTGATAGCCGTGTTTTTTTACCCTTTAACACAGACCACCTGACGCAGGGTGTGCACGATTTCCACCAGCGAAGACTGCGCTGCCATCACCGCATCGATATCCTTGTAGGCCATGGGAATTTCATCAATCACATCGCTGTCTTTGCGGCACTCTACATGGGCGGTGGCACGCTGCTGGTCGGCCACGGTAAAGCGTTTTTTAGCGGCGGTGCGGCTCATGGTGCGCCCAGCGCCATGGCTGCATGAGCAAAAGCTCTCTTCATTGCCCAGCCCGCGCACGATAAAGCTTTTCGCGCCCATCGAGCCGGGAATAATCCCCATCTCGCCGCGTTGGGCCGATACCGCGCCTTTGCGGGTCACCAGCACCTGTTCGCCAAAATGCTTTTCGCGCTGCACATAGTTATGGTGGCAGTTAACCGCTTCCGCCGTGGCGCTGAAGGGTTTGGTGATTTCCCGTGACAGCGCCGCCAGCACCTGCTGCATCATTATCTCGCGGTTATGACGCGCGTAGTCCTGTGCCCAGCCGACCGCCTCGATATAATCGTCGAAATGCGGGTTGCCTTCAGCAAACCAGGCGAGATCGCGATCCGGCAGGTTAGCGATATGCTGACGCATATCCTGCTGCGCCAGTTGAATAAACAGGGTGCCGATGGCGTTGCCTACGCCACGTGAGCCGCTGTGCAGCATGACCCACACGCGGTCCGCTTCGTCCAGACAGAGTTCAATAAAATGGTTGCCGGTGCCGAGCGTGCCAAGATGGGCGTAATTATTGGTTTTCAGCAGCGCCGGATACTTATCGGTAATGCGCCTGAATCCCTTCTGTAAAGTGGCCCAGTGTTGATCCACAATATCCGGCGCGCGTTTCCAGGCGCCTTTATCGTTGCCGGAGCGGTTGCTGGTGCGGCCATGTGGAACCGCGCGCTCAATGGCGCTGCGGATGCCGTAGAGATTTTCGGGCAGGTCACCAGCGGCCAGCGAAGTACACACCGCGATCATGCCGCAGCCGATGTCAACGCCGACCGCCGCCGGAATAATGGCACCACGCGTTGGAATAACGCTGCCGATAGTGGAACCTTTGCCTAAATGGACATCGGGCATCACTGCCAGATGTTTGAAGATGAAAGGCATTTTTGCCGTATTCAGCAGCTGATTACGCGCCTCCGGCTCTACCGGTACGCCATTGGTCCACATTTTTACCGGCGCGCTGTTGGGCGCTGATAACACCTGATATTGCGATTTCATTGTGCGTTTCCTTCTGGCTGCTGTTTCAGGCGTACGGAAGCGATGTGCTGGCGGCCTTAAACAGGGTTACATTTCTGGTTAACAGCAGGCTTGCGAATAAAGATTTATAAATAAGCATAAAGGATGCACAGAATAACGATCGGCGGGAAACGGTGTTGACGATCTGCCAGCAATCCGCCAGCCTGTGAGAAGCGGGACGTAAGCTGTTTGCTGTTTCGCGCCAGCAAAAGAAGCAGCCGAACGATGCCGATCGGCTATGTAAATACCAGGCCCGCTTCGGGCTGAGCTGGGAAGCCATTCAACATCAACAAGGTTAATCCTATGCAACTGACTTTTCTTGGCACCGGTGCCGGAACGCCAAGCCTGCAGCGTAACGTTACCGCTATCGCCCTGACCTTATCGCGTCGGGGCGACTACTGGCTATTTGACTGCGGCGAAGCGACGCAGCATCAGTTTATGCGCAGCGCGCTTAAGCCAGGCAAGCTGGATAAAATTTTTATTACCCACCTGCATGGCGACCATATTTTCGGTCTGCCCGGGCTGCTGACCAGCCGCTCCATGGGCGGCATCAGCGAGCCGCTGACGCTGTACGGCCCGGCGGGCCTGAAAACCTTCGTGGAGACCACGCTTAGCCTGAGCGGATCCTTTGTTACCTATCCGCTTGAGATCGTTGAGATCGAGGCGGGAGAGGTATTTGATAATGGCAAATTCAAAGTCACCGCTTATCCGTTAAATCATGTTCTGCCCTGTTTTGGCTATCGTATTGAAGAGCATGATAAACCGGGCTTTCTCGATGCTCAGCGGCTTAAGGCGGACAATGTGCCGCGCGGCCCCTGGTTTCAGCAGCTGAAACAGGGTGAGATCGTTACGCTTGAAGACGGGCGGGTAATTAACGGACGTGATTACCTGGGCCCCGCCACGCCGGGAAAAAAGCTGGCGATATTCGGCGATACCGCGCCGGTGGAAACCGCGCTGGCGCTGGCGGCTGAAGTGGACGTGATGGTGCACGAAGCCACGCTGGAGGCGGCGATGGAGGAAAAAGCCAATGGTCGGGGACACTCCACTACCGTGCAGGCAGCAACCGTGGCCAGAGACGCAGGCGCAAAGCGCTTTATCGCCACTCACTTTAGCTCACGCTATCGTTTTGAGGATATGCCCCGGCTACTGGCGGAGTGCCAGGCAATATTCCCCGCCACCGAGCTGGCGCGCGATTTTGCGGTATTTAATCTGTAGCGAAAGCGCTTTGTCCATCTGACGCGCGCGCCAGATGGACAGGCCGATGGTAAAAGGCGAAACGCGCTATTGATAGCGGCACCACCTGGCCCTGCGCTTATTCCGGGGTGATCCAGTTAACGCTGGTGTGGCCAGTGCCTGCCGGTACCAGCACGCGGTGCAGCCAGGGCAGCAGGTCGCGCATTTGCTGTTCCAGTTTCCACGGCGGGTTAACCACGATCATGCCGGATCCGGTCATGCCGAAGCGATCGCTGTCCGGGCGTACCGCCAGCTCAATCTGCAAAATACGGCGGATGCCGGTCGCTTCCAGATCGTGCACCATGCGCTTGATCTGCTGACGCAGCACCACCGGATACCACAGGGCGAAAACGCCGGTACTGAAGCGACGGTAGCCTTCCTGAATCCCTTTCACCACCGCCTGATAATCGCTTTTCATCTCATAAGGCGGGTCAATCAGAATCAAACCACGGCGCGATGGCGGCGGCAGCTTGGCTTTAAGCTGCTGATAGCCATCGGCACGGGCCAGGCGGGCGCGACTGTCTTTCTGAAATTCGCTGCGCAGCAGAGGAAAATCGCTGGAATGCAGCTCCGTCAGCTCCAGCTTGTCATCTTCACGCAGCAGGTGGCGGGCAATCAGCGGCGAGCCAGGGTAATAGCGCAGGCCCGGCCCACGATTAAGCGCTTTTACGCAGCTGATATAAGGAGCCAGCTCTTCCGGCAGATCGTCCTGCTGCCAGACGCGGGCAATTCCTTCCAGATATTCACCGGTACGCTCCGCGTGTTCGCCGCTCAGCAAATAACGGCCAGCGCCAGCGTGCGTATCGAGATAAAGAAACGGTTTTTCTTTCTCTTTCAGCGCGGTGATGATCAGGCTTTGTACGGTGTGCTTCAGCACATCCGCATGATTGCCAGCGTGAAAACTGTGACGGTAACTAAGCATATAAACAATGTATCCGGTGATGCCTGATGAAATGAGGCCGGAGCATGGACGCTCCGGCGGAAACTGTGGCTAGTATAGCTGGACGCCGATAAAAATACTCGGCTAGCGTTGCAGTACGGGGTAAGTAAACAGCAGCAGATGCGTCAGGTTAAAGGCAAAATGCACCAGCGTCGCGACCCATAGCCGGCCGCTCCATTGCCAGGCCAGACCGTAAACAATGCCAGCCAGCGTGGCGAAGAAAATCAGCAGCGGGCCGCCGGCAATATGCGCCAGGCCAAACAGCAGCGCGGCAATCAGCAAACCCGGCCAGCGGCCAATCCACTGGCTCAGTCGCTGCTGCAGCCAGGCGCGGAACAGCGCTTCCTCCGCCAGCGACACGAAAAACAGGTTTGCCAGCATAAATTCGCCAAGCCATGCGGGCGCGTGCGGTTCAATGCGCAACCCACCTGCCAGCGTAGCCAGTAACAGCAGAGCCGGAATAGCGGCGATCAGCGCAGGCCAGGCGAAACGCCAGCGCGGCGCGGACGCAGGCGCCTGCACCAGGGTAGGCAAACAGGCCAGCAAAATGAAGGGCACCAGCGCTTTATCGAGGTTGTAGTAAAATGTAAAAGGCGCGCTAAGCGGGCCTGCCTGCTGTTTCATGACGATGGGCGGATTATTGAAGCCGGGCACAAGATGAAGCGTTAGCGCCACGGCACCGGCGACCAGAATCGCCTCCAGTACCGGCATCAGACGCGAATGGTGCGCAAAGTTTTTGCGTATCAACGCCGTCAACGCCAGCCCAGCCAGCAGCAGCAGACCCGGCCACAGCAGCGTTTGTTGCCAAAAGGCCAGCGCCAGAGCAACCAGCAGCAAAGGTTTCACAGCGGGGCGGAAAAACAGAAGCGCCAGGAGCGCCGCCGCCAGTACATACCACATGATGTTCTCATCCTTAAGTATCAACAATCAACGGGAGAGAGACTATAACAAACTGACTAATTCAGATCAGTAACGCTAAAGCAGCGGGCGCGCCCATTGATTTTCGGGCGGCTTAACCGCATGTTAGTCATATTGCGCCCGTGCGCGCCCACATCAAACTTAAAGGACTGCGCGATGACCAATCCATTATTGACGCCATTTACTCTTCCCCCTTTCTCTGCCATACAGCCGGAACATGTCGTACCTGCCGTTGAGCAGGCGCTGGCGGCGTGCCGCGAAACGGTAGAAAAAGTGGTGGCTCAGGGAGCGCCCTACAGCTGGGAAAACCTGTGTCAGCCGCTGGCGGAGGTGGACGATCGTCTGGGCCGTATTTTCTCACCGGTAAGTCACCTTAACTCAGTCAAAAACAGCCCGGCGCTGCGTCAGGCTTACGAACAGACGCTGCCGCTGCTCTCTGAATACAGCACCTGGGTCGGTCAGCATGAAGGCCTGTATCAGGCGTATCGCAACCTGAAAGAGGGCGACAACTACGCGCCGCTAAGCCTGGAGCAGAAAAAAGCGGTGGATAATGCGCTGCGTGATTTCGAGCTGTCAGGTATTGGTCTGCCGAAAGAGAAGCAGCAGCGCTACGGTGAAATCGCTGCGCGTCTGTCGGAGCTTGGCTCCACTTACAGCAACAACGTGCTGGATGCGACCATGGGCTGGAGCAAACTGATCACCGACGAAAGCGAGCTGGCCGGAATGCCGGAAAGCGCGCTGGCGGCGGCCAAAGCGCAGGCGGAGGCCAAAGGGCAAGAAGGCTGGCTGCTGACGCTGGATATTCCCAGCTATCTGCCGGTGATGACCTATTGCGATAACCAGGCGCTGCGTGAAGAGATGTATCGCGCCTATGCGACGCGCGCTTCTGACCAGGGGCCGCACGCCGGTAAATGGGATAACGGCCCGATTATGGCGGAAGAGCTGGCGTTGCGTCACGAGCTGGCACAGCTGCTGGGCTTTGACTCTTACGCCCATAAATCGCTGGCGACCAAAATGGCGCAAAACCCATCACAGGTCATTGATTTCCTCAACGATCTGGCGCAGCGCGCGCGTCCGCAGGCGGAAAAAGAGCTGGAGCGTCTGCGCGCTTTTGCTAAACAGCAGCACGGTATTGATGAACTGCAGCCGTGGGATATTACTTATTACGGCGAGAAGCAGAAACAGCATCTGTACGCGATCAGCGATGAGCAACTGCGTCCTTACTTCCCGGAGGAACGCGCGGTTAACGGCTTGTTTGAAGTGGTGAAACGCATCTACGGCATCAGCGCTAAAGAACGTAAAGATGTGGATGTCTGGCATCCGGATGTGCGCTTCTTCGACCTGTTTGATGAAAGCGGCGAGCTGCGCGGCAGCTTCTATCTTGATCTCTATGCGCGTGAAAACAAGCGCGGCGGAGCCTGGATGGATGACTGCGTTGGTATGATGCGTAAAGCGGACGGCAGCCTGCAAAAGCCGGTCGCCTATCTGACCTGTAACTTCAATCGTCCGGTCAACGGTAAACCGGCGCTGTTCACGCATGATGAAGTCACCACGCTGTTCCATGAATTCGGTCACGGCCTGCATCATATGTTAACGCGAGTGGATGTCCCGGGCGTTTCCGGCATCAGCGGGGTACCGTGGGATGCTGTTGAGCTGCCGAGTCAGTTTATGGAAAACTGGTGCTGGGAGCCGGAAGCGCTGGCGTTTATCTCTGGTCACTATGAAACCGGCGAGCCGTTGCCGCAGGAACTGTTAGATAAAATGCTGGCGGCGAAAAACTATCAGGCGGCGCTGTTTATTCTGCGTCAGCTGGAGTTCGGCCTGTTCGATTTCCGCCTGCATACTGAGTTCGATCCGGCTAAGGGCGCACAGATTCTGGAAACGCTGGCTGAAGTGAAAAAACAGGTAGCGGTAGTGCCAAGCCCGGCATGGGGCCGTTTCCCGCACGCCTTCAGCCATATCTTTGCTGGCGGCTACGCAGCAGGCTACTACAGCTATCTGTGGGCGGATGTGCTGGCAGCGGATGCGTATTCTCGCTTCGAAGAAGAAGGCATTTTCAACCGCGAAACCGGTCAGTCTTTCCTGGACAATATCCTGACGCGCGGCGGTTCTGAAGAGCCGATGGAGCTGTTTAAACGCTTCCGTGGCCGTGAGCCGCAGCTTGATGCGATGCTGGAACACTACGGTATTCAGGGATAACGCCAGGCGTGAAAATTGCTTTAGTTGATGAATCAGGCACCGGAGACGGTGCCTTATCTGTTTTAGCCGCTCGCTGGGGGCTGGAGCAGGATGAACACGCGGTGATGGCATTGGTGATGACGCCGGATCGCCTGGAACTGCGCAAGCGCGATGAGCCAAAGCTGGGCGGCATCTGGGTCGACTTTGTCGGCGGCGCGATGGCGCATCGACGTCGCTTCGGCGGCGGGCGCGGCGAGGCGGTAGCCAAAGCGGTCGGTATCAAAGGGGATTACCTGCCTGATGTGGTGGACGCCACCGCCGGGTTAGGGCGCGATGCCTTTGTGCTCGCCGCAATCGGCTGTCGGGTACGAATGCTGGAGCGGCATCCGGTGGTAGCAGCGCTGCTGGACGATGGATTGCGTCGCGGCTATCAGGATGCGGAGATCGGCAGCTGGCTACAGCAGCGGCTGACGCTGCTGCATGCCTCAAGCCTGACGGCGCTGGAGGCCATTACGCCTGCGCCGGATGTGGTTTACCTTGATCCCATGTATCCGCATCGCCAGAAAAGCGCGCTGGTGAAGAAAGAGATGCGCGTGTTTCAGTCGCTGGTGGGCGCGGATAATGATGCGGATGGCTTGCTGCTGCCTGCGCGCCAGCTGGCGAAAAAGCGGGTGGTGGTAAAACGCCCGGACTATGCGCCGCCGCTGGCAGGCGTGGCAACCCAGTCGGCGGTCACCACCAAAAGCCATCGCTTTGATATTTACCCGCCGTTAGTGGGCTAAACGGGTCAAAAAGGTAGTAAGGTTTTGTTCCTTTAATCGAACAAATAGACTCTTAACTCAAAGCGTGGGGCGTTCAGGCAGAAGAGTAAAGCGTCCCGCGCCAGGGATGGCGCGGGCCGAGCTGTCAGGGATAACGCGTTTTGCGTCTTTGCGATCGGCCTGAACGCCCCACGCATGCACGATTTTTTGCGGCCAGACAACTTACACGCCTACTGCTTTCGTATACACAATTTTTTGCAGCCAGACAACTTACACGCCTGCTACTCTCGCATGCACAATTTTTTGCGGCCAGGCAACTTATACGCCTACTGCTTTCACCACGCTTACTCTTCATCCTCATCGCGCAGCGGCACAATCAGCATATCAATATGCACAGTATTAATTAGCTGGCGAGCAGAAGACATCAGCTTGCTCCAGAAATCCTGATGATGTCCGCAAACCACTAAATCCACATCATATTTCTTAATCGCCTCAACCAACACCTGCGCCAGATCGCCGCTGCCGCTCAGGGTTTCGCTAACCGGATAGCCGGCACCCTGCGACAGCTCAGTCAGCGCATGATGCGTCTCTTCAGAAATACGCTTCTGCATATCACCCAGATTAACGTCAATCAAACCGGTATAAAGATCGGAATAATTCACATCCACATGAATCAGGGAAATTTTGGCATCGTAAGGGCGCGCCAGAGAAACCGCTTTTTCAACCAGCAGCTTACTTTCTGGTGAAAGATCAACGGCAATCAGAATATGTTTATAAGCCATGATGGAACTCCTTCCATGTGTCACATAGCGTCAGTATAGCGCCAGTTGTTAACAAATGTGCTGCCAGCACGCCTGCTTTGCGAGCCGGATCAAGGAGTGTTTTACCTGCTTTTCAGCCCTAATGAAAATCGAAGCTGGAAAAATTTTAAACACATCTCCTACACTAAATCTTAGCGGTCCTGCTTGTGCAGAACACCGTGCTCTTCAGTTCAGAATAATTCAGACCGGTTCAATGGTGGTTGGCGAATCAGGGTGGGGCGTATTCAGCGTATCCCCGCTGCATACGCTTCGGCAGTTGTAAGCCGGGAGGGGAAACATGATTAGCACCGTCGCGCTTTTCTGGGCTTTGTGTGTGGTTTGTTTGGTAAATATGGCGCGCTACTTTTCTTCGTTGCGGGCGTTATTGATTGTGCTGCGCGGGTGCGATCCGTTGCTCTATCAGTATGTGGACGGCGCTGGCTTCTTTACCGCGCACGGTCAACCGAGTAAGCAAGTCAGGCTGGTGCGCTATATCTGGAAACGGTACTACCTCGATCATCATGACGAAGAATTTATTCGCCGCTGTGAGCGGGTACGTGGGCAATTTGTCTTGACCAGCGCGTTATGCGCTCTGGTTTTCATCAGCCTGGTGGGATTAGCGATTTGGCATTAAGCGCCATCAGAAAAGAAGCGGGCCGGATTAACCGGCCCGCAGAGACATCAGATCAGCTGTAGCGCAATCCAGTAGAGACTGCCCGAAAGCAGAATCGAGATGGGCAGGGTAAACACCCACGCCAGAGCGATACTTTTAATCGTACGGCTCTGAACGCCGCCGCCATCAACCACCATGGTGCCTGCCACGGATGATGACAGAATATGGGTGGTGGAGACCGGCATCCCGGTATAGCTGGCAACGCCAATCGACACCGCCGCTGTTACCTGCGCTGACATGCCCTGTGCGTAGGTCATGCCTTTTTTACCAATTTTCTCACCGATGGTGGTGGCGACACGACGCCAACCAAACATGGTACCGAGCGACAACGCCAGCGCCACTGCCACGATAATCCAGATCGGCGCATACTCAACGGTATTCAGCAGATCGCCTTTCAGCTTGCCAAGGAAGCGTTTATCTTCGGCCTTAACATCCGGCATCCTGGCTGCTTTTTCAGCAGTATCCGAAATACAGAGCAGCAGACGACGCAGATGGCTGCGCTGTTCAACGCTAAGCGCATCGTAGCTGGAAAGGTTGTTCAACAGCAGCTGCGCACGGTTAATCGCAATCAGCGCCCGTGAGCTATCGCAGTGAAACTCTTTCGGCCCGTTCGGCACTTCTTCCGGCGTCGGCAGTGCAGGCGGCGTCAGCTCAACCACGTGCTGCAGCGCATCGCCATGCTGGCTGTAATACTGCTCCAGATGGTTTACCGCGTCGCGGGTGCGCGTAATATCATAGCCAGAGGCGTTCATGTTAATCACGAAGCCTGCAGGGGCAACGCCAATCAGCACCAACATAATCAGGCCGATGCCTTTCTGTCCGTCATTCGCGCCGTGAGAATAGCTGACGCCGATAGCGGAAATAATCAGCGCGATACGCGTCCAGAACGGCGGCTTTTTCTTGCCGTCTTCCTTTTCACGATCGGCGGGCGTCATATGAATACGACGACGCTTTTTGGTATTGCTCCAGTAGCGGCGCAGCAGGAAGATCAATCCGCCCGCCACCACCAGGCCAATAATTGGCGACAGGATCAGCGAAGCAAAAATATTGATCATTTTCGGGATATTGAGCGCATCCACCACGGAAGTGCCGGTGATCAGGGCGTTGGTCAGGCCAATACCGATGATAGCGCCAATAAGCGTATGGGAGCTGGACGCAGGCAAACCAAAATACCAGGTTCCCAGGTTCCAGATAATAGCGGCGAGCAGCATGGAGAAGACCATAGCCAACCCGTGCGCCGAACCGACATTCAACAGCAGGTCGGTAGGAAGCAGATGTACAATGGCATAAGCAACGCTCAAACCACCTAACAGCACACCAAAAAAGTTAAAAACCCCAGCCATCACTACGGCCAGCTGCGCACGCATCGCACGCGTATAGATTACCGTCGCAACTGCGTTAGCCGTATCATGGAATCCATTAATGGCTTCGTAGAACAGGACAAACAGCAGAGCAAGCACTAATAACAGGCCGGTATTAAAGTCGAGGCCAGCAAACAGATGTAGCATAAGCGTTACGCCATTTTCGGGGACATGAACGCGGCGCATTATCAGCGACAAACCGCGCCTGGGGAAAGAAAAATTAGACTTTTTTTGCCATAAAAGTGTAAAACGCGCGTCATCAGGCAGTAAAAAAGCTAACAAATCCGTTAGTTATATTATGTTACTTTCAGTTCGCTTTGGTTACGCTGGCCTGGACGAGAGCAAGCTATTACAATCGCGGTCTTTGCCCGGTCGGCAGGAGTGAGCAGTGGAAAAGTATGACGTTATCATCATTGGCGCAGGGGCTGCCGGGCTGTTTTGTGCGGCTCAGGCGGGGCAGCGCGGCCTACGTGTGCTGCTGCTGGATAACGGCAAAAAACCGGGCCGCAAAATCCTGATGTCCGGCGGCGGCCGCTGCAACTTCACTAACCTTTATACCGAACCGGCGGCCTATCTCTCGCATAATCCTCATTTTTGTAAATCGGCGCTGGCGCGCTATACGCAGTGGGACTTTATTGCGCTGGTTAACCAGTACGGTATCGCGTACCACGAAAAAACGCTTGGCCAACTCTTTTGTGATGACTCGGCACAACAAATTGTAGATCTGCTGATGGCGGAATGTGAGAAAGGGCACGTAACGTTGCGGCTGCGTAGCGAAGTGCTGGCGGTTAGCCGCGATGAGGCGGGTTATGCTGTCCAGCTCAACGGGGCGGAAGTGCGGGCCGATAAACTGGTTATCGCCAGTGGCGGGCTGTCAATGCCGGGACTGGGTGCCTCGCCTTTCGGCTATCGGCTGGCAGAGCAGTTTGGTCTGCGCGTTTATCCCACGCGCGCCGCGCTGGTGCCCTTTACGCTGCATAAGCCGCTACTGGAACAACTACAGACGTTGTCGGGCGTTTCGCTACCCACCACGATTGAAGCAGCCAACGGCAAGCGCTTTAAAGAGGCGATGCTTTTTACCCATCGTGGCCTTTCCGGGCCGTCGGTGCTGCAAATTTCCAGCTACTGGCAGCCGGGCGAGTTTGTCACCATCGATCTTTCACCGGAACAGGATCTCGACGCTTTTATCAATGAGGAGCGGGAGGCGCGCCCGAATCAGAGCCTGAAAAATACGCTGGCGAAGCCGCTGCCAAAGCGGCTGGTGGAGGTATTGCAGATCTTGGGCGTTGTACCGGAGGTGACGCTAAAGCAGCTTAACGCTAAGCAGCAACGCGAGCTTATCGAAAACCTGCATGCCTGGCGTGTGCAACCCAACGGCACCGAAGGCTACCGTACGGCAGAAGTCACGCTGGGCGGCGTGGATACCACGCAGCTATCTTCGAAAACCATGGAAGCGCGTGACGTGCCCGGTCTCTATTTTATCGGTGAAGTGGTGGATGTCACCGGCTGGCTGGGCGGCTATAACTTCCAGTGGGCCTGGAGCTCCGCCTGGGCCTGCGCGCAGGCGCTGTAAAATAGCGCTGCTGAGTCTTTGAAAAACAGCGGTGAAATCATTCTCAGTAAAAGGCAGAGCGGCTAATCCGGTGCGATAAGCAAAAATCAACGTCAATGTAAGACGTTAATTTTATTTCGTTAGGGCCATGCAAAATGACCTGCTTTGTTACTGTATCGCTTAACGCTTACCCGCAAAAAGTGATTTGCAGTGTGGACAGAGCATAGTGTGGCCTACCGATCTTTTTAGCGCGGTCTGGTTGGAGAAACGCTTGCAGACTGGACATTGCACGCCGGATTCCCGCCTTTTGATGAGATTCAAAAGCCATTGAAAGTGCGTCATCATTTATCCTCGAAGGGTTTTATAAACCTTAACACATATCCTGCCGTATCAGGTGATTTACCCAACGCGCAAAAAAGCTAACGCAGCCATTATTAAAATAATTAAATTTCAATATGTTGATTTCGTTAATGTTTAATTTTTAACCGCCCAATTGCGGCTTCAAAAGGCGCGGTTAAATTTTACTCACCTATAATCGTGGGTAAAACACTCCTCTCATCACTTCCTGATATTTCTGTTCTGCCTTTTCAGACTTCTGTTAATCACAGCCTGAATGCCAGCGAACGCGATCTTTACAAGATAAAGCCTTATTTGATTTATCAGGTCTGACATACTGAAGAAGCTAAAAAGCAGGCCCCGTAATAAGGCGCATTTGCGGGGCCTGAAAAGGAAAAATAGTGTTGGTGCCGCTTAAGAGGATTCCTTCAGGTACCGGTGCAGAGTAGTACAGGAACGTTACCATTCATAAATATATGCCCACCCTTACCATCGCTATAAATATTATATTGCGCTGGCTGCTTGATATCGGTATAAAACCGCTCAAGTAACCAGACTAACGATTTATTATCAACTTCATCAAAAGCTGAGGGGATAATGGCTTTTGAGGTTAATAAATAGTTATTATTATTGACGGTAAAATCAAACAAAACCTTTCTGCTTAATACTTTATGATGGCCTGAAGCATCAATAAATTCGCCGTTCATGATAACGAAACCAGAAGAACCATCAAAAAAGAAACGCATCAGCATATTTGCACGCATGCCATTGTTTTGAACATGATGCTGTACCAGGCAGGAAAAGTGACGGTCACGGTTATTAACGGTGAAGTAAGTGATAGCTACGCCAATAACTAATAAAATCGCCACAATGAACTTAATCTTGCTTTTCATATGGCTTTTCCTAACGACCAGGATGTACAGGACCTCCTGTCTTCGTTAAGTGGATTCTGGCAAGAGAAGAATGAGATATGTTTAATAAACCTATCGTAGGTGATATAAACATGCGGATAAGCTTTGCAGTCGATATATTGACTTAGCGTGTTGTCTATTTTCTCTTTCAGGGGCAAATCATTGCGAGAAACATAGAGCTGGCAGGCACCGTATTCAGCTATCTTATCATAACTTCCCATGAATTTTTTAAAGTCAGCGTTTACCGAATTAACAAAGAAAAGCAGGCTGCAGCAAAGCAAAAAAAAGGAAACCGGGATTAATGTCTTAAACTGCGCAGCGTTGCCTTGCGGCTCTATGCGGAAAGTAGGGGCTGCGATAATGGCAGGTAATATTTCTTCAGTGCTCTGCAATTTGGTGGAAATGCTGTGATCAAACCTAAAGCCTTTGCGAGGTACGGTAATGATCCATCGATCTGCACCAGGCATAATATTTTTTAGCGCCCTGCGGATTAGCGAAATGTTTTGGTAAAGCGTATTGGGGGAAACGTTATGACTGTTTTCTCCCCAGGCATAATCATACAGATCATTTTGTGATACCAGCCCATGAGTTTTTATTAATAGTTCAAGGCATTTTGTTGCTGGCTGGGTCAGTGAAGTATCTTCTTTCCCCTGAGAGTGACAGACAAGCCTATGGTTTTTTGGATAAAAATAAATAGATTCGTGAATAAGATAAACTGGACCCATAGCCACATCCTGTTTGCTAGTCATTTACGTGCTACTGTTGATTAAGACATTATCACGCTTTTATAAGAATGTGCATGCCCTTTTAATCCATATTTGGAGTAAATGAACCCTTTATAAAGCCTCAGAAGTTTCGTTATTTCATACAACGGCATAAAATTACATGTTTATTTAATGAAAAGATGACAAAAGTTGCCTTATATATGTGGCGCAGCATTTCAGCATCTTTTTTGTTACCAGTAGCAGTATTATGTGAAATTACATGAGAAAAATAAAATCTTTAAATAACCACTAATAAAAATACTTTTTCACGGCTTTGTTTTTTATCCCGCTTCAAGTTAATCGAACATTGCGAAGCGTAAATCTTTGCTATAAAGTGCAGCTATCACAGTTTTGTTGCATTATTTATGCAGTAATATCATGCGGTTGCCTTTATCTTAAGGGAATGGCTTAACTTCTTAAATTTTATGAGAAGCTTATTTAAAGTGTTTGTCATTGCCTCAACTAACGGTAACGGTAATATCATTTGAGTTATCGGAGGGCCAGGATGGCTTTCCTGAAATACGAGAATCATTTGGTTTAAAGCATGATGTTCAGGGAATGACGCAATGCTCGCTTTATTGGTAATGGTGATGGTTCTGATAAATTGGTTGCGTAATTATTCAAAAAGGGATGTTGAAGTATTATGAAAGTCATTGTGTGTTCTGATAACTTTTTTTTCGCCAACGGCATAAGCGCCTTACTGAATCAGGCGGGTCATAAGACCTGGAACTTTTTTTATCATTCCCGAAATCCGTTTTCTGAAAAAGAAGATAATGAACTGGTTATCATTATTGATACTAATGAGCGAAAACCTTTACGACATCTGTTCGCATCACTGGATAAAAGGACGCTAAGAGTTTTCTTTATTACAGACGATCTCTCAGAGCAGCATGAAAGCCATCATTCTTTCCAGGGCGTTATACCGCGTAAAATTACCGCTGCGGCGCTGTTAGACAAGCTTGCTGAATCCACGGCTGGCGTCAGGCCGATGGAGTTTTTACTCACTAACCAGCAGCGCAAAGTACTGCAATATTTGATACGTGGCGTCACCCCTGGCGTGATAGCTCGAATAATGAACATCTCTGTGAAGACCGTATCGGCCCATAAACGCAAGGTGATGATGAACTTTGGCCTGAAAAAAATGAACGCACGCTCACTACACTGCATGGCCGATTTTATCTATAAGTCACTGTTGGTTTCAGAACACATTAACCGGCAAAAGCATCCACAATTTATTAGCCGACCACTGTATTAAACGGCAGAGATTCTTATCGTTGCATGTTGACTGTTAAACCCCATGGTGTAACAGATTAAAATTCCTTAGTGCTATTTAGTAACGGTTTATGTTCACGCAAAAACATTGTTGCTAACAAAGCGATGCTGCGCCCCTTTTCAGGCATCGCTTTTTTATTTCTTATCTTCTTTTGCTGCTGTCAGGCTGCTCTGCCCAACTGACTATCCACAAATCTCGCGTTTTTGCCCGCCGCTGCTTGCGGAATCGCCACAAGATACTAACTTTTAACTAATAGATTCCCTGGTGTTGGCGCAGATGCGCTCCCCGCTTGATGCGGGTTTTTTTTATATTTCCTGTGTCAAGAGATGGTCATCTCATTCACTTTTCAACATGGAGAAAGGCAATGAAAGCACTGACTTATCATGGCCCGCATCGTGTCAAAGTTGATAATGTTCCCGATCCCGGCCTTGAAGCTGCGGATGATATTATTTTGCGTGTAACGGCGACGGCCATCTGTGGTTCCGATCTGCATCTTTACCGCGGCAAGATCCCGGGCACTTCCCATGGCGATATTTTTGGCCATGAATTTATGGGCGAAGTGGTAGAAGCTGGCTCCGCAGTAACGGCGGTGCAGAAAGGAGACCGGGTAGTTATTCCTTTTGTTATTGCCTGCGGCGACTGCTTCTTCTGCCGTCTGCAGGAGTTTGCCGCCTGCGAAACCACCAATCCCGGACGTGGCGCGATCCTGAATAAAAAACAGATTACCTCACCGGCTGCGCTGTTTGGTTTTAGCGCTCTTTATGGCGGCGTGCCGGGCGGACAGGCGGAGTATGTGCGCGTACCGAAAGCAAATACCGGGCCGTTCAAGGTGCCGCCGGTGCTGGCTGACGATCAGGTGCTGTTTTTATCCGATATTTTGCCAACGGCATGGCAGGCAGTGAAAAATGCGCAGGTGACCAAAGGCAGCAGCCTGGCTATTTTCGGTGCCGGTCCCGTTGGTCTGCTTACCGCTGCCTGTGCACGTATGCTCGGCGCGGAAAAAATCTTTATGGTGGATCATCACCCCTATCGGCTGGCGTTTGCCCGGGATCGCTATGATGTGATCCCTATTAACTTCGATGACAATGACGATCCGGCGGCCTACATTATCGAAAACACTACCAACCATCGTGGCGTCGATGCCGTGATTGATGCCGTAGGATTTGAGGCGAAAGGCAGCCTGACCGAAACCGTGATGACTAACCTGAAGCTGGAAGGCAGTAGCGGTAAAGCGTTGCGTCAGTGTATCGCAGCAGTAAGACGCGGCGGGATCGTTAGCGTGCCGGGCGTCTACGCAGGCTTTATCCACGGCTTCCTGTTTGGCGATGCGTTTGATAAGGGGCTGACCTTTAAAATGGGTCAGACACATGTTCAGGCCTATCTGCCGGAGCTGCTGAATTTAATTGAGCAGGGCTTAATCAAGCCGGAAGAAATTATTACGCACCATATGCCGCTGGAGCGGGCGGAAGAAGCCTATAAGATTTTTGAAAAGCGGCAGGAAGAGTGCCGCAAAGTTATTCTGGTGCCGGGCCTGACCGAAACGTTACGTCACGTTTAACCGCTTTCAAAGACTACCCATGGGTTTCAGCCGGAATGCTGAAACCCTTTTTTTATTGATTCGCTTCTTTTAACAGGGTCATTAGTCGGGTAAGAGCGAAAAGCGCCGCCTGGTTAATAACAGATTCGCTGTCGCCGCTGAACTGCTTTCTCTCTGCCTTAATGGTCCCATCCGGTAAGCCCCAGCCAAACCAGATCGTACCGGCTGGCGTGCCGTCCGGGCCATCGTCAGGTCCGGCATAGCCGGTAACCGACAGGCTCACCGCTTCGCCAGATTGTGCCTTTGCGCCCGCTGCCATCTCTCTGGCGGTCGGCTGACTAACGGCGGTAAATTTTTCCAGCGTCCGCTCGTCAACTTTCAACAAACGCATTTTGGCTTCATTGGTATAAGTCACGAAACCGCTGCTGAAATAATCTGCACTGCTGCTGGCGGAACACATCGACATGCTGACCAGACCACCGGTACAGGATTCTGCCGTTGCCAGCTTAACTTTTGCCCCTTTGAGTATCTCTCCCAGTTCCGACGCAGCCTGCCGCAGTTGTTCGTTCATTATCGTTCTCCTTACTCGGTTGAATAAATTAAGTGTAGAAGATGCGCTTTATTTCGTTTGAAATAAATTCCTTACATGAATCAGAAAATTCGTGGGGCAAGTGGGCATTTATTATTGCTGACGCTTAATCAATATTTTAACGCTATTGTTTATTTAAATATTCTTAATCAGCCAGTAAGCAATCATCTAATAAATATGATTTCTTTTGGGTTAATAACCAGATAACTCATATTCATGCTAGGGTTTTAATAACGGTGGTATTTTTGTGTGCGCCTTTTAATTTTTTTCTTCTGTTTTATTGATGCGTCATGGTTATTACCGCAATAACAAGCGGTGATATTTTTTTTGCGAGCGGAAACAGGCGAGGCTTAAGAGGAAAAAGTCAGTGATTACACCTTTATTTAAAATAAAACCCTTAGTGAATTTTATTCGGCACAGCGTAACGCTTAGCGGCACTTTATCTTTGTCATTACTCTCTTTTACCCCTGTGGCATACGATGCGGCCTTGCTTGCGTCGGTTACTGCGGAAAAGGATAGTCTCCTGACGCTAAGTGAAGGAAATGAAATAGTGGTGACGGGTAGTGAAAATGGCCTTTGCGGTATTTGTAACCCCGTTAGCGCAACAAATAGCACCATTAATTTAGGCAATAACGTCAGCGTTAATGTTAATGGGCCGGTAGCAGGCGGCATTCTTTTACAAGGCGATAATTCTACTCTGCAGGCGAATCAACTAAAGGTTAATGTCAATGGCCATTACGGTATTCAGGTTGATGCAAAGGATGCGCAGATTAATTTAGGCCGCGGCAGCCGTATTGAAGTAAATAATAACGCTCTGATGGCCAATGGTGTTTATCTGGGTAATCACGCTTCTTTATTAGCAGATGAGCTAACCGTAATTACGCATGGTGTAGGCAACGGATTATATATTTCCGACGCGGGAACCCGAATAGATATTGGTGAGAACTCGCTTATTCAGACGCACGGTGCAGAGGCAACCGGTATCTATATTTTTGGTCGGGATAATCGCGCATCCGGCGAGCCAGCCAGTTTAAAGGCGAACCGGCTTACCATTACCACCGCAGGCGATCGCGCTTACGGCATGAATATTCAGGCCAACTCAACGGTAGATTTAGGTCGCGGCAGCCGGATTGAAACCCATGGCAAAGACGCAATGGGGATCTGGAACCTGGGTACGCTGACGGCAGATGAACTGCAGATTAAAACCGCAGGCAGTCATCTCGCCAACGCGCTGGAAGTCAGAGAGCAGGGCGTGGCGACGATCGGGGCAGGCAGCTCGCTTTACAGCGAGCGCAGCGGTGCACTGGTTGCGCGTGGCGAGGCGGCAACGGTTAACTTCAACGGTAGCGAGACGCAGCGAAACCACATTTTTTCCAGCGGCTCTTATGCGGTCTCGGCGCAGTTTGAAGGAGCCAGTGTTAATCTCTCCTGGAGCGATATTGATATCCGCAGCGACAATGGGCTGGCAATAGGCATATGGGCGCTGCGCGGGGGAAAGGTACAGGGTGATAACCTGGCGATTACCGGCAATAGCGGAACGATTGGTGCATACGCCGTAAGCGGCAGTGAAATTGATTTAACCGGAAAAACGGTTATTCGTATGGCCTCGCCGCTGGATATGGCGCTGGGCACTGAATATATTCCTGGATCTCGCGCCAGCCGTATCAGCCTGAGTGGGCTAATCGATATTGTCGGCAGCGTAAGTGCCGCTGGCGGTAATATCGATCTGAATATGACGGCAGGCTCGCTGCTGACGGGAGTAACTGCCAGCGACAGGGTTAACGGCGGCTCTTTAAATATTAAAATGGAGCAAAGCCAGTGGAATATGCCGGGCAACGCCAGGGTGGATAATTTAACCCTGGACAACAGCACGGTTAACTTTATGAGCGGCGAGCCGGGATCGCATCTTACGGTAGGCAATCTGGCCGGAAGCGGCACTTTTGCGCTGACGACGGATATCGCTGCGCAGCGCAGCGATCAACTGGTGGTAACCGGCAACAGCGCAGGCAGGCACTATTTGCAGATACTCAATCGTGGCGATATGCGCACCACGGGTCAGGAAGTGCTGACGATGGTAAAAACGCAGGATGGTCAGGCACGCTTTGCGCTTTCGCCCACCACGGAAAAAGTGGAGCTGGGCGGCTATCTGTTTGGGCTGCAAAAAACAGGACCGAACTGGCAGCTGTCCGCCACCGGCACTGCAGAGATCCCTGAGCCCGCACCCGTGCCGCCAGAACCTGCACCAGAGCCCGCGCCAGAACCAGAACCTACCCCCGCGCCGCCAGGTCCTGCACCTGCGCCGCCGGAACCCGCGCCCGCACCAGAAGTAACGCCGAAGCCAGCGTTGGATCTGGAGGAAAACCTTGAGCCTGCGCCCGCACCGGTACCGACGCCCGAGCAGCCGGAGCTCACCAGCACGGCCGATGCAGGGGCTAATTTCCTGAATATTACCTATTTGATTAACTATGCCGAGACGCAGACGTTGATGCAGCGCTTTGGCGAGCTGCGGCAAAAGAAAGATATGGGCAACGGCTGGATCCGTGGCATCGGCGGGCGCTTTGATGATTTTGGCAGCGGCAAACTCAGCGGTTTTCGCCTGAGTTACTCCGGCATGCAATTTGGTATTGATAAACAGATTACGCCTGAAACGCCGGTCATTCTTGGTGCCTTTATGGGCGTCACCCACGGCAATGCCCATTACGCTTCCGGCAGAGGCGATCAACGATCGCAACATGCCGGGATCTATCTCACTGCGCTGGCGGATAACGGCCTGTGGCTGGATGGCATGGTGAAATATGGGCGGCTGAAAAACAGCTTTAACGTCAGAGACTCTCAGGGGGCAACGGTCTCTGGTTATGGCGCAACGGATAGTTACAGCGCATCGCTGGAGGGCGGCAAACGCATCGAGCTCTTCTCAGCACCGCAGGGTTTTTACCTTGAACCGCAGCTGCAACTAAGCTGGAGCCGTCAACAAGATGATCGTCTCGTCGCCTCCAACGGTCTGCATATCGACCTCGATGGCTATCACTCTCTGCTGGGCCGCGCCAGCGCACTGCTCGGCTATCGTGTGCAGCAGGATGGCTTACAGCTCAATCTCTACCTGAAAAGCGGCATTGTGCGTGAGTTTAAAGGTGAAACTCATTATCGCCTCAACGGTTCGCCGGAATGGCACAGCTTTAAAGGCAACGCGTGGAATAATGGCCTTGGCGTTAGCGCGCAGATTGCCAGCCAGCACGTGTTCTATCTGGAGGGGGACAGTTCCACCGGAAGCCAGTTTAATCAGCGACAGTTTAACGCCGGTTATCGCTTTAGTTTCTAAAGTGAGCAGTTGCCTTTACCTGCTTTTACTTAAGTCATGCTCCAGACTGGCCTGATTGCGCTTATATTTTTGCCGTACTGGTTGTTTTTTTACCGCTTCGGCTGTCACATTACACAGGAGCAAAATAATGAATAAGCTAACGTCCTTGGCCCTGGGGCTGATGCTGGCGGCGGGCAACGCCGCTGCGGCTTCTTACGGCGAGCAGTTGGAAGGCTTTCCGATGCCTTATCCGCTACAGCACTTCACTTTTTCTTCCCAGCAGCAGTCGCTCAGCATGGGATATATGGATGTTAAGCCGGTCGGCAATGCCAACGGTCACGTTGTGGTGCTGATGCACGGCAAAAACTTTTGCGGTGCCACCTGGGAAAGCACGCTGCGCGCGCTGAGCCAGCAAGGCTATCGGGTTATCGCCCGGGATCAGATCGGTTTTTGTACCTCGACCAAACCAGCTAACTATCAGTACAGCTTCCAGCAACTGGCTAACAATACCCATCAGCTACTACAGCATCTCGGCGTGAAGAAAGCGATCGTTATCGGCCACTCTACCGGCGGCATGCTGGCGACGCGTTACGCGCTGATGTATCCACAGCAGACCGAAAAGCTGGTGATGGTGAATCCTATCGGCCTTGAGGACTGGAAAGCAAAGGGCGCGCCCTGGCGATCGGTGGATGACTGGTATCAGCGCGAGCTGAAGCTGTCGGCGGAAGGCATCAAAAAGTATGAGCAGCAAACCTACTACTCTGGTCAGTGGAAGCCGGAGTATGACAAATGGGTTGATATGCTGGCCGGGTTGAACAGCGGGCCGGGGCATAAAAAAGTCGCCTGGAACTCTGCGCTGATCTACGACATGATCTATACCCAGCCGG
Source organism: Pantoea sp. FN0305 (assembly GCF_050113845.1). NCBI lineage: Bacteria > Pseudomonadati > Pseudomonadota > Gammaproteobacteria > Enterobacterales > Erwiniaceae > Pantoea > Pantoea sp. FN0305. The sequence goes on along the minus strand of NZ_JBNJSN010000003.1, from coordinate 154,213 downwards.
TTTATTATGAATTGCCGGATCTGCGTGTTCCCACCACCCTGTTTATCGGTACTGCCGATACCACCGCCATCGGCAGCGATATTGCCACGCCGGAGGTGAAGGCGCAGCTGGGTCACTACGAGGTGCTGGGCAAAGAGGCGGCAAAACGCATTCCTCATGCCCGCCTGGTAGAGTTTGACGGCATGGGACACGCGCCACAAATGGAAGCGCCGGAGAAATTTCACCAGGCGCTGATCGAGGATTTAGCAACGTTAAAATGATCACTGCGGGAAAATTTTTTGATGGCCACAACGATTTGTTGCTGCGCCTGTGGGTAAATCATGCCGATAATCCGGCGCAGGCTTTTTTCGCCGGTCGGGAGCAGGGCCATCTCGATTTTCCACGTATGCGGCAGGGCGGCTTTGCTGGCGGGCTGTTTGCGGTCTTTGTGCCGCCGGTCGCCTGGCTGGCGGGAGAGCGCGGCCAGGAAGTGAGCCTGGTGCAGGCGCAGCACGACGCGCTGGCGATTGCCGAGGCGCAAATCGCCATTCTGCGTCAGCTGGCGGAGGCCTCTGCTGGACGGGCGCGGCTCTGTGTGACGGCCGCCGATATTGAACAGTGCCTGCAGCAGGATGTGCTGGCGCTGGTGATGCATATCGAAGGCGCAGAGATGCTGGATGAGGAGCTGACGCTGCTGGATCGCTTTTACCAACTCGGCCTGCGTAGCATTGGGCCTTTCTGGAATCTGCCTAATCGCTTCGGTGTTGGTGTGAACGGCGGTTTTCCCGGTTCGCCCGATACCGGCGAGGGAATGACGGCGGCGGGCAAGGCGCTGATCCGCGCCTGCAATCAGCGGCGGCTGCTGATCGACCTTTCACATATGAACGAGAAAACCTTTTGGCAAACCGCCGAGCTGAGCGATGCGCCGCTGGTAGCCACGCATTCCAATGCGCATGCGCTTTGCGCCCAGCCGCGCAACCTGACCAATGCGCAACTGGAAGCTATCGCTGCCAGCGACGGCTTTGTCGGCGTAAACTTTGGCAACGCCTTTTTGCGCGCCGATGGCGCGCGCAACGCTGAGACTTCACTTAACGAAATTGTTAAACATTTGTGTTTTCTGCTTGATAAGTTAGGTGAAGATCGCGTTGGCTTCGGCTCGGATTTTGATGGCATTAGCGTGCCGGAGCCGTTGGGCGATGTGAGCGGTATGCCCCGACTTTTTGAGGCGTTAGCCGCTGCCGGCATTGATGCGCAACTGCAAGAGAAGCTGGCCTGGCGTAACTGGCTACACGTGTTAAAGCGCACGTGGGGTCAATAGAAAAGTTGCGATTCAGGTCACATTAGAGCAACATCTGCGCTGCCAAATTTTCATATTTGACAACTCACGGATTGCCTGCCGCAATTAATGGTGACAATCCGTCATTTTTAACGCTAAGAGGAGAAAAGTTATGTCTGCATGGATCAAACCTGCATTTGAAGATTTACGTCTGGGTCTGGAAGTTACTCTGTACATTTCCAACCGTTAATCCCTGTGCCCGCGCCAGTCGCGGGCCTGTTTCTTTCCTTTCCCGGTTATCACATGCAGATCAAAGTTCTTGGCTCCGCAGCTGGCGGAGGGTTCCCGCAATGGAACTGTAACTGTAAAAACTGCCAGGGCGTGCGTAACGGCACGATGAAAACCTCGCGGCGTACGCAATCCTCTATCGCTATTAGCGATAACGGAAAAGATTGGGTGCTGTGCAATGTCTCTCCCGATATTTGCCATCAGCTGCTGGCTTCGCCCGAATTGAATAATCCCGACGTGCTGCGCGGCACCGGTATTGGCGCCATTATTCTTACCGACAGCCAAATCGATCATAGCGCGGGCTTACTCAATTTGCGTGAAGGCTGTCCGCATCATGTCTGGTGTACGGAGGAGGTCCATCAGGATCTCACTACCGGCTTTCCGGTATTCACCATGCTTTCCCACTGGAACGGCGGCCTGATTCATCACGGCATCGTGCCGGAGCAGACCTTTAGCGTCAGCGTGTGCCAAAGCCTGCGCTTTACCGCCATTCCGCTGTTAAGCAATGCGCCGCCTTACTCGCCCTGGCGCGATCGGCCATTGCCGGGCCACAACGTGGCGCTGTTTATTGAAGACGGCAGCAGCGGTAAAAGCCTGCTGTACGCGCCGGGGCTGGGCGAGCCTGATGATGCGTTGATGCCATGGCTGCAAAAGGCGGATTGCCTGCTGATTGACGGCACGCTGTGGCGTGATAACGAACTGGCGGCCACCGGCGTCGGCAAAAACACCGGTAAAGATATGGGCCATCTGGCGCTCTCAGAAGAGCAGGGGCTGGCTGCGCTGCTGGCGTCACTGCCGGCAGAACGCAAAATTCTGATTCATATTAACAACACCAACCCCATCCTGGATGAAGAGTCCGCCGAGCGCCAAAGCCTGACGCAGCAGGGCATCGAAGTGAGCTGGGATGGCATGTTAATCGAGGTATAACCATGACGCAGGCACAGCCGCTTTCGCCGCAGGCTTTTGAACAGGCGCTGCGCGCCAAAGGCGCTTATTACCATATTCATCATCCCTACCATATCGCGATGCATAACGGCACAGCCACGCGCGAACAGATTCAGGGCTGGGTAGCGAACCGCTACTACTATCAGACCAATATTCCGCTGAAGGATGCCGCCATTATGGCTAACTGTCCGCATCCGGAGGTGCGTCGCAAGTGGGTGCAGCGCATTCTCGATCACGACGGCAACGGCGACAGCGAAGGCGGCATTGAGGCCTGGCTGCGACTGGGCGAGGCGGTAGGCCTGAAACGCGAGGTGGTGCAGTCGGAAGCGCTGGTGTTGCCCGGCGTACGCTTCGCCGTAGATGCCTATGTCAACTTTGCCCGACGCGCTAACTGGCAGGAAGCAGCCTGCAGCTCTTTGACCGAGCTGTTTGCGCCGCAGATCCATCAGGCGCGGCTCGACAGCTGGCCGCAGCACTATCCGTGGATCGAAGCGGAAGGCTACGACTATTTCCGCAGCCGTTTGAGCCAGGCGAACCGCGACGTGGAGCATGGCCTGCAACTGGCGCTGGAGTATTGCGACACGGTAGAGAAACAGCAGCGCATGCTGGAAATCCTGCAGTTCAAGCTGGATATCCTGTGGAGCATGCTGGACGCGATGACGATGGCGTATGAAATAAAACGACCGCCTTACCATACGGTAACGGCGGATCTCGCCTGGCATAAAACGAGACTGGTGTAATGGAAATCAACGCTTTACAGACGCCGCAGTTCCGCCGTGGCTTTCGCCTGCAGTGGGAAGAGACGCAGAACTGTCATGTTATGCTCTATCCGGAAGGAATGGCGCGACTCAACGGCAGCGCTGCTGAAATTTTACTGCTGGTGGACGGCAAGCGGACGCTGGGCGATATCGTCGCCGAGCTGAGCGCGCGCTTCCCCGGCGTGCCCGATCTGGGCAACGACGTTACTGAATTTTTTGGTCAGGCCTATGAACAGAAGTGGATCATCTTCCGTGACTGAACGGAAACCGGCGGTGAATCCGCCGCTGTGGCTGCTGGCGGAGTTAACCTACCGCTGCCCGCTGCAGTGCCCTTACTGCTCCAACCCGCTCGACTTTGCTCAACAAGATAAAGAGCTGACTACTGAGCAGTGGATTGAAGTATTTCGACAGGCACGGGCGATGGGCAGCGTGCAGATCGGCTTTTCCGGCGGCGAGCCGCTGGTGCGTAAAGATCTGCCGGAGCTGATTGCTGCCGCACGCAATCTCGGTTTTTACACCAACCTGATCACCTCCGGCATCGGGCTGACCGAGAAAAAGATTGATAGCTTTGCTGAGGCCGGGCTGGATCATATTCAAATCAGCTTCCAGGCCAGCGATGAAACCCTGAACGCCGCGCTGGCCGGTTCGGAAAAAGCCTTCCGGCAGAAGCTGGAAATGGCGCGGGCGGTCAAAGCGCACGGTTATCCGATGGTGCTGAACTTCGTGCTGCATCGCCATAATATCGACCAGATCGATCGCATTATCGAGCTGTGCATCGAACTGGAGGCGGATGACGTCGAACTGGCGACCTGTCAGTTTTACGGTTGGGCGCAGCTCAATCGAGAAGGCCTGCTGCCAACGCGCGAACAGATTGAACGTGCCGAGCAGGTGGTGAAGCAGTACCGCGAGCGCATGGCGGAAAGCGGCAGCCTGACCAATTTGCTGTTTGTTACGCCAGATTATTATGAAGAACGTCCCAAAGGCTGTATGGGCGGCTGGGGCGCGATTTTCCTCAGCGTGACGCCGGAAGGCACCGCGCTGCCGTGTCACAGCGCGCGTCAGCTGCCGGTCACGTTTCCGTCAGTGCTGGAGCATGACCTGCAGCATATCTGGTATGACTCTTTCGGCTTTAATCGCTATCGCGGCTTTGACTGGATGCCGGAGCCTTGCCGCTCCTGTGACGAAAAAGAGAAGGATTTCGGCGGCTGCCGCTGTCAGGCCTTTATGCTGACCGGCAATGCCGATAATGCCGATCCGGTCTGTGCGAAATCGCCGCATCACGGCAAAATCATTGCGGCGCGCGAGGCGGCCAACTGCACCCAGATGCAAATCAGCCAGCTGCAGTTCCGCAATCGGGTTAATTCTCAGCTGATCTTTAAGGCGAACGCATAATGTCGCAGGCGGCCTCGTTACGGCTCGATAATGGTCTGACGGTGCGGCTGCTGCACGACGCGCAGGCGTCAGAAGCGGCAGCGCTACTACAGGTCGCCAGCGGCAGCGATCATGAGCCAGAGCAGTGGCCGGGCCTGGCGCATCTGCTGGAGCATCTGCTGTTTACCGGCAGCGCAAGCTATAGCGGTGAGCAGCGGCTCATGAGCTGGGTACCCGCGCAGGGAGGCCGCCTTAATGCTACCACTCGCGCCGATCGCACCGCCTATTTCTTTAGCCTGCCTGCCAGCGGGCTGGAAGCGGGGCTGATGCGGCTGGTGGATATGCTGGCGTGCCCGCAGCTTTCATCAGAGGCGATTGCGCAGGAAACGGCGGTGATTGACGCCGAATATCGTCTGCTGTGTCAGGATGCCCAAACGCTAACCGGCGTGGCACAGCGGTACTTTTTTCAGGGCCCGCCCGCGATGCAGCGTTTCCACGTCGGCAACCGCGCCAGCTTTGGCGAAGATCACAGCCGATTACGCCAGGCGCTGCAAGAGTTTCATCAGCAGCGCTATCATGCGGGGGCGATGACGCTTTGGCTTTCCGGCCCGCAGCCGCTGGCTGAGCTGGAAGCTATTGCCCGGTGCTGCGGGGCAAGCCTGCCCGTATCCATTGACGCCCCGGCTGTATCGCCTGCCCATTTACAGGCGCGTGCGGATGGTGCGGTGCGCATCACAGGCGCGTCGCAATTCACGCTAACCTTGGCTCTTAACCATTGGCAGGAGAGCGATGCGGGCTGGTGCGCACTGTTGCAGCAGCTGCTACTGGATGAGGCGGAAGGCGGCCTGCTGGCGCAGCTGCGAGCCGCTGATATTTGTGATGGCGTGAGTTTGCAGGAGGTCTGGCGCGGCGGAGGGGCGGCGCTGATTGCCGTCTGTTTTGTACCGGCCCATGTGCGCCCCACGCTCACTGCAACGCTGGAGGCTGCGCTGCGGCAGTGGCTTGCTCAGCTTGCTGACTTTACCGCCTCCCAGTTAAACCATTATTTGCAGCTGGCGCAGCGCCAGCATGCCGATAAAAGCGCGCTCGATCGCCTACGCGATCGGGCGTTCGGCTTCGCGCCGCCCGCGTCAGTTACGCCAGATAAGTGGCAACATTGGCTGGAGCAGTTACAGAACGCCGAAGTCAGCCGACTGTGGCTGGATGAGACCGTACAGGGCGAGATGACCTCATCGGCCGGATTTGAGTTTATCCACGCGCCTTTGCAGCATACTCCCGCCACTACCGCTTTGCCGCTGCGTTTCTGGCCTTTTTCGCCGCTGCTGGCGCCGCAAACCCTACCTCACAGAGCGGTTCCCTTACTCTATTTACCTGCCTCTGCGCCTGCGGTATTAACGCTGCGTCCGGTGCCGGAGAAACCCATTACCGATGCGTTGGGCTACGCCTTACAGGCGGCGCTGCGTGCGTTATCAGCCAGCCTGGCGCATCAGGGCGGCAGATTAAGCGTTGAACGGCGGCAGGGCATCTGGCAGCTTCATCTGAGCGGTGAACCGGCATTGATGGTGGCAGCGCTGGCGGCGATCGTTTCGCGGCTGCACACCTTTACCTCGCTGGATGCAGGCGCGCGCGCCTGGCAGCGAGAGCAGCAGCAAGAGCAGGGTGAGATCCCGGTACGTCAGCTGCTTAGCCAACTGCCGCGCTGGCTGCTGGCGCAGCAGTCGCTCTGTGCGAAACTCAATGAAATTGTCTGGCAGGCGGCGCTGGTTGGCGGCGGCCAGGCGCTGACCCAAAGGCTCTCCCGACTATTGAGCCGCATGCCGGGGCGCGTACAACGTGTAACCGACTGGCTGCCATGCGAGCCGCAGCCGGGGCAGCAGCACGCTCTGCGCCTGACGCAGGGCGATACGGCCCTGCTGCTGTTTTGCCCGCTGACGCAGCCTGGTCTTGAGGCACAGCTGGCGTGGCGGATGCTGGCGCTGATTTATCAGCCAGCCTTCTTTCAGCGTCTGCGCGTAGAACAGCAGGTCGGCTACGTGGTGAGCTGCAGTTTTCATCATGCGGCCGATCGCACAGGAATACTGTTTGCGCTGCAGTCGCCGCAGCATAATGCCGCCGCGTTGTTAACGCATATTCAGCGTTTTTTACGGGTAATGGAAAATGAGCTTGCCCGTCTTTCCGCTGATGAGCTGGCGGAAAAGCGTGAACGACTGTGGCAGCGGCTCCAGCCAGAGGGTGATACGCTGGAGCAGGCGCGTCAGGCGCTGGCTTTTCCCGATCTGACTTCTCCGGCGGCGCGCCAGCTGCTTGAGCGTCTGGATGCGCCCGGGCTGATTGCCTGGCATCAAAAGCTGTGCGATCGCGTCTGGTGGTGGCAGTGTGCGGCAGAGACTGAATAAGCAGCTTAGTGGCGCTGGCGACGCGCTTTTTTATGTTGATACATAATATCGTCGCTTTGACTCAGCAATCCCGTAAGCGGTTGCGGCTGGGTGGGATCAAACTCCACCATTCCTACGGAAAAATCCAGGCGGTAGCGGCGATCAAGCGGCTCCATATAACGTTGCAGCTCGGCACGAAAATCTTCCAGCCGCGCGTTCGCCTGCTGTTGATTCGTATCGATAAACAGCACCACAAACTCATCGCCGCCGAGACGGGCAAATAACGCCGACTGACGAAAGCTGGTTTTCAGCGCGTCAGCAAAATCCATCAAGGCCCGGTCGCCTTCCCGATGCCCAAAGGTATCGTTGATTTGTTTAAACTGATCGAGGTCGAAAAACGCCAGGCAGGCAGAGTAGTGGCGCAGCGCGCACTCTTTCAGCAGCATCTGTCCCAGGGTCATAAAGCCGCGTCGGTTGGATATCTGCGTGAGTTCGTCAGAAGTGGCTGCCTGGAAATTCAGCAGCTCTGCTTCAGCCATAGAGGCCAGGTCGCGCAGCGCGCAGACGTCTTCACCATTAAAAGTGCGCGCCTGGTTATCCAGAATGCATAGCGTGCCCACTTTGGCCCCGTTAGGCGCGCGCAGCGGGCATCCCGCATAGAAACGGATATGCGGCTCGCCGATCACCAGCGGATTATCATAGAAACGCGGATCGTTGCAGGCATTCTCCACCACCATCACATCATCCTGCAGAATGGCATGGCCACAAAAAGAGATATCGCGTGCGGTTTGGGTAACGCTGATGCCGTCTCCTGATTTAAACCATTGATGCTCGGCATCCAGCAGGCTGACAACCGATACTGAAACGTTAAACAGCCGTTTCGCCAGGCGCGTCAGACGATCGAAACGCTCCTCGGCGGGCGTGTTTAATATTTTCAGCGCATGAAGCTCGCTCAGACGCTGAGGCTCATTTGCAGGGATTCTTGGTGTTTTCATAAAAGCCTTCAAACTTTATATTTTTTGATTTATGTACTTCTGGTGACAGTATCGGTCAGAAAAGGCACAACTTCAGGGTGAATTCACGCTGATATGATTCAGGGATAAATCAACGTCAGCGCGCCGCCTGGCAAGCAGTAGCAATCTGAGTGAAATATTTACCTTAGCTGGCCTGCGGAAGGAGGTAAACCTGAGAAGGAAAAAACCTATCAATGAGTGTGATACAGGCAGCCGGTCGGCTGCCTGTAAGAGACCTTACAGCAGATTACGTTCTGCCAGATCGAGAGCAAAATAGCTAAAGATGAGATCCGCGCCGGCGCGTTTAATCGCTCCCAGGCTTTCCAGAATCACCGCGTCTTCATTGATCGCGCCTGCCTGAGCGGCAAACTTGATCATCGCATACTCACCGCTTACCTGATAAGCCGCCAGCGGCAATTCAGTGCGTTCACGAATATCGCGCAGAATATCCAGGTAAGCGCCCGCCGGTTTAACCATCAGCGAATCAGCCCCTTCCGCCGCATCAATCAATGACTCACGGATCGCTTCACGACGGTTCATGGGGTTCATCTGATAGGTTTTACGATCGCCTTTCAGCGCCGTGCCTGCGGCTTCACGGAACGGGCCGTAGAAGGATGACGCAAATTTAGTGGAGTAGGACATAATCGCGGTATCGGTAAAGCCAGCTTCATCCAGCGCCCGACGAATCGCTGCAACCTGACCATCCATTGCCGCAGAGGGCGCAATAAAATCAGCGCCCGCCTGCGCGGCGACCACTGCCTGCTTGCCAAGGTTAATCAGCGTTGCATCATTATCAACACCGTGATCGCACAATACGCCGCAGTGGCCGTGTGAGGTGTATTCGCAGAAGCAGGTATCGGACATAACGATCATTTCCGGCACCGTATCTTTGCAGATGCGCGACATACGCGCCACCAGGCCATTTTCCTGCCAGGCATCGCTGCCGGTGGCGTCGGTATGATGGGAAATACCGAAGGTCATTACTGAACGAATACCTGCTTTAGCAATGCGTTCAATTTCATAAGCCAGGCGTTTTTCCGGAATGCGCATAACGCCCGGCATCGCTTCAATCGCTTTGTAATCATCCACGCCTTCTTCAACAAAGATCGGCAGGGCCAGATCGTTGCGGCTCAGCGTGGTTTCCTGGAACATATCGCGCAGCGCGGCGCTTTTACGTAATCTTCTGGGACGATTAATCAGAGAAATATCAGACATAGTTATTTGCTGTACAGGTGAAAAAGTCATCATAGTGTACGCGCTTTTAGATTATCGGGGGAAACTTCCCGTGCGACATTTCAGGCAAAAAATTAACCGTAACCGTGACTTAATAATTATATTTAACAGCCAGGCAACATTCCGCCGTTTAATATTCCTGCCGGATCTGAGCAGTTATTTTTAATATAAAAAATCATTATTTTAAGCGCCGCTTGAAAAAAGGTTGCCAGCACATACATAGTGCTCAGGGAGGCGCTCTCCCTGACATGTTTAAGCTTTTGACGGCTCAATGAGAGATTTTCAGGAGGTTATTCATGGCATTCAAATCACTTTCTCTGTTCCCCGACGTTACCGACACGCTGTTTTCCGATCGTTTTAACCGTATCGATCGGCTGTTTAGTCAGTTAACCGGGGATGCGCCGCTGGCCACTACGCCAGCCTGTGATATTAAACGTCTTGATGAAAGCCACTATTCCATAATGCTCAGCGTTCCTGGCTGGAAAGAGGAAGAGCTGGACATCAGCGCCACAGGCGGCCAGCTGACCGTTAGCGGTAAACGCCTTGAAGAACAACACCAGCAGGATGAAAAAAGCGCCTGGCTGCATCGCGGCATCAGCCGACATAACTTTAGCGTCAGCTTTGCTCTGCCGCAGCATGTCAAAGTGGAGCGTGCGCGTCTGGAGCATGGCCTGCTGGAAATTTCGCTGTATCAGGAGATCCCTGAAAGCGAGAAACCGCGCAAAATTGCGATTGAAAGCCAGCAGCGGGTTATTGAACACAACGCCTGATAGTCGTCCCCGGCCCTGTCGCCGGGGTTTTTTTATCGGCTGCGCGCCTGCATTCTGGCCAGCTCTTTTGCATCGTGGCTGCAAAACAGAGTGATGTTTTCCTCGCGGCTCAGCGACAGCGTCCGTAGCCGCTGCTGATTTTCCCGCCGCGCCGCATTATCAGTCGCCATCATCCACTGATAAAAACGCAACCCCGGCGTGCAATGGCGCTGCTGCTGATACATTTCTCCGCGATAAAACCAGGCATCGCCGCCGTGCAGCAGCCAGCCATCATCCTGCTGAATGGCAACGCCCGCATGCCCTGGCGTATGGCCCGGCAGCGGAATGAACAGAATTTCAGGGGGAAGGCCATTTAACGCTTTCACTGCGGTAAATCCCTGCCAGCTTTCGCCCTGCGGCTGGTAGGTTTGCCACTGGACGTTGCCGGGCCATTGAGCCGGGCGGTAGCGTCGTCGCTGTAGCCAGTTGTTGCGGTGATGACTGGTTTCCAGCTCCTGTTGCAGCAGGTGAACACGCGCATGGGGAAAGTCGGTTAGCCCACCGGCGTGATCGAAATCGAGATGCGTCAGTACAATATGGCGGACATCCTGCGCCTGAAAGCCCAAACGTTGAACCTGCGCCAACGCGCTAAGTTCGGGGCGACGCTGAATATTATTCAACTGCCGAAAGAAAAGGGCGATACGTGAATCGTGACGAAGATCCTGCTCGCCAAAACCGGTATCAACCAGCACCAGCCCGTCGCGCTCGGTCTCAATCAGCAGGCAGTGACAGACCAGGTGGGCATGCAATCCTTTACTGAAGCCATCATACAACGCGCCGCCAAAAGGACACATCGAACCACAGCTCAGGTGGTGTATCCGCATAGTCTTCCTCCTTACACGTAAAGTCTAAGTGTGGGCGCTAATGGGCCAGCAAGCCAGACGGCAACCTGCGCAACGGCGGCAGAAGAGTGAAATGGCGCTACGTGAATGGGATCGTTGCTGCAAAACTAAAGTGGGCGGCCTAAAAAAAAGCCCCTCTGCGAGGGGCCTTTTTGTTACTCGTTAATGCGCGGATGCTGCTGGATCAGATTCTTACGTTTCTCCTCCAGCTTAGCGATCTCTTCGGTAATATCGTCGATTTTATGCTCGATATTATCGTGATGTTCCTGCAGGATTTCACGCGCCTCGTTAATATCCGAGGCCGCCGGGGTTGCGCCCTTCAGCGGTTTGTTGGCGGTCTCTTTCATCATAATACCGGTAATTAAACCGATAACCGCGATCACCATCAGATAGTAAGCCGGCATATAGAGATCGTTAGACGCCTCTACCAACCAGGCCGCCACAGTTGGCGTCAGACCGGCAATTAATACCGAAATATTAAAGGCGCTGGCCAGCGCGCTGTAGCGAATATGTGTCGGGAACATCGCTGGCAGCGATGAGGCCATTACGCCTGTAAAGCAGTTAAGCACAATCGCCAGCATCAGCAGACCGGCAAAAATCAGCCCCAGCACATTACTGTTAATCAGCATAAAGGCGGGAATTGCCAGCAGCAGCAACGCGGTACTGCCGATAATCACAAACGGACGACGGCCAAAACGGTCGCTCAGCAGGCCGATGATCGGCTGGATAAACAGCATGCCTATCATAATAGCGATAATGATCAATACGCCATGGTCTTCCGGGTAGTGCAGGTTATGCGAGAGATAGCTCGGCATATAAGTCAGCAGCATGTAATAAGTCACGTTGGTGGCAATTACCAGGCCAACGCAGGCCAGCAGACTTTTCCAGTGCTTAGTGGCAATTTCGCGGAAAGAAACTTTTGGCCCTTCGCGCAAGCCTTCACGATCGCCCTGTTCCAGTTTTTCCACATGCTGTTGGAACGCAGGCGTTTCTTCCAGCGCATGACGTAGATACAGACCGATGATGCCCAGCGGCAGCGCCAGGAAGAACGGCAGACGCCAGCCCCACGACAGGAAGTTTTCTTCGCCAACAATGGTTGAGATCAAGACCACCAGGCCCGCGCCCAGCACAAAGCCGGCGATGGAGCCGAAATCGAGCCAGCTTCCCATAAAGCCGCGTTTGCGGTCAGGCGAGTATTCCGCCACGAAGATCGACGCGCCGGTATATTCCCCTCCAACGGAGAAACCCTGAGCCATTTTCGCCAGCAGCAGCAGTATTGGTGCCCAAATACCAATCGAGGCGTAAGAGGGGATTAAACCGATACAGAAAGTACTGAGCGACATGATAATAATAGTGATCGACAGGATTTTCTGGCGTCCATACTTATCGCCAAGCCTGCCGAAGAACAGCCCGCCCAACGGACGGATCAGGAAAGGAACGGAAAAGGTCGCCAGTGCGGCGATCATCTGAACGCCGGGATCGGCGCCAGGGAAAAAAACTTTACCCAGGGCATAGGCGACAAAACCATATACCCCAAAATCGAACCACTCCATCGCATTGCCTAACGATGCGGCGGTAATTGCCTTGCGTAAACGTGAGTCATCAATGATGGTAACGTCATCAAGCGCAATAGGTTTTACACGCTTCCTACGTAGTTTCATATCATTCGCCCTGTGTTTGCTGATTAATTTAATTTCCTCAACGATGCAAACCGAAGTGAGAAATGTCAGATCGCGGCGTTGAGGAAATTTTTCCTGCCGGGAGATCCGGCTCAATTTATCATCGCCTGCGATAATAACTTTAAGAAACTATTACCCTGCGATTTCACAGTATATCGCCAGAACGCAAAAAATGTTACATCTGTGCTAAAAGTAGCGTCTAAATGCGTATAGAAAATAACCGTTTACCGTCAGGGCAGCACACTCTGCTGGAGCAGCGGCCTGCTTAAATCCTGGCAGGAAAGGGGCGTTTTTTCCGCTGTCAGCAGGATTAAAAAATGGCGTGAGTTAATAAAGCGCCTGACGTCGGCGCTTTGACAGGGAAGTTGAGTCCTGAAGAAACGTAAGCGTGATTAATCGGTAAAAAAGCACTGCTTTAGCGCCAGCTCAACGCCACGCAGCTCAGCCAGCCCTTTGAGGCGACCAATAGCGGAATAGCCGGGGTTGGTTTTTTTATGCAGGTCGTCCAGCATCTGATGACCATGATCGGGGCGCATAGGGATAGCGCGCTCTTTGCCGGCACGACGTCGGCGCTGCTCCTCTTCCAGAATCACCTTGATGACGCCGACCATATCCACATCGCCCGCCAGATGTTCCGCCTCATGAAAACTGTTGGGGTTTTCTTCGCGCTGTGTGGCGCGCAGGTGAATGAAATGGATGCGGTCAGCATAGGTTTTCGCCATCTGTACCAGATTGTTATCGGCGCGCACGCCGTAAGAGCCGGTGCAAAAGGTGAAACCGTTATGCAGGCTGTTCACCGTCTCGGTTAACCATTGCATATCTTCCTGGGTTGAGATAATGCGCGGCAGGCCAAGGATAGGGCGCGGCGGATCGTCCGGGTGTACCGCCAGCATCATTCCTGACTCCTCCGCCACCGGTACGATAGCGCGCAGGAACGTTGCCATATGTTCACGCAGGCGCGCTTTATCGATGCCATCATATTGCGACAGCTGCGCCTGAAACTGTTCCAGCGTATAGCCTTCTTCTGCACCAGGCAGACCAGCGATAATGTTGCGTGTCAGCGTGGCGATCGCTTCCGGCGTCATGGCGGCATAGTAATCGGCTGCCTGACGCTGCTCTTCTTCGCTGTAGGTTTCCTGTGCGCCGGGACGCCGGAGAATATGCAGTTCAAAAGCGGCAAAAGCGATGGCGTCAAAGCGCAGGGCGCGCGCGCCGTTAGGTAACTGCCAGCCCAGATCGGTACGCGTCCAGTCAAGCACCGGCATAAAGTTATAGCAAACGGTATCGATGCCACAGGCGGCCAGATTGCGCAGCGACTGCTGATAGTTGGCAATATAACGTTGCCAGTCGCCGCGCTGGGTTTTAATCGCCTCATGGACCGGAACGCTTTCCACCACTGACCAGTAAAGCCCCTTTTCCGCCAGCTGCGCCTGTCGCGCTTTGATTTCATCAATGGTCCATATTTCACCGTTCGGAATATGATGCAGAGCGGTAACGATGCCGGTAGCGCCCGCCTGGCGCGCATCATCCAGCGTAACGGGGTCGTTAGGGCCATACCAGCGCCAGGTGTGTTCCATAAGCTCTCCTGTATGCGATTTTTCATGGTTCGACGGCCCAAAGCAGCGGGCCTGCCGGTAGAGGTAAGAGGCCATTGGTCAGGCCGCTGGGCCAGAATAGGAGAGTTTTTTGCCTGAAAGAGTGATAGGTGTCCCATTATCAGGCGCAGCGCCCGATAAAATAGTGGGCGCGGCAACAATAACGCCTTATGAGTGCGTTTAAGCTACGTTAACCGGAAGAGGGCATTTTATGACATTACCCGCCATCAAAACCGAGCGGCTTTATCGGCAAATATCCAGCCTGATAAGCACGGCGATCGCACGCGGCGAGTTTGCCCCTGGCACGTTGTTGCCGCCGGAGCGTGAGCTGGCCAGACAGCTTAACGTCAGTCGTTCTTCAGTGCGTGAAGCGCTTATTGCGCTGGAAGTCACCGGCTGGGTAGAGATCCGTAGCGGTAACGGCGTGCTGGTGGTTAATCCGCTGCCGGTAAAACCAGCAGAACCCGAAGATACCTTTAGCCTGCGCGATCTGATTAAAGCGCGTCAGGCGTTCGAGGCGATGACCGCTGAACTGGCGGCGCGTCACGGTACGGCAGAGCAGCGACGGGAGCTGCTTGAGGTTGCGCATCAGCTGGCGCAATACAGAGTTAATGATGATGAATTTTTGCGTGAGGATAAGCGCTTTCACCTGTTGATCAGCGAAATGACCGGGAATGATGTGCTGCGGGAGATGATGGAGCAGCTGTGGAACCGGCGTAAAAGCCAGCGTTTTGTCAGGCTGGAAAATCATTTTGCCGACCGGGATTTCCCTCAGGCGTTAAACCATGACCATCAAATGATCGCGGCCGCCATTGTGCAACAGAATCCACAGCTTGCCCGCGACAGCATGGCGCTGCATTTGCAACGCGTCTATGATCATCTGTTTGAGGGTTAGCGGTTGCGCTTCACCTGCGGACGTCCATTGCCCAATAAAATAGCCAGCTTGCTGCCGCCGGGCGTTGTTTCCATCAAAATTTTACAGACGCTGGTCAGCGGCACCGACAGCAGCATTCCTACCGGACCAAGCAGCCAGCCCCAAAAAATCAATGACAAAAACACCACCAGCGTCGATAAACCCAGGCCACGGCCCATCACGCGCGGCTCCAGCATATTGCCAAAGACCATGTGAATGGCGCTGAACAGCGCCGCCACCAGTAGTGCATCATAGAAATCGTTCAGCACCAGCGCCTGGATGAAAGGCGGAACCCCGGCGATAATCGGCCCGATATTGGGAATAAAGTTCAGCACAAAGGCGACCACGCCCCAGAACAAGGCAAATTTCACATCCAGCAGCAGCAGTGATATCCAGACGGCGATGCCGGTAATCAGGCTGATCAGCGTTTTTAACGCCAGATAGTGGGTTACGCCTTTCAGCGCTTTATGCAGCCCGGCAATGCGAATCTGCGGATTAGCCAGCGCATTGCGCAGCTTATAGGGCAGATGGCGCACTTCAAACAGCATAAAAATAACGGTCATGATCAGCAGGACAAAATTGCTCATCGCCCCGGAAAACTGGCGTAACACCGTTGTCGCCACATTCATAATGGCGTTGGGATCGAGCTGTTCCGCCAGCGCGGTCGACGAAACGGGGATCCTTAGCCGTCCGGCATAATGCTGAAGCACGGTCAGCTTCTGTTCAAGAATGGTGCGTATTTGCGGGTAAACCAGGGAAAACTCATTGACCGAGCTGGCCAGCATGGCGACCAACATCAAAATCACCATTAGCACCACGACCATGACCAGCGTAATCGCCAGGCTACGGCGTAGGCCACGGCGCATGAGCATGTTCACCAGCGGATTCAGGATAATCGCCAGGAAAATTGCCAGTAGAAAAGGAACGATAATATCTGATGCAGCACGGATCCCTGCCAGAATAACCACCAGCGTTGCCATTTTAAGCAACATATTTTGTCCCATTTTTTCCTGCTGCGGTACGAGCATAGTGTTCCCTGTAAATAATTTCACCACGATAATTGTAGCTGCTAACAATTGCTAACGAACTGATTATTGTCACTAACCTGCGTATAGTAAAAATTTAGCCAGTGATGCTTACCCGTAACGAGTTAAATATTATGTCTGGACAGCCTGAGACGGAAGCTTCCCCCAGCGCATTTCGTCTGAATCAGCGCATTCTTTCAATAGTTGTTTTCAACTTTGCCAGCTATCTCACCATCGGACTACCGCTGGCGGTATTACCCGGCTACGTTCATGACGTTATGGGCTATAGCGCTTTTTGGGCGGGACTGGTGATTAGCCTGCAATATCTTTCTACGCTGCTCAGCCGTCCTCACGCTGGCCGTTATGCCGATTTATGGGGTCCGAAAAAAGTAGTGATTTTTGGCCTGTTCGGCTGTCTGCTTAGCGGTATTTGTTATGCGCTGGCAGCCCTGAGCGCTGCCTGGCCATTGATTAGCCTGACGTTACTCTGTATTGGACGGCTGGCGCTGGGGATTGGGCAAAGCTTTGCCGGCACTGGCTCTACCTTATGGGGCGTTAGCGTAGTGGGATCGCTGCATATTGGACGGGTAATATCCTGGAATGGTATCTGCACCTACGGCGCGATGGCGCTGGGGGCGCCGCTGGGAGCGCTGATTTACCATCTGGGCGGTATTTTGCTGCTGGCGGTGGTGATCATGCTGATCGTTATTATCGCCATAGTGCTGGCGTTGCCGCGACCGTCGGTAAACGGCAGTAAAGGCAAGCCGCTGCCGTTTCGCGCGGTGCTGGGGAAAATCTGGCCGTTCGGCCTGCTGCTGGCGATGGCCTCAGCGGGTTTTGGCGTTATCGCCACCTTTATTACGCTGTTTTATCAGGCGAAAGGCTGGCCTGGCGCAGCTTTCTCGTTAACCTTGTTCAGCCTGGCGTTTGTCGGCACTCGCCTGCTGTTTCCCAACAGTATCAACCGCTACGGCGGATTGCGGGTGGCGATTGTCTGTTTTGGTGTGGAGGCGCTGGGACTGTTTATTGTCTGGCTCTCTTTTTCTCCGTGGCTGGCTAATCTTGGCGCCTTGCTGACCGGCGCAGGCTTTTCGCTGGTGTTCCCGGCGCTGGGCGTAGCGGCGGTGAAGGCGGTGCCGCAGCAAAACCAGGGCAGCGCGCTGGCTACCTTCACCGCGTTTATGGATCTGTCGCTGGGTATTACCGGGCCGGTCGCCGGTT
The DNA here is from genome assembly GCF_050113845.1 of Pantoea sp. FN0305. Taxonomy (NCBI): domain Bacteria; kingdom Pseudomonadati; phylum Pseudomonadota; class Gammaproteobacteria; order Enterobacterales; family Erwiniaceae; genus Pantoea; species Pantoea sp. FN0305. Next base: position 136,891 of record NZ_JBNJSN010000003.1, on the reverse strand, counting down.
TTATCATGAGCTATGCAGGGGTACCGGTTATTTATCTGCTGAGCGCGCTGCTGGTGTGTCTGGCGCTGTTGCTGACGTGGCGCATGCGAAACCGCAATGCTGAAACGATCTGATTCGCCTGCAGAGAAGGGATAAAAAAGGCCCCCAGAGGAGGCAAGAAACAGCAAAGACACAAATAACAGATAACTTCTTCAGAACCGTACCGGCATCAAGCCTGCAACAGTTCAATACTTTGGCGGATTTCACGTTCGATATCCGCCTCGCTCCAGTTCGCCAGGTCTGAGGAGAAAGGTTCAAAGGCGTAAATGCCGCGATAGCCCATCTGCTCAAGGCGTTGCACCTGCGCAACGCTGTTCAGCACGTCGCCGTTGCTGAGCATAATACGTTCTTCATCGGTCAGTTCTGCGGTTGGACGCGCATCTTCTACGCCGGAGAGGTGCACCAGCCCGATGCGATCAATATCAATACCGGAAGCAAACTCTTGTTCAGCCTGCTCATATAAATGGTGGTGGAACGTATCGATCAGCACGTTAAAGGGCACCTGCGCATCGCGGATGAGCGCCTGTGCCTGAACGGCAGATCGCAGTGAGCTTTGCGGGAAGCCCAGAGGCTCTACCAGCCCTTTCACACCATACTGCTCAAATAGCGGCGCGAGCTTTTGCAGCGCGGCGATGGTTTTTTCTGCGGCGATCGGCTGTCCGTCGTTTAACGGGCAGAGCACCAGCGCGCCAGCGCCAATTGCCTGCGCCTCTTTCAATAACCCTTCCGCCTGCGCCAGCAGCGCTTCATCCATACGGTTAAAGGGATAAAGCGCATTGATGGTCACAATTTCCATGCCGTACTGCTGCGCCAGGTTTTTCACCTGCTGATGGCTTAGGTTATCGGTCACTTTGCCGCTGGGCATGTCATTGCGCAATTCCACATTATTCAGGCCAAGCCGCTGAACCAGTTTGAAGAACGATTCAATACTGAGATTGGGTGCGATTTTGCGGTTGATACAGAAACGGGTGGGATCGATGGCCATGATGTGCTCCTGCAAAACGTTAAGTAAAAGCCGACGTGATGACGTGCCGGGCGGTTGGCCTAAAGAGAACATTTATTTCAAATTGATGGAATAGTGAAATGATAATTTTTGGATCTGCTTCGCAAAAATTTCATTTTCCATCAACAGGAACCGGGGGAAAGCGCGTGCGGGGCTGCCCTAAGCTGTGCGGTAAAGCGCCGGAGAATAGCGCTAATGTGGCCCTTAGCGGCTGAAACGGCGTTGTGATGTTACGAAAAAAATGCGATCCATCCCGCTAAAAATTAATTTTCCAATCTGAACTATTTGAAAAATTTATTTCAATATAATAGGGTCAATGCACGGAAACAGGCTAAACCCCGCTTACCGATGGCGAAGCGCAACGGGCCGTTCGGCGGGAACCACCATATCAAGAGGCATGCACATGAATATCGTTGGAAACTTTATTGGCGGCAAAATCACCTATAGCGCCAGCAATGAAACTATTCCGGTTTACGATCCTGCTACCGGTAAAGTGGTGCGCGAACTCACGCAGAGCACGGCGGATGAGGTCGCACAGGCGATAGAAGTGGCGCATAACGCTTTCCCGGAGTGGTCTAATACCTCCCCGCTGCGCCGCGCGCGCGTTATGTTTAATTTTAAAACCTTGCTGGAAAAGCACCGCGACGAACTGGCAGAGCTGATTGTTAGCGAGCACGGCAAAGTATGGTCGGATGCGCTGGGCGAGCTGACGCGCGGCATGGAGGTGGTGGAGTTCGCCTGCGGCATTCCGCACCTGATTAAAGGGGAATATTCACCGAACGTCGGCACCGGCGTTGACAGCTACTCGCTGATGCAGCCGTTGGGCGTGGTGGCGGGCATTACGCCGTTTAACTTCCCGGCGATGGTGCCGATGTGGATGTTCCCGATCGCGCTGGCCTGCGGCAATACTTTTGTATTGAAGCCGCCGGCGCTTGATCCTTCTGCTGCCGTGCGCATGGCTGAGCTGTTGAGCGAAGCTGGCCTGCCGGATGGCGTGTTCAACGTCGTACACTGTTCTAATGAAGATGCCGCACAGCTGTATACCGATAGCCGCGTTCAGGCGGTGAGTTTTGTCGGCTCGTCGGGCGTAGCGGAACATATTTATAAAACCGCCAGCGCTTATGGCAAGCGTGTGCAGGCATTCGGCGCGGCCAAAAATCATGCCATTGTGATGCCGGATGCCGATCTGGACGCCACCGTTAATGCCATCATGGGCGGCGCTTTCGGCTCGGCGGGTGAACGCTGCATGGCGCTGCCGGTCGTGGTGGCAGTGGGCGACGATACCGCCGATAAGCTAATTGCGCGCCTTACGCCGCTGATAAAAGCGCTGCGCGTAGGGCCGGGCATGCATAAAGGCAGCGAAGAAAATGAAATGGGGCCGGTGGTGTCTGCCGTTCATCAGAAGAAGGTACTGGGCTATATCGATAAAGGCGTAGCGGAAGGGGCGGCGCTGGTAGTGGACGGCCGAAATTTTCAGGTGCCGGGCCATGCAGAAGGCTACTATGTTGGCGGCACCCTGTTCGACAACGTCACGACAGATATGGTTATCTGGCGCGAAGAGATTTTCGGACCGGTGCTGGGCATTATGCGCGCGCCTGATTACCAGAGCGCGCTGGCGCTGGTAAACAGCCACGAGTTTGGCAATGGCAGCGCCATCTTTACCAGCAATGGGCATACCGCGCGTGATTTTGTACAAAACGTAGAGGCGGGTATGGTCGGTGTCAACGTTCCGGTGCCGGTGCCGATGGCCTTCCACAGCTTTGGCGGCTGGAAGCGTTCGGTATTTGGTGCGCTGAATGTTCATGGCCCGGACGGCGTGCGTTTCTATACGCGGATGAAAACGGCAACGGCACGCTGGCCGAGCGGCCAGCAAACAGTATCTGAATTCAGTATGCCAACGCTGGGCTAACGGGTTTACAAGGAGAAGCGAATGTCGTTACTTGCTAAATGTCAGCAGCCTGATGCCAACGGGCGTATTCAACACATTACGCCAGAAAGCGCTGGCTGGCGCTTTGTTGGCTTTGATGTCTATCTGCTGAAAAAAGGGCAAACCCTGACGCTGGAAAGCGGGGAGAAAGAGCTGTGCCTGGTGCTGGTTGCGGGGCTGGCGTCGGTGAAAACGCAACATGCAGAGTTTCCCGATATTGGCAAACGGCAGTCGCCTTTCGTGCGCACGCCCCCTTACTCTGTTTATGTGCCGCATCACGATCGTGTTGAGGTAGTGGCTGATTCCGATCTGGAGCTGGCCGTATGCAGCGCGCCGGGGCAGGGCGATTTACCCGCACGGCTGATTGCGCCACAGGATGTGGGCGTTGAGCATCGTGGTAAAGGGCGCAACAAGCGGCTGGTGCATAATATCCTGCCAGATGATAAGCCTGCCGATAGTCTGCTGGTGGTAGAGGTGTATACCGATGAGGGCGATACCAGCTCTTATCCCAGCCACAAGCATGATCGGGAGGACTCACCGGATGAAACCTATCTGGAAGAGACCTACTATCATCGTTTCCAACCAGAGCAGGGCTTCGCCATGCAGCGCGTTTATACCGACGATCGCTCGCTGGACGAATGTATGGCGCCCTATAACCGCGATGTGGTTACGGTGCCGCGCGGTTACCATCCAGTCGCCACGCTTGCCGGTTACGATAACTATTATCTGAACGTCATGGCCGGGCCGGTACGGAAGTGGAAATTTACCTGGGAGAAGGATCACGCCTGGGTTAACAGCGACGATTATCCTGCTAAAGAGAAATAAACCTGCACGGTAAAGCGTATCAGGGCAGCCGGAAAGGCTGCCTTTTTTTCTGGCAAAGTAAGGTGCTTGCGCGGCTGTACTCTGCTGTCTGAACGCCTCGTGACTTAAGCCAGGAACTCATCAGGGCACCACTCCGTAGTCAGAAACTGCAGCCTGGTCACCGGTAGCCGCAATCGTCAGAAGCAGCCCCGCACGGGCTGCTTGATAACTGTCAGAAGGGGTAAGCCAGAACTACTCTTTGGCATTGTGCAGCGCCAGCGATACCGCCAGCGTCTGTGCCAGACATAAAGAGGCGACCTGAGAACGGAAACCATCCACCTGCGCTTCGCGCACCACAAAACAGACATCGCTGAAGGCAGCCAGCGGGCTTACCTGGCTATCGGTAATGGCAATTTGCTGCGCGCCACGTCGGGCGCCCATCTCCACCAGTTCCACCCCTTCACGGGCGTAAGGCGAATAGCTGATGGCAATAACCACATCTTTGGGATTCACCAGGCTGAGCTGCTCAGTGAACATGCCGCCTAAACCATCGATAAGGAAAGCGCGACGCTCCAGATGGCGCAGGGCGTAAGTCAGATAAGACGCCACGCTAAAAGAGCGGCGCAGGCCAATGACATAGATATTTTCAGCATTATTAAGCATCTCCACCGCTTTATTAAGCTGCTCAGGGTTGGTCTGCATCGCTAACTGCTGTAAAGCCTGAGAGTTCACCATGGTGAACACATTCAGGATCTCCGCCGGATTTTCAGGCGAGGCAGCAGCCTCGTCGGTAGCCGTTTGCCGAAACAGACGCGCACGCTCGGTATAGTTAACCGTTTCCTCCATTAAATGCTGGCGAAAAACCTGCTTCATTTCGTTAAAGCCGCTGAAGCCAAAAGCATTCGAAAAGCGAATCAGCGTAGAAGGCGGTACGTCAGCCTGCTGAGCAATAGAGGCGACAGTGTCAAAAGCAATACTATTGCTGTTATCAAGGATATAACGTGCAACCTGTTTCAGGCGCTTGCTGAGCGTATCGTAACGACGACGAATGTCGTCCTGTAACAGGGAAAGCTGGGTAGGATTAGTTGTCATTACTTCGGCCTGCTAAAAATGATGGGCATTTTGCTGAGCAATATTCTACCAGACGAATGGAAAATTTCATTTGAATCACGGATTAGCAGACTTTATTTCATCGCAACATGAATCACCTCACAAAAAGTGGTGCTAAATCGCGTGCCGTAGAGCGATAAGAAAGCAGAAAAGCAGGCAATTCAGCGCGATTGCGGTTAAAAAAAATCACGCCGCCGACAGGTATGATATCAGCGGCGTGATGGCTCTGGATATTAGCTGGCCTGGCGTACCGGCCGTGCCTCACGCCAGTAGCCGATGAGCGTCAGATAGTTGTTTTTTACCTGTTCAATCAGCTGTTCGTCGTTCAGTTCGCCCTGCAGCCACTGGCGCGACGGCTGACCGAAAATGGTCCGCCCTACGGCAAAGCCTTTCACCCATGGAGCCTGCGCCGCGTCGCGGAATCCCGCTTTAAGCTTATCTTCCGGCGCATCCAGCCCTAACAGCAGAATGCCCCGACACCAGGGATCGTGCTGCTCAATGATGGAGCCAAGTGCCTGCCAGCTTTGCAGCGACAGCGGCGGCAGCTTCCACCAGTCAGGCTGTACGCCAAGCCGGTAAAAATGTTGAACAATATCAAGATAGTAAGATTCCTGACGATCCGGGTTATCCTCCGGCAGGATCACTTCCAGCAGCAGTTCGTGGCCCGATTTATTGCAGCTGCGCCAGACGTCGCGAATCAGTGCATCCTGCTGTTCACGCAGCTCGGCCTTATCGTGCGGATGGTAAAAGACCAGGCACTTCACCACATGCTCCTGCGGCCAGTCGATCAGTTGTGAGCCGATGTTGCCATGCTCAAGACGCAGCGGACGCGATCCGGGCATTTCAATAGGGCGCCCGATCCACCAGCCTTTGCCGGTGATGGCATTTAACGCCTGCTGACCATATGTGGTATCGGCCAGAATACCGCTGTGATTTTCTAAACCGGCCTCGCTGGCCGCCGCTTCAGCTGCCTGCAACAACAGCATTTTTAGCTGCGGAATACGTGCTGGTTCGGCACCCGCCTCCTGGGCCATATCAAACAGCTGTTTGCGATGGTCGAACGCAAACACGCAAAGCTCCTGCCAGTTCTGCTTGCGGGTGGTCACCCGATGAAAATGGTTAAGCCGCACGTCGCGATCGGGGCGTTTTACTTCGCTATCGCGGCTGAGATAATCATCCAGCTCCGCTTTGGTTGGCATTGCCGGCGCGCAGCCGTGACGCGATACCACCAGCGCGCCGCAGGCGTTGGCATAGCGACAGGCCTGCTGCCAGCCTTCGTCGTTTAGCCAGCCGCGCAGCAGACCCGACATAAAGGCGTCGCCCGCGCCCAGCACGTTTAACACTTCCACGCGCACGCCGCTCTGTAGCGTGGTGTGATCCCAGCTGTCCGGAATATCGCCTTCAAAAACAACGCAGCCTAACGGGCCGCGCTTGCATACCAGCGTCGCTTTACTGGCCTGACGTACCGCTTTCAATGCCGTCAGCGTATCGGTGCTGCCGCCGGCGATATGAAACTCTTCTTCTGTTCCAACGATCAAATCGAAATAGTGCAGCACTTTCTGTAGCTGCTGAGTCACGCGCCCTGATTCGATAAAACGGGTTTCGCCATCGCCCAGCGATGTCAGTCCCCACAGCACCGGACGATAGTCAATATCCAGCGCCGTACGTAATCCGTGCCGCCGCGCAATCTCCAGCGCTTTTAATACTGCCGCGCGTGTGTCGGGATGAGAAAGGTGGGTGCCGGTTACGGCAACCGCCCGGGCGGAAGCAATATAGTCTTCATCAATATCCTGCGGCGTCAGGCCCATATCCGCACAGTTATCGCGGTAGAAAATTAACGGGAAAGTATCCTGATCTTTAATTCCCAATATCACCAGGCCGGTTAAACGACTTTTATCGGTAATCAAAAATTCGGTATCGACGCCTACGCGCTGCAACTCTTCACGCAGGAAACGGCCATTGTGCTCATCGCCGACGCGCGCCAGCATCGCTGATTTCAGGCCCTGAATGGCGGTGCCGTAAGCGACATTGCCAGAGGAGCCGCCGAGATATTTGGCAAAGGTGCTGGTATCTTCCAGACGCGCACCGATTTGCTGACCGTAGAGGTCAACGGCAATACGGCCAATGCAAATCACATCAAGCCGCTTCTGTTGTGTACTCATACCTTGTGATTTCCTTTTGTGATAAGCAGTCACTGTCGAGCGTCTCCAGAGATCTTACGGGAAATCCCGATAATCCGATCGCACCGGATCAACTGTGTTGGCAGTATGGGAAATAAATATTTCAAAAACAATATAAAATGAAATTATCAACCCAAAACTGTGAAGCGGGTAAAAATCTTCTGGCGTTTCTGCTGCCCTGAAAGCGGTGATTAGTTACGATGAAAAGCCGATGTTCTCTTGCTTTAGCACAGATATTGAAGCAGTTAACAACACACAGTAAATGAAATGGAATATTTATTTTTTACGCACTGTTCTGCTGTTGTTTCACTTCTCGCTGTACCGAAGCCGCTTTGCGGGCTGGCTGAACCCATAATTTGATCTCACTCGCAAAATGAAATGTTTCTTCTGTAATCGTATTTTATGAAAAAAATATTTGTTTATAATCGCCTCACGTTTCACTAATCAGCCGTCGGGCGATTAGCGTTTGGTCGCCAGCACAGGCGAATTACGGCGCACCCTGTTAACGGTTACTCCACGGGTAAAGGATAAGCAAATGGGCAAGATCAGATTAACCACGGCACAGGCGCTGGTGAAATTTCTTGATAATCAGTACCTGAGCGTTGACGGGGTTGAAACTAAGTTCGTTAAGGGCATCTTCGCCATTTTCGGCCACGGTAACGTGCTGGGTCTTGGCCAGGCGTTAGAACAGGATAGTGGCGATCTGATAGTGCATCAGGGCCGCAACGAGCAGGGGATGGCGCATGCCGCTACTGGCTACGCCAAACAGAAACTGCGTCGTGAAATCATCGCCTGCACCTCCTCCGTGGGTCCCGGCGCAGCCAATATGATTACCGCCGCCGCAACCGCCACGGCTAACCGCATTCCCTTGCTGCTGCTGCCTGGCGATGTGTTCGCTACGCGCCAGCCCGATCCGGTGCTACAGCAAATTGAACAGAGCCACGACCTGAGCCTGAGCACCAACGATGCGTTTCGTGCCGTCAGTAAATATTGGGATCGCGTGAGCCGTCCTGAACAACTGATGACCGCCTGCATCAATGCCATGCGCGTATTAACCGATCCGGCGGAAACCGGCGCGGTGACGCTTTCGCTGCCGCAGGATGTGCAGGGCGAAGCCTGGGACTACCCTGATTATTTCTTTCAAAAGCGTGTGCATCGGTTAGATCGCCGTCCCGCTACTGAAGCGCAGTTACAGGACGCATTAGCGCTGCTGGCACGCAAGCGTAAGCCACTGATTGTCTGCGGCGGCGGCGTGAAATACTCCGGCGCTGGCGAGGCGCTACGTCAGTTTGCTGAACAGCATCACATTCCTTTCGCGGAAACGCAGGCGGGCAAAGGCACGTTAGTTTCCGATCATCCGCTGAACGTAGGCGGCGTTGGCGAAACCGGCTGCCTGGCCGCTAACCTGCTGGCGAAAGAGGCCGATCTGGTGATTGGCGTCGGGACGCGTTACACCGATTTCACTACCGCATCAAAATGGATATTCCAGCACCCCGATGTCAGCTTCCTCAATATCAACATCAGCAATTTCGACGCTTACAAACTGGATGGCGTGCAGGTGGTTGCCGATGCGCGTGAAGCTTTGGCCGCACTGAATGAACGTTTGAGCGCGCAAGGTTTTAGCAGCGAATGGGGCGCTAAAATCGAACAGGCGCAAAGCAAGCTGCTCAAGGAAACGCAGCGCGTTTATCAGGTGGCTTACAGCGAAGAGAATTTTGTGCCGGAAATTGATGACAGCATCGATCGCGAAGCGCTGTTCGCCGAGTTTAATCGCCTGACCGGCTCCTTTCTGACTCAGAGCGGCGTGCTGGGTACCCTGAACGAGCAGCTGCCGGAGGATGCAGTTATCGTCGCGGCGGCTGGCAGCCTGCCGGGCGATCTGCAACGGGTCTGGCGCACCAAAGCGCCGAACGGCTATCACGTTGAGTATGGCTACTCCTGCATGGGCTATGAGATTAACGCCGCGCTCGGCGTCAAGCTGGCTGAACCCCAACGCGAAGTCTATGCGCTGGTGGGCGATGGCTCTTTTATGATGCTGCATTCCGAGCTGGTGACCTCGATTCAGGAGAAAGCCAAAATCAATGTCGTGCTGTTCGACAATATGACCAACGGCTGTATCAACAACCTTCAGCTGGAACACGGCATGGACAGCTTTACCACCGAGTTTCGCTTTCGTGATAACAAAAGCGGCAAGCTGGACGGCGGCTTTATCCCGGTTGATTTCGCCGCCATCGCTGCCGGTTACGGCTGTAAAACATGGCGTGTGACCACGCTGGAAGAGCTAAGCCATGCCCTGGAAGCGGCGCGTAAAGAAACCGTATCAACCCTGATTGACGTGAAAGTTTTGCCCAAAACCATGGTGCATAAGTATTTCAGCTGGTGGCATGTCGGCGGCGCGCAGGTTTCCACCTCCGAGCGCATTGATGCCGTGGCTAAGATGCTGAACGAGCATGTCGAGCAGGCACGTAAATACTGACTATTAAAAAATTTAGCCCTTAACTATCTGACATCTACCCTGACAGCGAATCTTGCCAGCCTGCCTGGCGGGTTCGCGCCTACCCTGAATTCTGGAGACATCATGACTCTGAAACTTGGCGTTATCGGCACCGGCGCAATCGGCCAGGAACATATTCGTCGCTGCAGCAAAGTGTTGCAGGGCGCCACCGTAGTGGCGGTCTCTGATATTAATCTTGAAAGCGCGAAGGCGGCACTGACGCGACTTGGCCTGCAGGCGGAAGTGTACGCCAATGGTCATGACGTGGTGAACTCGCCTGATGTGGACGCGGTGCTGGTGACGTCCTGGGATCCTACGCATGAGGAATTTACCCTGGCTGCTATTGCCGCCGGTAAGCCGGTTTTCTGTGAAAAACCGCTGGCGATGACCGCCGAAGGCTGCCGTCGCATCGTTGATGCCGAAATGAAATTCGGCAAACGTCTGGTACAGGTTGGTTTTATGCGTCCTTACGATGTGGGTTATCGGGCGCTGAAAAAAGTGATTACTGACGGTGAGATCGGCGAGCCGCTGATGCTGCATTGCGCGCACCGTAATCCAACGGTGCCGGAAAGTTATACCACCGATATGGCAATCACCAGCACGCTGATTCACGAACTGGATGTGCTACGCTGGCTGACCAATGATGACTATAAAACCGTGCAGGTGGTTTTCCCGCGCGTGACGTCAAAAACACATGCTCGTCTGAAAGATCCGCAGATCGTGCTGTTTGAAACGCAGAAGGGCATCCGCATCGACGTAGAAATCTTTGTTAACTGCGCCTACGGCTATGATATCCAGTGCGAAGTGGTCGGCGAAGAGGGCATAGCCAAACTGCCGGAACCCTCTGCCGTACAGATGCGTAAAAGCGCCCAACTTTCCACCTCCATTCTTACCGACTGGAAAGATCGCTTTATCGATGCCTATGACGTAGAGCTGCAGGCATTTATTAATGATGTCAGTAGCGGCTCCCTGACCGGACCATCCGCCTGGGATGGTTATGCCGCTTCCGTGGCTGCCGATGCCTGTCTGAAGGCACAGAACAGCGGCGCTATCGAGCCCGTTGAGCTGCCGCCACGCCCGGCATTTTACGATAAGGCTTAATTTCCCGCGCGCTTCCTGCCCTGGCGAGAAGCGCGTGCATCATGCACTGAGCAATCAGGGAGAAGGTTATGAAGATCGCTTTCGATGTGGATGTCATTAGAGATTTAGGCATCACAAAGATGGTTCATCAGGTGGCTGACTGGGGTTACAAGTATATTGAGCAGTCGCCGCATCCGCAGATTAACCCTTTTTATAAGCACCCGAAGGCCAGCCGGGAAATTATGACGGAGTACAAAAACGCGCTGAAAGCCACCGGCGTGGAGATCTCCTCGTTTATCGTGGTTTATCGCTGGTCAGGCCCTGATGAGCTGCGTCGCCAGGCGGCAGTTAAAAACTGGAAACGCATGATTGAAATTGCGGTTGAGATGGGCGTACAGGTTATCAATACCGAGCTGTCCGGTAATCCGAACGAGCCGGAGATTTGCGAAGAGATGTTCTATCGCTCAATGGAAGAGCTGCTGCCGATCGTAGAGCACGAAGGGATCCGCCTTGAAATTCAGTCACATCCGTGGGATTTCTGCGAGCGCAACAATGAAACCGCCGACATCGTTAAGTCATTCCGCAGCGAGAACGTTAAGTATGTCTACAGCGTGCCGCACACCTTTTTCTATGACAACGGCAAAGGCGATGTAAAAAGCATGCTGGAGTACGTGGGCGACGATCTCTCACACGTACTGATTGCCGATACCATGAATCACACCAAACACTGCCGTTATATCGTCAACCCGCCGGGCGTTGATGCCGCAGTGCATCAGCACGTTGGCGTGGGTGAAGGCGAGGTGGATTTCACCGCGCTGTTTAAAACGCTGCGTGAAATGGACTTTGCCAGCCGCAGCTGGAAAGTGGGCGGCGAGTCGATTATTACCCCGGCGCTGTTTGGTTACCCGGAAAAGATGAAGTATCAGGCGGTGGAAACGCGCGAACTGATAGAGCGCGAACTGCTGGGCAAATAGGGTGGTTAGCTCCGTTGGAGCCTGACCGCATGACGGCTAAAGGCCGCCGTACCGAATCGAGAATGCATCATGAACAAAGATAACGTAAAGCTGGCGATTGCGCCGATTGGCTGGACCAATGACGATATGCCAGAGCTGGGGAAAGAGAATACCTTTCAGCAGACCGTAAGTGAAATGGCGCTGGCTGGCTTTAGCGGCAGTGAAGTCGGCAGCAAATATCCACGCGATCCGGCAGTGTTGAAACCCATGCTGGAGATCCGTGGCATTGAGATCTGTAACGCCTGGTTCAGCACTTTTTTCGCCAATGGCGAAAAGGTGAAAACCATCGATGAGTTCATCAATCATATGAACTTTCTGCATGCGATGGGCGCGAAAGTTATCGGCTGCTCTGAGCAAAGTAAAAGCATTCAGGGTACTTCGCTGGCGGTGTTCGAGCATAAGCCGGTGTTTACTGATGAAGAGTGGCGCTTAACCGCAGAAGGGTATAACGAGCTGGCGAAAATCGCCGCTGAGAAGGGAATGCAGGTTTGCCTGCATCATCATATGGGCACCGGCATTCAAACGCCGGCTGAAATCGACCGCTTCCTGGCGTTAACGAATGATGATGTCTATCTGCTGTACGATACTGGTCATCTTTACTACTCAGAAAATAGTGAGCAGGCGATGCTGGCGGTGCTGGAAAAACATCTGTCACGCATCAATCATGTACACCTGAAGGATGTGCGTGATGAGGTGGTGGCAGAAGTGCGTAAGCAACAGCTCTCTTTCCTGGATGGCGTTAAGCGCGGCACCTTTACCGTGCCCGGCGACGGCGTGATTGATTTTAAACCGGTATTTAAGCTGCTGGATGACGCGGGCTACTGCGGCTGGATGGTGGTGGAGGCGGAGCAAGATCCTGCGTTGGCCAATCCTTTTGAATATGCGGTAAAAGCCCGCAAATATATTCGTGAGACAGCAGGAATTTAACTTAGCGAGCAGGCCTCACGCCTGGTTTGCGTGATATAAAAACGCCGCCATTATCTGGCGGCGTTTTTATCTCAACTTTTGGCGCGGCTTATTTCAACGTAATAGTGTTGATAATGTTTTCAGCCTGGGTCTGCGCCTGCTGCTGATTGCCAGCCGGTAGGGTAATTTGCAGCGTCAGGAGTTTGCCTTCGCTCTTCGCTAATACCACCGAGGACCATGCGGTTTGATTATTGGCGGAAATCACCGTGTCCAGCTGCTGTGCCGCTTCACCTTTCAGGTTAATCGCCTTGTTGGTTACCACCTGAAGCTGTGGATCGCGGTTGCGCTGCTGCTGTTCCAGACGCTGAGCCAGAACGTCCAGCCCTTCATTTGTTGCGTCGCCTTCAATCACGATAATGGCACGCTGACCGCTTTCATCAGCATAAACGTGCATATTATTAGCCTGAGTGCCCAGCTTGCCGCTTTTATCCGACATTCCCGCAGGCAGATTAAAGCTCAGCTTGCCATCCATTAACGATACCGTCTGTGCTGCGGTGCTGGCGCTGGCACCATTATCGTCTGCCGTGGCCTTATCCTGCTGGTCGCAAGCGGCAAGGCCCACTACCAGTAAACCTATTCCAAGATATTTCGTAAGTTGACGCATCAGGTTCCCTTTTATTTATTTGCCTGGCAATACAAAGCTTAATACAAACCGAATCAGCGCGTAAAAGCAACCAATCGTATGTCACGATCTTAGACGCGCTGACGCCAGCTGGCTATTGCCGCTTAGCCGAAATTGTATTGTGCGCGTTGTGAGCGTTCCGCCATGCGCTTAAGCGCCGCGTTAAGCAGTACGCCATAGGCTGGCAAAAAGAAAACCATGCAGATTAGAACTTTAAAGCTGTAATCCACCAGCGCGATTTCCACCCAGTGCTTAGCCATAAAAGCATCGGTACTTTTGTAAAAAGCGATAAAGAAAAAGGCGATGGTATCGCTGATATTGCCTAAAAACATGGCACAGGCGGGTGCAATCCACCACTGGGGAAGCTGACGCAGTCGGTTAAAAACATGAACGTCCAGAACCTGTCCCAGCGCATAGGCCATAAAGCTGGCGCAGGCGATACGCGCAACAAACAGGTTTACCTCATGCAGCGCGCTTACTCCCTGCCAGCTCCCGTTATAAAACAGTGCAGAGATGGCATAGGAGATAAACAGCGCCGGAACCATGACCGATAAAATAATGCGGCGTGCCAGCGGTGCGCCAAAAATACGCACGGTCAGATCGGTAGCCAGAAAGATAAATGGGAAGCTGAAAGCGCCCCAGGTTGTATGGAAGCCAAAAACAGAAATAGGCAGCTGTACCAGATAATTACTGGAGGAGATAACCAGAATATGAAACAGGGAAAGCCAGACAAGCGCATGCTTCCGCTGGCGCGGTGTAAAGGAGATCATAATTTACCTTTTTACGTTGGGGTGAGGGAACCCATTGTTAAATCAGCGTAATCGCATTTTTGCTGCTGACGCAGCGGAACGCGTTACTTTATGTACAGGCTTCCAAAAGTCCTGGTTACCTGTACGCTGACGATGTTGCCTGCCTGTCGATACAGGAGAGCGGCGGCATCTTACCGCGTTGTTTCCGCATTGCAATGGTTAATTTTAACGCAAACGTTCACCTTTAGCCGATCGCTTGCGCAACAGAATGCCGGGGGTAGAATAGGGCACAACAGACTTCCGCTATTGAGACAATTATGAGCGATCGCTTCGATAACCCAGATCAAACCCTGGATGCGCTTGGGCTACGCTGCCCGGAACCGGTAATGATGGTGCGCAAAACCGTGCGTCATATGCAGGATGGAGAAACGCTGCTGATTATTGCTGACGATCCGGCGACAACCCGTGACATTCCTGGCTTCTGTCGCTTTATGGAGCATACGCTGGTGGCGCAGGAAACGGATGAAAAGCCCTATCGCTATCTGCTGCGTAAGGGCCTTTCCTGACGGTCAGAAAAACAGCTTCGCCAGCTCCGCGCCCGGTTCAGCGGCGCGCATAAAGGCTTCGCCAACCAGGAAGTTATTGACGCCCGCCTGACGTAGCCGCTGAACATCCTGGACCGTGCCAATGCCCGACTCAGTGACAACCAGACGATCCGCTGGCAGCTGCGACAGCAGGCCAAGCGTGGTATCAATGGAGGTTTCAAAACTGCGCAGATTGCGGTTGTTAATGCCAATCAACGGCGTGGTCAGGTTTAGCGCCCGCTCCAGCTCATGACCATCATGTACTTCAACCAGCACCGCCATGCCCAACTGATGCGCGTGCGCTTCCAGCTCCTGCATCTGGCTATCTTCCAGTGCAGCGACGATTAACAAAATGCAGTCAGCGCCCATGGCTCGCGCTTCTTCAACTTGCCAGCTATCAATCATAAAATCTTTACGCAGCACCGGCAGCGAGCACGCCGCGCGCGCCTGCTGTAAATAGTCTTCGCTGCCCTGAAAAAACTGCACGTCGGTTAACACGGAGAGACAGGCCGCGCCGCCCTGCTGATAGCTTTCAGCAATCCCGGCGGGATTAAAATCCGCACGGATTAGCCCTTTCGACGGACTGGCTTTTTTTACCTCGGCGATGATGCCCGGCTTGCCCTGCTGGTTATGCTGACGCAGCGCAGCGATAAAATCACGCTGAGTCTGCGCACGGGCGCGATCGCGCAGCGTGCTAAGCGAGGAAACACGCTTTGCCGCGTCGATCTCCTCACGCTTCACCGCCAGGATTTTATTTAAAATGTCAGACATGAGGCGCTTCCTTAACTGATGTGATGGCCTGGTTCATGCAGGCCGCTACGATGTTTTAATGCTTTCCCATGCCAGGCGCAAGCTTCAGCGCTTGCGCAACAGGCGCAGCGCATTGGCGGTGACCAGTGCGGTCGCGCCGCTGTCCGCCAGCACTGCCAACCACAGGCCGGTCAGGCCAAGCAGTGTGGTCACCAGCAGCAGCGCTTTCAGCCCAAGCGCGATAGCGATATTTTGCCGAATATTGGCCTGAGTGGCGCGCGCCAGGCGAATCATCGCCGGCAGCCCGGTTAAGCGATTATGCGTTAAGGCGGCATCGGCTGTTTCCAGTGCCACATCGCTGCCGCTGCCCATTGCAATGCCCAGCGTGGCCGCTTTCATCGCCGGCGCATCGTTAATACCGTCACCAACCATCGCCACCGCCTGAGCCTCACTGAGCTGCCGGATCGCCGCAACTTTATCTGCGGGTAACAGCCCTGCCCGATACTCCAGTCCGATCTCTGTGGCGATTGCGGCGGCGGCGCGAGGGTTATCACCGGTCAGCATCACTGCTTTTACGCCAAGCTGTTGCAGCTCAGCCAGCGCTGGTCGCACATCTTCCCGTAGCGTATCGCGTAGCGCCAGCAGGCCAAGCGGCTGCTGTTCTTTATAAATCACTACTACCGTTTTGCCGGAGCGCTCCAGCGCGTCAATCCGCGCCGCCAGCGCATCCGGCAGGTCCGGCAAGGGCGCAGTTAATAACCAGCGTTGTCCGTTGATATGCGCTTCGATACCGCGCCCTGCCAGAACCCGCTGATCTTGCGCCTGCGGCAGCGGCTGATTCAGCTGACGTGCCTGCGCGACAATCGCCAGCGCCAGCGGATGGGTCGCGCCCTGTTCGACCGCTGCGGCATGCAGCAAAAGCGGCGCATGCTCCATCTCAGCCAGCGGAATAATATCGGTGAGTTCTGGTTTGCCCTGGGTCAGGGTGCCGGTTTTATCAAAAGCCAGCAGACGGATGCCGCCCAGTTTTTCCAGCGCCGCGCCGCCTTTAATCAGCGCGCCGCGTCGGGCTGCGGCGGCCAGACCAGAAGTAATCGCTGCGGGCGTAGAGATAACCAACGCGCACGGGCAGCCAATCAATAACAGCGTCAGCCCTTTATAGATCCAGGTTTGCCAGTCGGCAGCCAGCAGCAAAGGCGGCAGCAGAGCCACCAGCAACGCCAGCAGCATAACCAGCGGCGTATAGATGCGACTGAAGCGATCGAGGAAGCGTTCAAGCGGCGCTCGATGCGCCTCAGCCTCTTCGATCAACTGTAAAATGCGGTCAATGGCGCTTTCCCCTGGCAGGGAGACCACTGAAAGCCTGACCTGACGATCTATGCTGATACAGCCTGCCGCAATCACGTCACCCTGCTGATGTTCCGTGGGAATGGATTCACCGGTTAACGCGCTTTCATCAAAGCTGGCAAACGAGGAAAGCAGGCGGGCATCGGCAGGCAGACGTTCTCCTGCCGCAACGTCGATAACATCACCGGGACGCAGCATGCTGGCGGCAATCTCTTCCCGCTGGTCGTTACGTACGCGAATCGCTTTATCCGGCTTGAGCGCCATCAGTGCGGTAACGCCGCGCCGCGCACGGTTGGCGGCGATGCCTTCCAGCCGCTCGCCCAGCAGAAAGAGCAGCAGCACCATTGCCGCTTCGGCGCTGGCGCCGATAAACAGCGCGCCGACTGCCGCAACCGTCATTAAGGTCTCAATAGCGAAAGGGTTGCCGTTGCGCGCCTGTTGCCAGGCTTTTCGGCTAATCGGCCAGAGCCCGACCAGCGTGGTAGAGATAAACGCTGTCTGACTCCATGTTGGCCAGATAGCGTACAGTAGCCAACTCGCCAGCATCAGCAGGCTTATTACCAGTAGCAGGCGATTTTCCTGCCAGAACCCTGCTGATGTCTCTGCAGGCGCAGAGGCATCCTGCAAATAAAAACCGGCCTGCTTTACCGTGTTTTCCACCTCGGCTTTGACGTCTCTTTCTGCATGAATCAATAACGTCTGCGTGGCGAACAGCACCTGCACATCATGTACGCCAGCCAACACGCTGACCGCGTTTTCCACTTTGCGTGCACAGTTAGGGCAGTCCATTCCATTAATGATCCAACGATAGCGCGAACCGGCTGCCGGACCTGGCGCTGGCGCGCAAACCGAACTGTCGGCACAGCATTTCTGTTGACAGGATGGTGCGGTGTCTGAAGTGGACGAAGCCGGGGATAGGGTAAACTGGCCCGTCTGCAGCGGGGCTTTACCTTGTCTGTGGTTAAGGCGGAGGGCGGCCCTGGATGGCCCGGGACCGCAGGTAGAAGGTTTGCTCATTGCGCCTCCTTAATGATGCAGCAAATAAACTTAGCTGCATCCTACACTCTGGAGCTACCTCCAGAGTCAAGAGGCAATATCATGGTCAGTACAGCCAAAGCGAGCGGGCAACCATAAAGTGACCGGCGAAATAGCAGGCGGCGATAATGGCGTTATCCGCCGTAAAACGCTTGCGATAGTGGCTGATAAACCAAACCAGATTAGCCAGCGTCAGCAGTGTCGCCCCTGCCATCAATGAAAAGCTGTAATCGGTAGGCCGGAAATAATAAAGCTCCGCTGCCAGCCAGTTCATGACCAGCGTCATGCCGATAAAGGTACATACCGGCCAGCGCAGCTCCTCCAGCCGCGACCAGATCACGCCGATCCAGACAATGCCCACAATCAGCAGCGTCAGCGGGATAGGCCAGAAAAAGCTCATGGTCATATGGCTGGCGAAATTGATGGTATACAGCAGGTGCGCAAGAAAGAATGCTCCCAGCGCATACATCATGCGCTGGCGCGGCAATAGCGTTAACGCATCACCTACCATGGTTGCCAGCAGACCCAGCAGGATCAGGTAGTCGGTGGGATTCCGTGTGGGTGCCTGCCAGGCCCAGGCCAGCAGCAGCAGCAGGGTAACCGGTTTAAACAGCCAGCGCTGCCATTGCGGCCCGCGATAGGACGCATCGACATAGAGCCAGCCGGAAAAAAGTACTGCAAGAAACGACCAAATCATTACGTTGTCCTTTTTGAAAGGGGCGGCTTCCGCATCAGCCTGCAAGCGCAGCGCTCTGCCTGTCCGCCGTTGTGTTAACAACATCCTGCAATCAGTTTAGGTTAGCGGGGCGTAATGTGACAATGGAAGGGCGCTGGTTGTATCCTTGCCTGCAACAAAAAACGCAATTACCGGAGTCAGAGGCTGAGATGAGTAAGCCCCCATTAATTTTTATCATTGTGCTGGCGATCATTGCGGTGCTGGCTTCGCGTCAGTTCATTAAGCAACGACGCGAAAACGCGGCTAATGACGCTGCGCCGGTACGCCAGCTGTCGGTAGAAATTAAAAGTAAACGTGAGTTTCCGGCACCGAACCGACGTTCACGTCAGCGTGAAGTGATTGCCGGAGAGGAGATGCGCTATGAGGCCTGGTTTCAGCCATTAAACGGCGATAGCGATATTAAGCTGACGCTAAAAGAGCGTGATTACCATCAGCTGGATAAAGGCGTAAAAGGCGAACTTGAAGTGCAGGGCACCCGCTTTATCTCTTTTACGCCTGACCATCCTTAAGGCGTTATTGCCCGGGATAGTGTTTTTTCTGCCAGGCGAGCAGCTCAAACACGCCGAAAAAGAAGATCTTAATCTGGGTAATGCGGCTTAGCTTAACGCCATCTTTTGGCTGTGTGGCTTTCAGCAATACCAGCTGCAGGCCATGCATCAACACCATAAAAATCAGCGCAACGTTAACAAAATATGTCAGTGGTTTGGGAAAAGGGTGCACGATATTCAGCAACAGAAACGCCCAAACGAACACCATTAACAATCGACCCAGATTAAGCCACATCTTCCTGCTCCTGTGAGACGCCTGCGCGGCGATATAAGCGGTAGGCAACCTGCCCGGCGATTTTTTCCCGATGCAGCTGCCAGTTAACCGGCACCGGCGGCGCGCCGTTTTCTACTTCGCTTTCCACGTAAATCAACGCCTCATCAGCCAGCCAGTGATTGTTCTCCAGCAGCTGAAGCGTCTGCTCCAGCAGACCTTTACGGAAAGGCGGATCGATAAACACGATGTGGTAGGGTTCGCCCTGCTGCGCCAGCCAGCTGAGCGCGTTGGTCTGAATCACCTGGGCATTGCTGGCTTTCAGCGTTTGCAAGTTTTGCGTCAGCTGCTGGGCTACCGGCTTTTCCAGCTCCAGCAGCGTCGCTGAACCGGCATAGCGTGACAGCGCCTCCAGCCCGAGCGCGCCGCTACCCGCGAAACAGTCCAGGCAACGCGCCTGCTGAATATCGGGTGCCAGCCAGTTGAACAACGTTTCGCGTACCCGATCGGTGGTAGGTCGCAATCCGGCGCTGTCCGGAACCGGCAGTTTTCGACCGCGCCACTGTCCGCCAATTATGCGGATTTGTCCGGCACCGCCCTGGGGTTTTTTATTCATGATGCTCACAACTCGTCATAATTTTTTGCGTAGTTTAACGGGCGAAAGCGGTTGAGGAAACGTTAAAAAGGGTGCTGGTGTTGCGCTCGCTGGAAAGTGTTAGACTAATGAATTCTTTATCAGGTTATTTTTTCAGCCCGGCGCAACAGACGACCGGATGAAAGCCATCGAGGAGTGTAGTCACACAATGGCAAAAGAGAAAAAGCGTGGCTTTTTTTCCTGGCTGGGTTTTGGTCGTGAAGAAACGCCTGCGCAGTCAGAAGAACAAAAAGAGACGTTAACGGATCAAGCGGAAAACGCGGCCGAAAACCCAGAGCCTGCGGCCGAAAAACCGGACGCCGGGAAGCTGGCTGCCGGGATCGTGGCGACAACTGAAGCCGTAGCGCGCGAAGCGCAGCCGCAAGAAGCGAAAACAGAGGCTGTTGCGTCAGCAGAAGAAGAGATCCTGCTGAAAGAGACGCAGCCGGTTGATGCCGTTGCGCCGGTGGAAGAAGAGCTTCTGCCGGAAGAGACGCAGCCGGTTGATGCCGTTGCGCCGGTGGAAGAAGAGCTCCTGCCGGAAGAGACGCAGCCGGTTGATGCCGTTGCGCCGGTGGAAGAAGAGCTCCTGCCGGAAGAGGCGCAGCCGGTTGATACCGCTGTGCCGGTGGAAGAAGAGATCCTGCCGGAAGAGGCTCGGATTGAGCAGGTAGACGAAGTGCTGGCGCAAGAAACCGCGCCTGCCGAAGAGAAAGATGCCGTGGTTGCTGCGGAAGTTGCAGCAGCGGTAGCGCTGACCCCAACCGAAGAAGAACGGGATGAGGCGCCGCTTTCCGATGAGGAATTAGCCGCGCTGGCGCTGGCCGCAGCCCCGGAAGAAGAGACGGATGAAGCGCCGCTTTCTGATGAAGAACTGGCCGCGCTGGCGCTGGCTGCAGCCCCGGAAGAAGAGGCGGAGAGCGTTGCCGCGCCCGTTGAGCAGGAGCGTCCGACCAAAGAGGGCTTCTTTGCCCGCTTAAAGCGCAGCCTGGTAAAAACGCGGCAGAACCTCGGTTCCGGCTTTATCAGTCTGTTCCGTGGCAAAAAAATCGATGACGAACTGTTTGAAGAGCTGGAAGAACAGCTGCTCATTGCGGATGTTGGCGTCGATACCACGCAGCGCATTATCAGCAGTCTTACGCAGCAGGCAAACCGCAAACAGCTGCGTGACGCCGAGGCGCTCTATGGCCTGTTAAAAACGGAAATGGCCGAGATTCTGCATAAGGTTGAAGCGCCGCTGGATATGGCGGGCAAAACGCCGTTTGTTATTTTGATGGTTGGCGTGAACGGCGTGGGTAAAACCACCACTATCGGTAAGCTGGCGCGTCAGTACCAGGCCGAAGGCAAGTCGGTGATGCTGGCGGCGGGCGATACTTTCCGCGCGGCGGCGGTCGAGCAGCTACAGGTATGGGGCGAACGCAACCATATTCCGGTGGTGGCGCAGCATACCGGTGCAGATTCCGCCTCGGTGATTTTCGATGCGATCCAGGCGGCTAAAGCACGCGGCGTGGATGTATTGATCGCCGATACCGCAGGTCGTTTGCAGAATAAAGCGCATCTGATGGAAGAGCTGAAAAAAATCACGCGCGTAATGAAAAAGCTGGATGAAAACGCGCCGCACGAGGTGATGCTGACGATTGACGCCAGCACCGGTCAAAATGCGGTGAGTCAGACTAAGCTGTTCCATGAAGCAGTAGGTCTGACCGGGATTACGCTGACTAAACTGGATGGTACGGCAAAAGGTGGCGTCATCTTCTCCGTCGCAGACCAGTTTGGCATCCCGATTCGTTTTATCGGTGTTGGAGAAGGCATCGATGATTTACGGCCATTTAAGGCCGAAGATTTTATTGAGGCACTGTTTGCCCGAGAGGATTAACCAGGATGATTCGCTTTGAAGAGGTCAGTAAGGCTTATCTCGGCGGTCGGCAAGCGCTGCAAGGGGTAGATTTTCATCTGCATCCGGGCGAGATGGCGTTTCTGACCGGCCATTCCGGCGCAGGGAAAAGTACCCTGTTGAAGCTGATTTGTGGCATTGAACGTCCCAGCGCGGGCCATATCTGGTTTAGCGGCCACGATATTAGCCGCCTGAAAAATAGCGAGGTGCCTTTTCTGCGCCGTCAGATCGGCATGATCTTTCAGGATCACCATTTGCTGATGGACCGCACGGTCTATGACAATGTGGCGATCCCGCTGATTATTGCCGGGGCGAGCGGGGAAGATATTCGCCGTCGCGTTTCGGCGGCGCTGGATAAGGTTGGCCTTCTCGACAAAGCGAAAAACTTTCCGATTCAGCTTTCGGGCGGCGAGCAGCAGCGCGTTGGGATAGCACGCGCCGTGGTTAACAAGCCTGCGGTGCTGCTGGCGGATGAGCCGACCGGTAACCTGGATGATGCGCTGTCGAATGATATTTTGCGGCTGTTTGAAGAGTTCAACCGCGTGGGCGTAACGGTGCTGATGGCTACGCACGATATGGGCTTAATTGGCCGCCGCAACTATCGGGTAATGACGCTCAGCAATGGAAGACTGCACGGAGGCGATCGTGGCTAATAAACGCAACAAGCGCGTACCGGCGCCAAAAACCAAACAGCCGTCGAAAAGCAAAGCGCTGAAGGGCGGCTGGCAGGAGCAGTGGCGTTACGCCTGGCGCGGCACGCTCTCCGATATGTGGCGTCAGCCGTTGGCCACGCTGTTAACGGTGATGGTAATTGCCATCTCGCTGACGCTGCCCAGCGTCTGCTATATGGTATGGAAAAACGTCAGCCAGGCGGCGGAGCAATGGTATCCGGCACCGCAGCTGACGCTTTACCTGTCAAAAACGCTGGATGACAGCGCGGCGGAAAACGTTGTAGCGACGCTGAAGAAAGAGCCGGGCGTAGCGAAAGTTAACTATCTGTCGCGCGAAGAGGCGTTGGGCGAGTTTCGTAACTGGTCAGGCTTTGGCGGCGCGCTTGATATGCTGGAGCAGAATCCATTGCCGGCGGTGGTGATCATTACCCCGGAAATGAATTTCCAGAACGAGAAAACGCTGCAAACGCTGCGCGATCGCGTGCAGCATGTTGAAGGTGTGGATGAGGTGCGCATGGACGATAGCTGGTTTGCGCGTCTGGCTGCGCTGACGGGCCTGGTCGGGCAGGTTGCGACCATGATCGGCATCCTGATGCTGGTGGCGGTATTTCTGGTGATCGGCAACAGCGTACGCCTTAGCATCTTTGCCCGACGCGATACGATTAACGTGCAAAAGCTAATCGGCGCGACCGACGGCTTTATCCTGCGTCCTTTTCTGTATGGCGGTGCGCTGCTGGGGTTCGGCGGGGCATTGCTGTCACTGATTTTGTCTGAAATTTTGGTTTTCCGCCTTGAGTCGGTGGTTGCTCAGGTGGCAGCAGTGTTTGGCACGACTTTCCGCCTGAGCGGGCTGTCGTGGGATGAGAGCCTGCTGCTGCTGTTGCTGTCGGCGATGATTGGCTGGATAGCGGCCTGGCTGGCGACGGTACAACATTTACGTCGTTTTACGCCACAGTAGCGATTTTTTGGTATAATCTTCCTCTGCTGCATGACGTTTGTGCTGCAGAGGAAATCCGCTCGGATTTCTCCCTGTCTGTCACAATCATATCGTCCGTATCTTGTGTGTAAAATATTCACGTTGTAAATTGAACTTGTGGATAACTTCATTTTCTAATGAGGCAGCACAGATTGCTTTGGGGTTTCCTTGCTGATTCCTGTAACCTGGTGAATCGCGCAAAAGGGAATCGTGCGGCAATTTTAATAATTATGTGAGGGTTTGAATGACCAAAGAAATGCACACTTTAGCTATTGCTCCTCTTGGTAACCTGGAATCTTATATTCGGGCTGCCAACACCTGGCCGATGCTAACGGCAGAAGAGGAAAAAGCGCTGGCTGAACGGCTGCATTACCAGGGCGATCTGGATGCGGCTAAAACGCTGATCCTGTCTCACCTCCGCTTTGTTGTTCATATCGCTCGTAACTACGCGGGCTACGGCCTGCCGCAGGCGGATCTGATTCAGGAAGGCAATATCGGCCTGATGAAAGCGGTACGTCGCTTTAATCCTGAAGTTGGGGTTCGCCTGGTCTCGTTTGCTGTTCACTGGATCAAAGCGGAAATTCACGAATATGTGCTGCGTAACTGGCGCATCGTGAAGGTCGCGACCACCAAGGCACAGCGCAAACTGTTCTTTAACCTGCGCAAAACCAAGCAGCGGCTGGGCTGGTTTAATCAGGATGAAGTGGAAATGGTGGCGCGTGAGCTGGGCGTGAGCAGTAAAGACGTGCGCGAGATGGAATCGCGCATGGCCGCTCAGGATATGACTTTCGATCTGACCTCTGAAGATGAGTCAGGCGAAGGCAAAAGCATGGCCCCGGTGCTTTATCTCCAGGATAAAACCTCTGACTTTGCCGACGGCATTGAGGAAGATAACTGGGAAAACCATGCGGCTGATAAACTGAGCGACGCGCTACAGGGACTGGACGAGCGCAGCCAGCATATTATTCGCGCACGTTGGCTGGATGATGACAATAAAACCACGCTGCAGGAGCTGGCCGATAAATATGGCGTTTCGGCGGAGCGCGTGCGTCAGCTTGAGAAAAACGCGATGAAGAAATTGCGGATGGCAATAGAAGCGTAATGCTCTGTTGCGATCAGGGCGGCTTAACAGGCCGCCCTTTTTTATGGGTACCTTTCGGCGGCAGTAACTGCCTTCAGCAAAAAGCACGGCTTTACTCGACGTTATAGACCCAGCCGTCGGCCTGAGTACGAAAGCCGCAGGCCTGCATAAAGGCAGCAATAACCTGCTGATCGGCCTTGCCGTCATCAGCAATCCACCAGTGCGTCAGCGACGGATGCTGCGCTATCACTTCCTCGATCAAATAGTGGCCAACGCCACGTCGGCGGGTCACTTCCCTGACCTCCAGCTTTGACAGCTCGCCCAGCGTACCGCGAATTTCTAATTCCACCGCTGCCAGCAACCGCTCATTAAAACGCGCGGCGTAGAGCCGATGATTTTCGTTTAGCCTATTTTCCAGCGCATCACAGTCAACGCCAGGCCAAATTTTGCCGAGATCAGTACGATCCTGCGCGCCCAGATGTTGCAGGCGAATAATTGTCAATTTCATGAAATAACCGGCCCCTGGTTAAAAGACATATTGTAGCGAAAATGTTCAAAAAATGACGTGTAACTTTTTTTGTACGAAAACAAAGCAATCTGTTTGTTGCCACCCGCATATTCCGGGTAAACACTTAATACCAGCCACAGTGCCAGCATAATGCGCTGGGCGAACGGCTAAAATGCCACCATAACTGCCAGATGATTGTCCTGTAGCAAAGGCGATATTTTGATTATCTCAGTTGATTTACAGAATAAAATTCCTGTTTAATAGACTGAAAAATAAAGCCTTATTGATAAAAATGGCGTGAGTATATTCCTAACTCGTTAACATTAAACAAGTTTTGTTCTATAACCCGCCCAAAATAACCACAACGCACATCACAACAGTCACAACAGATGGGGAAGTCAGGATGAAGATAAGTAAAGGTCGCATAATGCTGGCAGGATGTATGGCGCTGGCTATGAGTCAGGCTGCGCTGGCGGAAGATGTTAAAGTCGCCATCGTTGGTGCGATGTCCGGTCCGGTCGCGCAGTACGGCGATATGCAATTTACCGGTGCTACCCAGGCGATTGCCGACATCAACGCCAAAGGCGGCATAAATGGCAATAAGCTGGTGGCGGTGAAATATGATGACGCCTGCGATCCCAAGCAGGCGGTCGCGGTTGCTAACAAAGTGATCAACGAAGGCATCCGTTATGTCATTGGTCATCTTTGCTCTTCTTCCACGCAGCCCGCTTCCGATATCTATGAAGACGAAGGCGTCCTGATGATTACGCCTGCCGCCACCGCAGCCGATCTGACTTCCCGTGGCTATCAGCTGATTATGCGCACCACCGGTCTGGATTCCGATCAGGGGCCGACTGCCGCCAAATATATTCTCGACACGCTTAAACCCCAGCGCATTGCCATCGTGCATGACAAGCAGCAGTACGGCGAAGGGCTGGCGCGCTCGGTACAGGAGAGCCTGAAAAAAGCCAATGCGCCAGTTGCGATGTTTGAAGGGATCACCGCAGGCGATAAAGATTTCTCTACGCTGATTGCGCGCCTGAAAAAAGAAAATATCGATTTCGTTTACTTTGGCGGTTACTACCCGGAAATGGGTCAGATTCTGCGTCAGGCACGCGCAGCTGGTCTGAAAACGCAGTTCATGGGACCGGAAGGGGTCGGCAACGCCTCGCTCTCTAATATCGCTGGCGCAGCGTCCGAAGGGATGCTGGTTACCCTGCCGAAACGCTATGACCAGGTAGAGGAAAACCAGCCGATTGTTAACGCGATCAAGGCTAAAAAGCTGGACGCTACCGGTCCGTTCGTCTGGACGACCTACGCGGCGCTGCAGTCGCTGGTTGCCGGTATAGAACGTAGCAAAAGCGAAGAGCCTGCGGATATCGCTAAAAACCTGAAAGAGGGCCAGCCGGTGCCGACCGTTATGGGCAACCTGAGCTGGGATCAAAAAGGTGACCTGAAAGGGTTTGAATTTGGCGTATTCAAATGGCACGCCGACGGCACCTCAACTGCCGTGAAATAAAGCGTACTCTGTAAGAGCCGGCAGTCCGGGGTCAGGCGTGCCTGACCCCTGTTCTATCCTGCACGTTGTGAAGACGGACGTTTTTTCGCTGCGGGAGTGATCTGCGCAGTTTTGTTGGGGTTTATCTTATGTCCGAGCAGTTTCTCTATTTTCTTCAGCAGTTGCTTAATGGTGTGACCTTAGGCAGCACCTACGCGCTGATCGCCATTGGCTATACCATGGTGTACGGCATTATCGGCATGATCAACTTCGCGCATGGCGAAGTGTATATGATCGGCAGCTATGTCTCGTTTATTGTGATTGCCGCCCTGATGATGGCTGGCATTGATGTCGGTTGGGTATTGATTGGTGCCGGTTTCCTGGCGGCAATCGTGATCGCCAGCGCTTACGGCTGGAGCATTGAGCGTGTCGCCTACAGGCCGGTGCGCTCCTCGAAACGCCTGATTGCGCTGATCTCTGCCATCGGTATGTCTATCTTCCTGCAAAACTATGTCAGCCTGACGCAGGGCTCGCGCGATCTCGCCTTGCCGGGCCTGGTCAGCGGGCAAATAACGCTGGGCGAGAGCAATGGGTTTGCCGCTACCATCAGCACCATGCAGGTGATTATCTGGCTGGTAACCTTCCTCGCCATGCTGGCGTTGACGCTGTTTATCCGCTATTCACGCATGGGCCGCGCCTGTCGCGCCTGCGCGGAAGATTTAAAAATGGCCAGTTTGCTGGGGATCAACACCGACCGGGTGATTTCCCTGACCTTTGTGATCGGCGCGGCGATGGCGGCGGTTGCAGGCGTGCTGCTGGGGCAGTTTTATGGCGTCATTAACCCTTATATCGGCTTTATGGCGGGCATGAAGGCCTTTACCGCTGCGGTACTGGGCGGCATCGGCAGTATTCCCGGCGCGATGCTGGGCGGCCTGGTGTTAGGCATCGCCGAGGCGCTGACCTCCGCCTACCTCAGCACCGAATATAAAGATGTGGTCTCTTTTGCGCTGCTGATTGTGGTGCTGCTGGTGATGCCGACGGGGATCCTGGGTCGTCCGGAGGTAGAAAAAGTATGAAGCCCGCTCACTTTTTTAATGCCGTTATTTCGGCGCTGATGCTGTTGATTCTTGCCGCATTCTTTATGGGCATGCGTCTTAATCTCGATGGTACGCGGCTGGTGGTCAACAATGCGGGCAGCGTGCGCTGGAACTGGATCGCCATCGGCTGCGCCGTGGTGTTTGTTTTCCAGCTGCTGCGTCCACTGGTGGGACGCCGCCTGAAACGCAGCGGCCATAGCGGTTTTGTGCTGCCGAGCTTTGACGGCAGTACGCCAAAGCAGAAGCTACTGGCGCTGCTGCTTATCGCGGCGGCGGTTATCTGGCCGTTTATCGTCTCACGCGGCACGGTGGACATTGCCACGCTGACGCTGATTTACGTCATGCTTGGGCTGGGACTGAACGTAGTGGTAGGGCTTTCCGGCCTGCTGGTACTGGGCTATGGCGGATTTTACGCCATCGGTGCTTATACCTTTGCCTTGCTTAACCACTATTACGGGCTGGGCTTCTGGCAATGCTTGCCGCTGGCGGGGCTGGTTTCCGCGCTGTTTGGCCTGCTGCTGGGCTTTCCGGTACTGCGCCTGCGCGGCGATTATCTGGCGATCGTTACGCTGGGGTTCGGCGAGATTGTCCGTATTCTGCTGTTGAACAACACCGCTATTACCGGCGGCCCGAACGGTATCAGCCAGATCCCCAAGCCCACCTTTTTCGGCCTGGAGTTTAACCGCAGCCCGCGTGACGGCGGCTGGGATACGTTTCACCACTTCTTCAACCTGAAATATGACCCCAGCGACCGCATTATCTTCCTTTATCTGGTAGCGCTGTTGCTGGTGGTGCTGACGCTGTTTGTCATCAACCGTCTGCTGCGCATGCCGCTGGGCCGCGCCTGGGAAGCGCTGCGTGAAGATGAAATCGCCTGTCGCTCTTTGGGCCTCAGCCCAACGCGCATCAAGCTCACCGCTTTCACCATCAGCGCCGCATTTGCTGGTTTTGCCGGCAGCCTGTTTGCCGCTCGTCAGGGCTTTATCAGCCCGGAATCCTTTACCTTTGCCGAATCGGCCTTTGTGCTAGCGATTGTGGTGTTGGGCGGCATGGGCTCGCAGTTTGCGGTGATTCTGGCGGCGATCCTGCTGGTGGTTTCGCGTGAGCTGATGCGTGACCTGAATGAATACAGCATGTTAGTGCTGGGCGCGCTGATGGTGCTGATGATGATCTGGCGTCCGCAGGGATTATTGCCGATGCAGCGTCCGCATCTGAAGCTGAAGCGCGATCAACAAGGAGAGCAGGCATGAGTCAGCCTTTATTAACGGTGGAAGGCCTGATGATGCGCTTTGGCGGCCTGCTGGCGGTCAATAACGTGGCGCTGGAGTTGCATCCGCAAGAGATCGTGTCGCTGATTGGTCCTAACGGGGCGGGCAAAACCACGGTGTTTAACTGCCTGACTGGTTTTTATAAGCCGACCGGCGGATCGATTCGCTTAGGCGATCGCCAGCTGGCCGGGTTGCCGGGCCAACAGATTGCACGCATGGGCATCGTGCGTACCTTCCAGCACGTCCGCCTGTTTCGCGAAATGACGGTGATCGAAAACCTGCTGGTGGCACAGCATCAGCATCTGAAAAGCGGCCTGTTTGCCGGCCTGTTGAAAACGCCTGCTTTCCGGCGTAGCGAAAACGAGGCGCTGGATCAGGCCGCCAACTGGCTACAGCGTGTTGGGCTGCTGGAGATGGCTAACCGGCAGGCGGGCAATCTGGCCTACGGTCAGCAGCGTCGGCTGGAAATTGCCCGTTGTATGGTAACGCGTCCGGAAATTCTGATGCTGGATGAGCCTGCGGCGGGCCTTAACCCGAAAGAGACCCATGAGCTGGATGAGCTGATTGCGGAGCTGCGCGGCGAGCATAAGGTCACGGTGCTGCTTATTGAGCATGATATGAAGCTGGTAATGGGTATTTCCGATCGCATCTATGTGGTTAACCAGGGAACGCCGTTAGCAAACGGCACGCCGGAAGAGATCCGTAACAATCCGGACGTGATCCGCGCATATTTAGGTGAGGCATAAAATGGCGAATCCGATGTTAACGCTTAGCAAGGTCAGCGCGCATTACGGCAAAATCCAGGCGCTGCATCAGGTTAGCCTGGAGATTAACCAGGGCGAAATCGTCACGCTGATTGGCGCGAACGGAGCGGGAAAAACCACTCTGTTGGGCACCCTGTGTGGCGAGCCGCGCGCCTCTGAAGGCACCATTACCTTTGATGGCAAAGCGATCACCGACTGGCAAACGGCACGCATTATGCGTGAGGCGATTGCCATCGTGCCGGAAGGACGCCGGGTGTTCTCGCGGATGACGGTGGAGGAGAATCTGGCGATGGGCGGCTTCTTCGCCAGCCGCCAGCAATACCAACAGCGAATTGCGCAGGTTTACGAGCTGTTTCCACGTCTGCATGAGCGGCGCATTCAGCGTGCGGGCACCATGTCGGGCGGCGAACAGCAAATGCTGGCGATTGGTCGTGCGCTGATGAGCCAGCCGCGACTGCTGCTGCTGGATGAGCCTTCGCTGGGGCTGGCACCGATTATCATTCAACAGATCTTCGATACCATTGAGCAGCTGCGTCAGGAGGGCATGACTATCTTCCTGGTGGAGCAAAACGCCAATCAGGCGTTAAAGCTGGCCGATCGCGGCTACGTACTGGAGAACGGTCACGTGGTGCTGGAAGACAGCGGTGACGCGCTGCTGGCTAACGAGGCAGTCCGCAGCGCTTACCTGGGTGCCTGATATCGCACCGCAGGCAACGCCGAAGCCCGGGAAAGCTGTAAGCAGGCGTTACTCAAGTTTGAGGATGTCTTAAGCAGATGACACTGAAGCCCGAGAAAGCCGTAAGCAGGCGATACTCAAGGCCTAGGATGTCTTAAGCAGATGACGCTGAAGCCCGAGAAAGCCGTAAGCAGGCGATACTCAAGGCCTAGGATGTCTTAAGCAGACGACGCTGAAGCCCGAGAAAGCCGTAAGCAGGCGATACTCAAGTCTGAGAATGTCTTAAGCAGATGACGCTGAAGCCCGAGAAAGCCGTAAGCAGGCGATACTCAAGGCCTGGGATGTCTTAAACAGACGACGCTGAAGCCCAGGGCAAGCGGGGTTCCGGCCAGGAGTAAAGCGTCCCGCGCCATGGAAGGCGCGGGTCGAGCCGGTCATGGATGACGGCAGTTGCGTCTTTACGTAAGGCCGGAACCCCGCTTGCTTCCCCCCGCCTGTCCAGCGGCCTCGCTTGCTTCCCCCCACCCGTCCAGCGGCCTCGCTTGCGTCTCCGCCTGTCCCGCGAAATCCTTGTCGTTCAGCGCCCGTCTCCGTCCACCCAGTGCAACCTCGCCGTCATTTTTCCGTCATCTGCTGGTTATCTCACCGTCATTTTTCCGTGTCATGTTACGTTGCGAACTAAAAAAGCGTGTTGTTACGCACACCTACAATGTCACAGGAAAACGCTATGTCCTCCTTTACGTTTCGTCATACCGCCCTCAGCATGGTGCTGGGGCTGGCACTGAGCGGCAACACCCTGGCCGCGACGGAAATTCCGTTCTGGCACTCTATGGAAGGCGAATTAGGCAAAGAAGTCGACTCACTGGCACAACGTTTTAACCAGGCGCACCCCGATTATAAAATCGTACCGGTTTATAAAGGCAACTATGAACAGAGCCTGGCGGCCGGTATCGCTGCGGTACGTACCGGCAAAGCGCCGGCGATTCTGCAGGTTTACGAGGTCGGCACTGCCACCATGATGGCTTCTAAAGCGATCAAGCCGGTCTATGAAGTGTTTAATGATGCAGGCATCAAATTCGATGAATCGCAGTTTGTGCCGACGGTCGCGGGTTACTACACCGATGCGAAAAGCGGACACCTGCTGTCGCAGCCGTTTAACAGCTCCACGCCGGTGCTTTATTACAACAAAGACGCCTTTAAGAAAGCGGGCTTAGATCCCGAACAGCCGCCTAAAACCTGGCAGCAGCTGGCAAAAGATACGGCGGCGCTGCGAAAAGCAGGCATGAAGTGCGGCTACGCCAGCGGCTGGCAGGGCTGGATCCAAATTGAAAACTTCAGCGCCTGGCATGGTTTGCCGGTGGCCACCGAGGACAATGGTTTTGGTGGCACCAGCGCCGAGCTGATTTTCAATAAGCCGGAACAGGTGCGCCATATCGCCATGCTGCAAGAGATGAACAAAAAAGGGGACTTCACCTACTTTGGCCGTAAGGATGAGTCTACCGAAAAGTTCTATAACGGCGACTGTGCGATTACCACCGCCTCATCCGGCTCGCTGGCAGATATTCGTCAGCATGCCAAATTCAATTATGGCGTTGGCATGATGCCGTATGACGAAAGCGTGCCTTCCGCGCCGCAGAACGCCATCATCGGCGGAGCCAGCCTGTGGGTAATGCAGGGCAAAGACAGCGCCACCTACAAAGGCGTGGCGGAGTTTTTACAGTATCTCGCTCTGCCGGAAAACGCTGCCGAATGGCATCAGAAAACCGGCTATCTGCCCATTACCCGCGCCGCTTACGATCTGACGCGCCAGCAGGGC
The DNA here is from genome assembly GCF_050113845.1 of Pantoea sp. FN0305. Lineage (NCBI taxonomy): Bacteria > Pseudomonadati > Pseudomonadota > Gammaproteobacteria > Enterobacterales > Erwiniaceae > Pantoea > Pantoea sp. FN0305. The sequence continues at coordinate 104,810 of NZ_JBNJSN010000003.1, read as the reverse complement.
TTCTATGAGAAGAACCCAGGCGCGGATATCGCCACGCGTCAGATGCTGAATAAGCCACCGTTGCCTTTCACCAAAGGCTTACGCCTCGGCAATATGCCGCAGATCCGCACCATTGTTGATGAAGAGCTGGAAGGCGTCTGGAGCGGCAGCAAAACGCCGCAGGCCGCACTGGATTCTGCCGTCCAGCGCGGCAACCTGCTGCTGCGTCGTTTCGAACAACAGGTGAAGTAAGCAGATGCCGGGCCGCTGCGGCGGTCCGGCTATCACCTCATCCTGTCACGCACCGCTTGTGCCGATCTGTTATGGAATTACTGCATGTCGAGTTCTCGTCCCGTTTTCCAGTCACGCTGGCTTCCCTGGGTACTGGTTTTCCCTCAGCTGCTTATAACCCTGATCTTTTTTATCTGGCCAGCCGGTGAAGCGCTCTGGTACTCAGTACAAAGCGTGGATCCCTTTGGCTTTTCCAGTACCTTTGTCGGGCTGGAGAACTTTAGCCGATTGCTGGATGACAACTATTATCTTGAATCCTTCTGGACCACGCTGATCTTTAGCGCGCTGGTGACCGGCTTTGGGCTGGTGATTTCGCTGCTGTTCGCCGCGCTGACGGATCATGTGCTGCGCCTGAAACGCTTTTATCAGACGCTGCTGCTGCTGCCCTATGCGGTTGCGCCAGCTATCGCCGCCGTACTGTGGATGTTTTTATTTAACCCCGGCATCGGGTTGATCACCCACTTTCTGCAGAGCATTGGTTACAACTGGAACCACGCACAGAACAGCGGCCAGGCGATGTTTCTGGTGGTGCTGGCCTCGGTATGGCAGCAGATCAGCTACAACTTCCTGTTTTTCTTCGCTGCGCTGCAATCGATCCCGCGTTCGCTGGTTGAAGCGGCCGCGATTGATGGCGCGGGGCCGGTACGTCGCTTCTTTCATCTGTCGCTGCCGCTGATCGCGCCGGTCAGCTTCTTTCTGCTGGTGGTAAACCTGGTTTACGCCTTCTTTGATACCTTCCCGGTAATTGACGCCGCCACGCAGGGCGGTCCGGTACAGGCTACCACCACGCTGATTTATAAGATTTATCGGGAAGGTTTTGCCGGTCTCGATCTCTCTTCATCGGCGGCGCAGTCGGTGGTGCTGATGTTCCTGGTGATTGTCTTAACCATTATTCAGTTCCGCTATGTCGAGCGTAAGGTGCGTTATCAATGATTGAGAATCGTCGCGGGCTGGATATTTTCAGCCACGTTATGCTGGCGTTGGGCATTCTGACCATTCTGTTCCCGCTCTGGGTCGCCTTTGTGGCCGCCACGCTGGATAACCAACAGATTTTTCAGGTGCCGATGAGCCTGGTGCCGGGCACTCAGTTATGGCACAACCTGCGTGAGATTTGGCTGCACGGCGTCAGCAGCAATAGCGCGCCAATGAGCGTGCTGTTGTTTAACAGTACGCTGATGGCGCTGGGTATTACCTTCGGCAAAATCACCGTGTCGATGCTTTCCGCTTTTGCGCTGGTCTGGTTTCGCTTTCCGCTACGCAACCTGGTGTTCTGGATGATTTTTATCACGCTGATGCTGCCGGTTGAGGTGCGTATTTTCCCTACGGTGGAGGTGGTAGCTAACCTTCAGCTACTCGATAGCTACAGCGGCCTGACGCTTCCGCTGATGGCCTCAGCGACCGCCACTTTTCTGTTCCGTCAGTTCTTTATGTCGCTGCCGGATGAGCTCATGGAGGCGGCGCGCATCGATGGCGCAGGCCCGATGCGCTTCTTCCGGGACATTGTGCTGCCGCTGTCACGTACCAACCTGGCGGCGCTTTTTGTTATCACCTTTATCTATGGCTGGAACCAGTATTTGTGGCCGATTCTGATTACCAGCGAAACAAAAATGGGCACGGCGGTCGCGGGCATTCGCAGCATGATCTCTTCAGGCGAAGGCACGACCCAATGGAATCTGGTGATGGCGGCAATGCTGTTAACGCTGATCCCGCCGGTAGTGGTGGTAATGGTGATGCAGCGGGCGTTTGTGCGTGGTTTGGTCGAGAGTGAGAAATAAACTATGGCAGCAGTAACCCTTCAGGCCGTTACCAAGTCTTATGACGGCAAGCAGCAAATTATTCAGCCGCTGGACGTGGTGATAGGCGACGGCGAATTTATGGTGATGGTCGGGCCTTCCGGCTGTGGTAAATCGACGCTGCTGCGTATGGTCGCCGGGCTGGAGCGCGTTACCAGCGGCGACATCTATATCAATACGCAGCGGGTCACGGAGCTGGAACCAAAAGATCGCGGCATTGCGATGGTCTTCCAGAACTATGCGCTCTATCCGCATATGACGGTTGAAGAGAACATGGCCTACGGCCTGAAAATTCGCGGCATGGGACGCGAGCTGATCCGCCAGCGGGTGCTGGAAGCGGCACGCAGTCTGGAGCTGGATGCGCTGCTGAAAAGGCGGCCGCGCGAGCTTTCTGGTGGTCAGCGTCAGCGCGTGGCGATGGGGCGTGCAATTGTGCGCGAACCGGCGGTATTTCTGTTTGATGAGCCGCTCTCTAACCTGGATGCGCGGCTGCGCGTTCAGATGCGCCTGGAACTGCAGCTGTTGCATCGTCGGCTGCGTACCACCAGCCTGTATGTCACCCACGACCAGGTGGAGGCGATGACGCTGGCGGAACGCGTGATGGTGATGAATAAAGGCGTTGTCGAACAGGTCGGCACGCCGGTTGAGGTTTATGAGCGTCCGGCAACGCGCTTCGTCGCCAGCTTTATCGGCTCGCCAGCGATGAATCTGCTGGAAGGCAGCTTTAGCCGCGACGGCAACGCGTTTGTTCTGGGCGATAATCTGGCGCTGCCGCTGGCCGTGGCGAAAACCCAGTGGGCGAATCAGGCGGTGACGCTGGGCATTCGCCCGGAACATATCAAGCTCAGCAGTCGCGAGGCGGGCGGCATTCCGCTGGTTGTCGAAACGCTGGAGATCCTTGGCGCAGATAATCTGGCGCACGGAAAGTGGGGCGACCAGCGCCTTGTGGTACGCTTGCCGCATCTTGAGCGTCCCGCACCAGGCAGCACCCTATGGCTGCATCTGCCTGTGGAGGCGCTGCATTTTTTTTCAGCTAAACAGGGAGCGCGTCTGGAATGAACAAAGAGTGGCCTTATCCTCATATTGTTGCCCATCGCGGCGGCGGCAAGCTGGCACCGGAAAACACGCTGGCGGCAATTGATACCGGTGCGCGTTACGGTCATACCATGATTGAGTTTGATGCCAAACTGTCGCGCGATGAGCATATTTTCCTGCTGCACGACGATACGCTCGATCGCACCAGCAACGGCTGGGGCATTGCGGGTGAGATGCCGTGGCATCAGCTGGCTCAGTTGGATGCCGGCGGCTGGTTTAGCTCAGCGTTTAGCAACGAGCGCCTGCCGCTGCTGGAGGCCGTTGCGGCGCGTTGCCGCCAGCATCATCTGATGGCGAATATTGAAATCAAGCCTACCACCGGTTATGAGGCGCAGACCGGAAAAGCGATCGCGCTGGCGGCGCGTGAGCTGTGGCAGGGGGAAACCGCGCCGCTGCTTTCGTCATTTTCTGTGGTGGCGCTGGAGGCGGCGATGCAGGCCGCGCCGGAACTGCCGCGCGGGCTGCTGCTGGACGAATGGCATGAAGAGTGGCAGGCAATGACCCAGGCGCTGGATTGTGTCTCTGTTCACCTGAATCATCGCTTGCTGGATGCGGAGCGTACTGCCGCAATTAAACAGGCTGGGCTGAGAATTTTGGTTTACACCGTGAATCAGCCCGAACGTGCGCGGACGCTGCTGGAGTGGGGCGTGGATGCGATCTGTACCGATCGCATCGATATTATTGGCCCCGATTTTTAAAGATTACTGCGTGTTGTTCTGATAAACCGGCGGCGGCGTATTGCTGCCGGGCTGCGACTGTAAAACGCGCTGCTGCGTGTTGTTCCGCTGTTCTTGCATGCGACGCTGCATTTGCTGCGTCTGCTGCTGCTGATCCATACGTAACTTGTTTTGCTGCTGCGTTTGACGCGTTTGCATCTGGGTTTGCAGACGCTGCTGGCTTGGGTTGTAACCCGGCTGGTTAGGGTTGTTGTTGTTCAGCGTATTCGCCATGCCGCTTAGCGGCAGCAGAGCGATAAAAATCATCAGTAGTTTTTTCACTTGCTGTTCTCCTTCATTGGCAACGCGGCGGAGACGACGCCAGAGCGGCATCGCTGTGTGTTGCCCAATCTAAGTTTAACTCACCTTCCGCGATCGGCCTGTCACTGGATGCTAATTTGCGTTAAGGCTCGCTTTTTATGCTTATTTTGTGCAAGTTTAAGAAAAGTAAACACAATGTAAACACAACAACAAAGGTGATGGTATGCAGAAAAAAGTAAAGGGATGGCGGCTTACAGCTGCGTTGCTGACGCTGCTTTGGGGCGGATCGGCGCTGGCGCTGGTACAAAATGCCCCACCGGTTTCCTATGGTATCGAAGCGGATACCTTTCATCCGGTTCGGGCGCAGCAGGGGATGGTAGCATCAGTGGATGAGACCGCCACGCAAATTGGCGTGGATATTTTGCGTCAGGGCGGCAATGCGGTGGATGCCGCCGTGGCGGTGGGTTTTGCGCTGGCGGTAACCCATCCGCAGGCGGGCAACCTGGGCGGCGGGGGCTTTATGCTGCTGCGCACCGCTTCTGGCCGTACCACGGCTATCGATTTTCGTGAAGTGGCACCCGCTCGCGCCAGCCGGGATATGTTTCTGGATAAACAGGGTAATGCGGACAGCAAACTTTCCCTGACCTCGCCGCTGGCTTCCGGTACGCCCGGCACGGTGGCGGGCTTTGCGCTGGCCGCCCAAAAATACGGTACGCTGCCGCTGAGTCAGCTGGTACAGCCTGCCGTTGAGCTGGCGCGCAAGGGTATCATTGTGAACGATGCGCTGGCTGACGATCTGAATAGCTATGGCAAAGAGGTGTTGCTGTCGCATGAAAACAGCAAAGCTATTTTCTTTAAGCCGGACGGCACGCCTTACCAGAAAGGCGAACGTCTGGTGCAGGCGAATCTGGCACACAGCCTGTCGCTGATTGCACAACAGGGAGCGGACGCCTTCTACAAAGGGGAGATTGCCGATCAGATCGCCGCAGAGATGGCGCAGCACGGCGGGCTGATTAGCAAAGCGGATTTAGCCAGCTACCGCGCCATAGAGCGCCAGCCGATTAGCGGCAGCTATCGTGGCTATCAGGTCTTCTCCATGCCGCCGCCCTCATCCGGCGGTATTCATATTGTGCAGATCCTGAATATCCTGGAAAACTTCGATCTGGCAAAAATGGGCTTCGGCAGCGCTGACGCGATGCAGGTAATGGCTGAAGCAGAAAAATATGCCTACGCCGATCGCTCGGAATATCTGGGCGATCCCGATTTTGTTAAGGTGCCGTGGCAGGCGCTCACCAGCAAAGCCTATGCGAAATCGCTGGCGCAGCAGATTGATATTGCCAAAGCGCGGCCTTCAACAGAGATCAAGCCGGGCCAACTGGAGCCGTATGAGAGCAACCAGACCACGCACTTTTCGGTGGTGGATAAGCAGGGCAATGCGGTCGCGGTGACCTATACGCTGAATACTAATTTCGGCAGCGGTATCGTGGCGGGCAAAAGCGGTATTCTGCTGAACAATGAGATGGATGACTTTTCCGCTCGTCCGGGCACGCCAAACGTTTATGGCCTGGTCGGCGGAGAAGCCAACGCCGTTCAGCCAGGCAAGCGTCCGTTGTCATCCATGTCGCCAACTATTGTGGCGAAAGATGGCAAAACCTGGCTGGTTACCGGCAGTCCGGGCGGCAGCCGCATTATCACCACCGTGTTGCAAATGGTGGTTAACAGCATCGATTTTGGCATGAACGTGGCTGAAGCCACTAATGCGCCACGATTCCATCATCAGTGGCTGCCGGATCAGCTACGCGTTGAGAAAGGTTTCAGCCCGGATACGCTTAAATTGCTGAGCGCGAAAGCACAGAACGTCGAAGTATTGCCAGCGATGGGCAGTACGCAAAGCATTATGATCGGGCCTGACGGCATGCTGTACGGCGCGTCCGATCCACGCACGGTAGATGACCTAACGGCAGGGTATTAATGGTACGCCGTGTCGGAAAACTGCGCTCCGGCACGGCGTAACGTACAACAATATTGCTCATATTATCCCTCCGTTATCTGGCTGTTTTATCTATTACACTCATGTGGTTGCGTTAAAAAATAAATGAAATTAATCGCCTTTTTAGTGGAACCTTTGATTGTAAAAAAATGAGGCAGGCGTCGAATAACAGGAAATATATATTGATCTTGTGTGTTAAAATCGTTATTGGTTTTTCTGGATGCATGAAATAAATTTTAAAAGTTAAGTTTCAGATTAATTAAGGCAACGAGTAATGGTTCATGACAATTAACCGCAGTTCGATCTTTCTTATGTTATAACCTATTGAAATTAAATAGATAAAATAAAATTCATCTGAATATTTATTTGCTATTAATTAACCTGTCGCTAAAGGATGCTATTAACACTTTAAGAAAATAACATTCCTATTAGATTGAATTATTTAAATTTTAATTATTCGCGTTATGTATTTCATTAACTGCAAAGTATGGACAACCGCTAATGAAAAAAGAAAAGCAAGGAAGCTTACGCCTGATGACACCGGGCGAAATCAACATGGCTAAAACAATATTTGGTAATGCGATTATTTACTCTCGAGTTTGGATCCACTATGACAGCTACTTTCCTTTTGGCCTGCAGAGCCAAAATGTAGCGATGGCGCCCAACGGGGAGATATACATGCGTGACTATTTCTATGCGCATGACTTCTCAGCGATTTCCGACATTGATAAACAGCATGCGTTTATCCATGAACTGACCCATGTCTGGCAATATCAGAAAGGGATGTGGGTCAGAACCCGCGGGCTTTTTAGCTGGGCAGCTAATTATGATTATGATTTTTCAGGAAATAAGTATCTTCATGATTACACTATGGAACAGCAGGCGCAGATAGTGGCTGACTATTTTTTATTCTATCGGTATGGCTATGGCGTATGGAATGACGAGAAAGGTAAACTCGTTTCTTTTATTGGCACTAAACAAGACGGGATAAAAGCAGATTATGAACGTGTGTTAACTCATTTCCTCAGGCAACGATAAAATGTATAAATTACTTCTAATAGCATGTGCTTTTCTGATTAACGGTTGCCCAGGGCCAAGGGATTATTTTCCACGGATCTGGCCCGCTCAGATAAGTATCAAAGATGGTAAACCATGCGTGACTGTGCAGCCGGAGGGTGACGAGAAAGTTCGCTCTGTAATGATTTATGAAATGGCAGAAATGAATAACCAAAGGCGTTTTGAATCAAAGCCTTATATTGTCCGAGACGATGAATGTCTGGATATGAATGCTTATCCGTTTCGACTGAATACCGCTTACGTTATCTCTGTGACTCTCATATCAGAGAAAAAACGTCAGCGGGCATATTACAAATCGGCGAGGGGCTTTGTTACCCGCTTCCGTCTTTCTGAGGGTGCACATGGATTGCAGGTCGAGGAAGTTGAGCCGGAGCCGCCAAACTGGAATCTGCCTGCGAGATCGTCAGATGAGTTCGAGCTTATCTCACCAGAGCAGCAGTAAAAAAGCTTTACAGATACGAATGATAATGATTATTATTGCCATGCACTCCAGCGAGACCCGTATCGGACTCCCTGCGAAAGCACGACATTGCTCACATTGCTTCCAGTATTTTTTTAGCCAGCCAGAAGCTGGCTTTTTTTTGCCCTGCATTTGCCAAAGCGCTTAAACCTCTTCGCACACCTCTTCATTTTTTTTGAACAGAGGCGTGAAGTTTTTCAGCTATCATTCCATCCGCTCCGGCCCCAGACTAGAAAAAAACGTTGAGGAGCATTGAACATGATTTACTTACGTAAAGCTGAAGAGCGCGGACATGCTAACCACGGCTGGCTGGACAGCTGGCACACTTTTTCATTCGCCAATTACTACGATGCCAATTTCATGGGCTTCTCGGCGCTGCGGGTAATTAACGAAGATGTTATTGCTGGCGGTCAGGGATTTGGTACGCATCCCCATAAAGATATGGAAATCCTGACTTACGTGCTTTCCGGCACCGTAGAGCATCAGGACAGCATGGGCAATAAAGAGCAGATCCCGGCGGGCGAGTTCCAGATTATGAGCGCCGGTACCGGCGTACGTCATTCTGAATATAACGCCAGTAGCAGTGAGCCGCTGCATCTGTATCAGATCTGGATTATCCCGGAAAGCACCGGCATTGAACCGCGTTACGACCAGCGACGCTTTGCCGATGTTACAGGTCGTCAACTGATCCTTTCGCCGGATGCCCGTGAGGGTTCGCTGAAGGTCTATCAGGATATGACGCTGTCGCGCTGGGTACTGAAAGCGGGTGAAAGCGACACCATTGCGCTGGATCCGTCACGTCGCATCTGGATCCAGGTGGTAAAAGGCGAAGTGCAGGTAAATGACCAGCCGCTCGCCACCAGCGACGCGCTGGCAATCTGGGAAGAGAGCACGCTGATGCTACAGGCGAGCAGCGACGCAGAGATCCTGCTGTTCGATCTGCCTCCGGTTTAAGCCAAACCCAGGCCGCTGTCGCAACCCGACGGCGGCTTTTTTTGCCTGCGATTTATCAATGCGCGCCTGGTCTCAGACAAGGCGCGTTTTCCCTGCTCGTTACTGCTGCGGTTTTTTTGTAAACTCATCCTCACCTCCCTCTGGCCTGCGAATGATAATGAAGAAAAAAAGACCCGTGCTTCAGGATGTTGCCGATCGCGTTGGCGTGACGAAAATGACCGTCAGCCGCTACCTCCGTAATCCGCAACAGGTCTCCGCTGCGCTGGGCGCGCAAATTGCCGTCGTGCTGGATGAGCTGGGCTACATTCCCAACCGCGCTCCCGATATGCTTTCTAACGCCACCAGCCGTGCAATTGGCGTGCTGCTGCCTTCATTAACTAACCAGGTATTCGCCGATGTGCTGCGCGGCATTGAAAGCGTAACCGATGCGGCAGGTTATCAGACGCTGGTCGGTCACTTTGGTTACAACCCGGAGAAAGAAGAGCTACAGCTGCGTTCGCTGCTGGGCTGGAACATTGACGGGCTGATCCTTACCGAACGAACCCATACGCCAGCCAGCCTGCGCATGATTGAAACCGCCGGGATTCCGGTAATTGAAATGATGGACAGCGTCTCACCCTGCCTGGATATGGCAGTGGGCTTTGATAACGTTGAGGCGGCGCGACAAATGACCCGGGCGATTCTGGCGAAAGGGCATCGACATACCGTCTATCTGGGCGCACGGCTGGATGAGCGCACATTACAAAAACAACGGGGCTATGAACTGGCAATGCGTGAGGCGGGGCTGGAACCGCGCAGCGTCATGATGGAAGAGGCCTCTTCTTTTAGCGCGGGCGCGATGCTGCTGTGTGAGGCGCGGCGGCGTTACCCGCAAACCGACAGCCTGTTCTGCACCAATGACGATTTGGCGATAGGTGCTATGTTTGAATGTCAGCGTCAGGGATTGCGTGTGCCGCAGCAAATGGCGATTGCCGGCTTTCACGGGCATGACATTGCGCACGTGGTCACGCCGCGTCTGGCAACTGTGCTGACACCGCGCGATCGTATGGGGCGTGAAGCCGCCGCGCTGCTGTTAGCGCGTATTGGCGGTGAAAGCCGCGAACATCAGCCTGTCGATGTGGGTTTTGAGATCCAGGAAGGGGAGAGCATCTGAATCTGCGCTTTTTTTGAACTTGCTCACAATTCCAGGCTTTTCCTGTGAGACAGGTTGCGCCGATGAACGCACGTACTGAGAATGGGTATATCAATGTTATCGGTAACATTGGCATCTTCATCTGCCGGAGCTAACAATAATGCAAAATCAGTCGCCGTCTCATCATGTATTCATTTTGATGGGCGTATCAGGCAGCGGCAAATCTGCCGTTGCTTATGAAGTCTCGCACCAGCTGAAAACCGCGTTTCTCGACGGCGATTTTCTGCATCCCCGCGCGAATATTGAAAAAATGGCGGAAGGCCATCCGTTGAACGATGACGATCGTCGTCCCTGGTTAAAAGCGGTTAACGATGCGGCATTTGCCATGCAGCGTACTCAGGCCGTTTCGATCATCGTCTGCTCCGCCCTGAAAAAAAGCTATCGCGATATCCTGCGTCAGGGGAATAACAACCTCTCGTTTATCTATCTGAAAGGTGAGTTTGCCACCATTGAAAGCCGCCTGAAGGCGCGCAAAGGCCATTTCTTTAAGCCGCAAATGCTGGTCTCCCAGTTCGATACGCTGGAAGAGCCGGACGCCGATGAAAGCGATGTGCTGGTGGTGGATATCAATCACCCCCTGCCGGATGTCGTTGCCGCCACCATCGCGACCATTGAGGGTGCGATCAAAAAGGATTAGTTGTTTCTGATGAGTACCGCAACCCTGGTTTTAACCGCAGCAGGTTCAGTTGTTCTGCTGCTGTTTCTGGTGATGAAGGCGCGTATGCACGCTTTTGTCGCCCTGATATTAGTCTCTTTTGGCGCTGGCCTGTTCTCCGGGATGCCGCTGGATAAAATTGCCGAAACCATGGAAAAAGGCATGGGCGGTACGCTTGGCTTTCTCGCCGTGGTGGTAGCGCTGGGCGCTATGTTTGGCAAAATCCTGCATGAAACCGGCGCGGTCGATCAAATCGCTATTCGCATGTTGAAATCATTCGGCGAAAGCCGGGCGCATTATGCGATGGGAATAGCGGGCTTGATTTGCGCGCTGCCGCTGTTTTTTGAAGTGGCGGTGGTGCTGTTGATCAGCATCGCTTTCGCCGTGGCCAGACGCACCGGCGATAACCTTGTCAGGCTGGTGATCCCGCTGTTTGCCGGCGTGGCGGCGGCGGCGGCGTTTCTGCTGCCGGGTCCGGCACCGATGCTGCTGGCGTCGCAGATGCATGTTGATTTCGGCTGGATGATCCTGCTGGGGCTGTGCGCGGCGCTGCCCGGTATGCTGATCGCCGGTCCGCTGTTTGGCAACTTTATCAGCCGCCACGTCAGCTTTAACGTACCGGAGGAAGTGGCGCAGCCGGAAGTGGAAGCGCATAAGCTGCCTTCCTTTGGCTTTAGCCTGTCGCTGATTCTTTTCCCGCTGGTGTTGGTGGGGCTAAAAACCATCGGCGCGCGTTTTACCTCTGAAGGCTCACGCCTGTATGAGTGGCTGGAGTTTATTGGTCATCCGTTTACTGCGATTCTGCTGGCGCTGCTGCTGGCGATTTATGGCCTGGCCTGGCGCCAGGGGATGGATAAAGAGAAGGTGATGCAGGTTTGCGGTAGTGCGCTGCAGCCAGCGGGCATTATTCTGCTGGTCATCGGCGCGGGCGGCGTGTTTAAGCAGGTGCTGGTAGATTCCGGCGTTGGCCCGGCGCTGGGCAACGCCTTAACCGGTGCGGGCCTGCCGATTGCGCTGGCCTGTTTTATCCTTGCGGCAGCGGTACGCATTATTCAGGGCTCGGCGACGGTGGCCTGTTTAACGGCCGTAGGGCTGGTGATGCCGGTGATTGAGCCGCTGCACTACAACGGTGCGCAGATGGCGGCGCTGTCGCTGTGCATCGCTGGAGGTTCGATTGTGGTCAGCCATGTCAACGACGCGGGCTTCTGGCTGTTTGGCCGCTTTACCGGCGCAACCGAGGCGCAAACGCTAAAAACCTGGACGCTGATGGAAACCATTCTGGGCACCACCGGTGCCATTGTCGGCATGATCGCTTTTCAACTGCTCTCCTGATCGTTACGGGCGGATACCGGATATCCGCCCGCTTCTGATGCCCTTTATCGCCTGCCAGACTAAATTTTCAGATAGGCGCGAATGCCATCAAGGAACATCTGCGTCGCCAGCATAATCAAAATCAGCCCCATCAGACGCTCCAGCGCATTGACGCCTTTGTCGCCCAGCAGCCGCAGAAACAGGCCGGAAAGCAACAGAATCACCACCGTAATGCCCCACGCGCACAGCAACGCGCCGACCAGATAACCCATCTGATGCGGATACTGGTGCGAAAGCAGCATCAGCGTCGCCAGCAGCGAAGGTCCGGCCACCAGCGGGATCGCCAGCGGTACCAGAAAAGGTTCTTCACCGACCGGCAGACCGGTACTGCTGCTTTCCGGCGACGGGAAGATCATTTTAATGGCGATCAGAAACAGAATAATTCCGCCGGAGATCGAGACCGTTTCAGTACGCAGGTTAAGAAACGCCAAAATTCTTTCGCCAGCAAACAAAAAAAGCAGCATCAGCGCCAGCGCAATCAGCATTTCGCGGATCAAAACGATACGCCGCCGTTTTGGCTCCAGATGCTTTAAAACCGACATAAATATCGGCAAATTGCCGAGCGGATCCATAATCAACAACAATAATATGGTCGCGGAGATCATTTCAGTCATTTATTTTGCTCTTTGCTTTTAATTCAGCAGCGCCGTTATTAGCAATGCTGTTGAAAAGATTAACGCAATCGAATTAATTCACTTGCCAGCAGAGCTGCATTTTGTAGAGTTGAGGGTCACAGGTAAACCCATTTTCTCTGGCAGGCTTCGCTTTCTGGCGAGCCGGTATTTTTACTCTTCAGACAGTCAGGCGCTATCCTGGTGACGCAGTCATCAACCGGAAGCCTGTAGCAGGTGTTTAATGAAAAATGTAGGTCTTATTGGTTGGCGCGGTATGGTCGGCTCAGTGCTGATGCAGCGCATGAGCGAAGAGCGTGATTTTGACGTGATTCGTCCGATTTTTTTCTCAACCTCACAGCACGGGCAGGCTGCACCGACGGTAGGCGCTCACAGCGGTACGCTACAGGATGCGTATGATATTGAGGCGTTGCGCGCGCTGGATATTATCATCACCTGCCAGGGCGGCGATTATACCGGTGAGATCTACCCGAAGCTGCGCGCCAGCGGCTGGCAGGGGTACTGGATTGACGCGGCCTCCACGCTGCGCATGAAGGACGACGCCATCATTATCCTCGACCCGGTTAACCAGCAGGTCATCCGTGAAGGGCTGGATAAAGGCATCAAAACCTTTGTTGGCGGCAACTGCACCGTGAGCCTGATGCTGATGTCTCTGGGTGGTCTGTTTGCGCACAATCTGATTGAGTGGGCTTCCGTCGCTACCTATCAGGCGGCCTCCGGCGGCGGCGCGCGTCATATGCGTGAGCTGCTGACGCAGATGGGGATGTTGCACGATCACGTTGCGCCAGAGCTGCAAAATCCGGCGTCGGCGATTCTGGACATCGAGCGTAAAGTCACCGAATTTACCCGTTCCGGCACGCTGCCGGTGGATAATTTCGGCGTGCCGCTGGCGGGCAGCCTGATTCCGTGGATTGATAAGCAGCTGGAAAACGGCCAGAGCCGCGAAGAGTGGAAAGGCCAGGCGGAGACCAACAAAATCCTTGGTACGCAGCAAACTATCCCGGTTGATGGTCTGTGCGTGCGCGTTGGCGCGCTGCGCTGCCACAGCCAGGCTTTCACGCTGAAGCTGAAACAGGATGTGCCGCTGGCGGAAATCGAACAGCTGCTGGCATCGCATAACCAGTGGGTGAAAGTGGTGCCCAACGACCGTGAGCTGACAATGCGTGAACTGACGCCTGCGGCGGTAACCGGCACGCTGACCACGCCGGTAGGGCGTTTGCGTAAGCTGAACATGGGGCCGGAATATCTTTCTGCCTTTACCGTTGGCGATCAGCTGCTGTGGGGCGCTGCCGAACCGCTGCGTCGCATGCTGCGTTTGCTGGTAGATTAATCGGCACTTGCCCCATTCAACGACTGAATGGGGCAAGTGGCTAACGTCCCGTCCTTAATCCGAAATTTCACACTCTCTTCCTTTCCCAGTGTTTTCATCATGCTGACGCAAAAATTAACCGCTGGGTGATCCGTATCCTCTTTTTTAGCATTGTGCTAATTATTTTATACAAAGTTCGCAGGCTTATTGTTGGCCTTGTCTATGCTTAGCAGGACTGTTTTGTTTTTCTGCTTTGAAGATTAAAAGTTGATGCGCGCGGCAACGCTTTTTCCAGGGAAAGGTGCGGCTCTGCCAGCGTGCGCATGGCTCATTGAAGAGTAGTCAGGCTAACGTCCTCAAACGTAACGTTTCGGCTACCATACATCACAGGAAGAAAGTCATGTCAGAGCTCCCGGATCGCCAGGCGATCAATGCGATTATTGAAGGTCACTACGCTGACCCGTTTTCACTGTTGGGAATGCATCAGACCAGTAACGGACTTGAGGTGCGGGCGTTGTTGCCTGATGCCTCAGAAGTGTGGGTGATTGAAACCAGCACCGGGCGTAAATGCGCTCAGTTGAAATGTCTCGACTCACGCGGCTTTTTTAACGGTGTTATCCCCCGTCGTAAAAACCCGTTTCGCTATCAGCTTGCCGTCACCTGGCATGGCGAGCAGAACCTGATTGACGATGCCTATCGCTTCGGCCCGCTGCTGCAAGAGCTGGACAGCTGGCTGCTGGCGGAAGGCACCCATTTACGCCCCTACGAAACGCTGGGCGCGCATGCCGACGTGATTGATGGCATTAGCGGTACCCGCTTCTCGGTTTGGGCGCCTAACGCTCGCCGCGTCTCGGTGGTGGGTGATTTTAACTATTGGGATGGCCGCCGCCATCCGATGCGCTTCCGCCGGGAAATCGGTATTTGGGAGCTGTTTGTGCCGGCAGCACGCACCGGACAACTTTATAAGTTTGAAATTATTGATAATAAAGGGCATCTGCGTCTGAAATCGGACCCGTTTGCTTTTGAATCGCAAATGCGCCCTGACAGCGCCTCGGTAATCTGTGGACTGCCGGAAAAGGTGGTCATGCGCGAGGACCGCAAAGCGGCCAACGCCTTTGACGCGCCGATTTCCATCTATGAAGTGCATCTCGGCTCCTGGCGTCGTCACACCGATAACAATTTCTGGCTGAGCTACAAAGAGCTGGAAGAGCAGCTGATCCCCTACGTTAAAGAGATGGGCTTTACCCATATTGAGCTGATGCCGATTAACGAGCATCCGTTTGACGGTAGCTGGGGCTATCAGCCGGTGGGGATGTATGCGCCGACCCGACGTTTCGGCACGCGCGATGAGTTCCGCCATTTTGTCGCTGCAGCGCACGCTGCCGGCCTGAATGTGATCCTTGACTGGGTGCCCGGCCACTTCCCTTCCGATGATTTCGGCCTGGCGCAGTTTGACGGCACCGCGCTGTATGAGCATGAAGACCCGCGCGAAGGGTTTCATCAGGACTGGAACACGCTGATCTATAACTACGGACGACGTGAAGTCAGTAACTATCTTGCCGGTAACGCGCTCTACTGGGTAGAACGCTTTGGCATCGATAGCCTGCGCGTGGATGCGGTGGCGTCAATGATCTACCGCGACTATAGCCGTCCGCAGGGCGAGTGGGTGCCGAACCACTTTGGCGGGCGTGAGAATCTCGAAGCGATCGATTTTATCCGCTACACCAACCGGATGCTGGGCAACACTGCACCGGGCGCGGTCACCATCGCTGAGGAATCCACCGATTTTCACGGCGTATCGCGTCCGCCGGAAACCGGCGGTCTGGGCTTCTGGTACAAATGGAACCTGGGCTGGATGCACGACACGCTGGATTACATGAAGCAGGACCCGATTTACCGCAGTCATCACCATCACCTGATGACATTCGGCATGTTGTACAACTACACCGAAAACTTCGTGCTGCCGCTTTCGCACGATGAAGTGGTACACGGCAAACGTTCGATCCTCGATCGCATGCCGGGCGATACCTGGCAGAAATTTGCCAACCTGCGCGCCTATTACGGCTGGATGTGGGCTTTCCCGGGCAAAAAGCTGCTGTTTATGGGAGGCGAGTTCGCGCAGGGACGTGAGTGGAATCATGACGCCAGCCTTGACTGGCACCTGCTGGAAGGCGAGGACAACTGGCACCACGGCGTACAGCGCCTGGTACGCGATCTTAACTTTACCTATCGGCATCATGCGCCCATGCACCAGTGCGATTTCGAAGGCAACGGCTTTGAATGGCTGGTGGTGGATGATTACGAAAACTCGGTATTTATTTTTGCGCGCCGCGATCGTGACGGTAACGAAATCATCGTTGCCAGTAACTTTACGCCGGTGCCGCGTTACAACTACCGGTTCGGTATTAACCAGCCCGGCGCCTGGCGCGAAATCATGAATACCGACTCTGTTCATTACCACGGCAGCAATACCGGCAACGGCGGCGTGGTGTGGAGCGATCCGCTACCCAGCCACAACCGTGAGCATTCGCTGATGCTGACATTACCGCCGCTGGCGACGATTTGGCTGATTCGGGAGGCGGAATGAGTCATTTGCGTACGGGTAATCCTGCTCCCCCTGGCGCAACCTGGGATGGTAACGGGGTTAACTTCACGCTGTTCTCTCAACACGCTCAACGCGTGGAGCTTTGCCTGTTCGATGAAAAGGGGCAGGAAGTACGCTATGACTTGCCGTCACGCACCAATAACATCTGGTATGGCTACGTACCCGATCTCCAGCCGGGCCAGCGCTACGGCTACCGGGTACATGGTCCCTGGGCGCCGGAGCAGGGGCATCGCTTCAATCCGGCTAAGCTGTTAGTTGATCCTTGCGCCCGCGCCGTTGAGGGCAAGGTGGTGGACAGCCCGCTGTTTAACGGTGGCGAATGGCAGCGCGATGAGCAGGATAACGCAGCGATTGCGCCGAAAAGCGTGGTGGTTGCGGAAGCCTTTAACTGGGGCGATGACGCCGCGCCGCGTGTGCCCTGGGGCAATACGGTGATCTATGAAGCGCATGTGCGTGGATTAACCCAGCGGCATCCGGAAATTCCGGAAACGCAGCGCGGTACTTACGCTGCGCTGGGGCATCCTGCTATTGTCAATTACCTCAAACAGCTCGGTATCACCACGCTGGAGCTCCAGCCGGTGGCGCAGTTTGCCGATGAGCCGCGTCTGCAGCAGCTGGGATTACGTAACTACTGGGGCTACAACCCTTATGCGCTCTGGTCGGTGGAGCCGCGTTACGCCTCCGGCGTTGGCGGCCTGAGCCCGCTACAGGAGTTTCAGCAGGCAGTGAAAACGCTGCATGCGGCGGGCATTGAGGTGGTGCTGGATATCGTGCTGAATCATACCGCCGAGTTGGAAGAGATCGGTCCGACGCTTTCAATGCGCGGGATCGACAACGCCAGCTACTACTGGTTAACCGATGACGGCCATTATCACAACTGGACCGGCTGCGGTAACACGCTCAATTTCAGCCATCCACAGGTAGTGAACTGGGCGCTCGACTGCTTGCGTTACTGGGTTACGGTGTGCCATGTCGATGGCTTCCGCTTCGATCTGGCTCCGGTGCTGGGAAGAACGCCCGATTTTCGTGCCGATGCGCCTTTCTTCACGGCGCTAAAAGCCTGTCCGATTCTTTCTCAAGTGAAGCTGATCGCCGAGCCGTGGGATATCGGGCCGAACGGCTATCAGGTGGGCAGTTTTCCGTCGCCCTTTGCTGACTGGAACGATCGCTTCCGTGACGATATGCGCCGTTACTGGCTGCTTGGCGGAGTGACCAACGCCGACTTTGCGCGCCGTTTCGCCGCCTCCAGCGACGCCTTCCAGCATAGTGACCGCCTGCCGTCCGCCACGGTGAACCTGATCGCCGCCCATGACGGCTTTACTCTGCGCGATCTGCTGAGCTTCACGCGTAAACGCAATGAGGCCAACGGCGAAGATAACCGCGACGGACACAACGGCAACTTTAGCCATAATCACGGCAGCGAAGGACTAACGGTCTCGCTTAACGTGCTGGAGCGCCGCCGTCGCAGCGCGCACGCCTTGCTGACTTCACTGCTGCTGGCGCAGGGCACGCCGATGCTGCTGGCCGGTGATGAACATGGGCATACCCAGCACGGCAACAATAACGCCTACTGTCAGGATAACGAACTCACCTGGCTCGACTGGGAAAACCAGGATGAAGGGCTGTACGCCTTTACCGCCGCGCTGATTCATTTGCGTCAGCAGATCCCTGCGCTGACGCAGGATCGCTGGTGGAGGGAAGGTGATGGCAATGTTCAGTGGCTAAACAGTCAGGGAGAGCCGCTGGATGAGCAACAGTGGGAGCAGGATGAGCATAAACTGCAAATCCTGCTGTCCGGACGCTGGTTGATCACGATTAATGCCACGCAAGACGTGAGCGAATTATCTCTACCAGATGGAGAGTGGCGCGCGGTTCCTCCTTTTGCCGGGGAAGATAATCCTGTTCCGTCCACTGTCTGGCATGGGCCTGCGCACGGCGCGTGTGTGTTCCAGAAGCAAGTATAAGGAGTCAGACATGGTCAAGTTAGAACGTACCGATCACCTGATGCTGGCGAGACAGCTGCCAACGCAAACTGTGGCCCTCATTCTTGCAGGCGGACGCGGCACGCGCCTGAGAGATTTGACCGCGACGCGCGCGAAACCTGCGGTGCATTTTGGCGGCAAATTTCGCATTATCGAT
This sequence comes from Pantoea sp. FN0305, assembly GCF_050113845.1. Classification (NCBI taxonomy): domain Bacteria; kingdom Pseudomonadati; phylum Pseudomonadota; class Gammaproteobacteria; order Enterobacterales; family Erwiniaceae; genus Pantoea; species Pantoea sp. FN0305. The sequence goes on along the minus strand of NZ_JBNJSN010000003.1, from coordinate 86,291 downwards.
TTTGCCCTGTCGAACTGCATCAACTCCGGCATCCGGCGCATTGGGGTGATTACGCAGTATCAGTCCCACTCGCTGGTGCAGCATATTCAACGCGGCTGGTCTTTCTTCAATGAAGAGATGAACGAGTTTGTTGACCTGCTGCCGGCTCAGCAGCGTTTTAGCACCGAGCACTGGTATCGCGGCACCGCCGATGCGGTAACCCAAAACCTGGATATTATTCGCCGCTACGATGCGCAATATATCGTGATCCTGGCGGGCGACCATATCTACAAAATGGATTACTCGCGCATGCTGCTTGACCATGTCGATAACAATGCGCGTTGCACTATCGCCTGCCTGCCGGTGCCGCTGCATGAGGCCACCGCGTTCGGCGTTATGGCGGTAAACGAGCAAAATCGCGTAGTGGATTTCGTGGAAAAACCGGCGCAGCCGCCCTCTATGCCTGGCGATGACAGCAAAGCGCTGGCCAGCATGGGTATCTACGTTTTTAACGCCGACTACCTTTACCAGCTACTGGAAGAAGACCTGGAGATCCCAGGCTCCAGCCACGATTTCGGTAAAGACCTGCTGCCGAAAATTGTCGCCAGCGGCGAAGCGCTGGCGCACTCCTTTACTCTCTCTTGCGTGCAAAACGATGATGAGGCGGTGCCCTACTGGCGTGATGTGGGAACGCTGGAAGCCTACTGGCGCGCCAATCTCGATCTTGCTTCCGTAACGCCGGAGCTGGATATGTATGACCATGAATGGCCGATTCATACTTATATGGAACCTCTGCCACCGGCTAAGTTTGTTCAGGATCGCTCCGGCAGTCATGGCATGACCATGAACTCGCTGGTCTCTGGCGGCTGCATTATCTCTGGTTCGGTAGTGGTTCATTCCGTGCTGTTCTCACGCGTACGCGTGAACTCATTTTGCAATATTGATTCTGCAGTGCTGCTGCCTGACGTGGTGATTGGACGCTCATGTCGTCTGCGCCGCTGCGTCATCGATCGCGCCTGCGTTATTCCAGAAGGCATGGTAATCGGCGAAAACCCTGATGAAGACAGCCGCCGTTTTTACCGTTCCGAAGAGGGCATCGTGCTGGTAACGCGCGAAATGCTGGCCAGGCTGGCCGACACTTCCGCCTGACCGGCAAAACAGTAACACACGCAATCTGCGCGAGGATCGCGCCAGATTTCCGTTAAAGGAGCCGAGAATGCAGGTTTTACATGTCTGTTCAGAACTTTTCCCGCTGCTGAAAACCGGCGGGTTAGCTGATGTGGTGGGGGCATTACCGGCAGCACAGATTGCAGATGGAACGGACACGCGCGTTTTACTCCCGGCGTTTCCGGATCTGCGTAAGGGAATTACCGACACGGAAGTCGTCGCTGAGCTGCAAACTTTCGCAGGCCCGGTCAGGCTGCACTTTGGACATTTTAATGGGGTTGGCATTTATCTGATTGAAGCTGAGGGCCTGTACGATCGGCCTGGCAGCCCTTATCACGATGAAAACCAGTTCGATTATCCGGACAACTATCTGCGCTTTGCATTGCTCGGCTGGATGGGGTGTGAAATGGCCTGCGGGCTGGATACCAACTGGCGTCCGGATATTGTGCACGCCCATGACTGGCACGCCGGTTTAACCTGTGCCTATCTGGCGGCGCGCGGACGTCCGGCGAAGTCGGTATTTACCGTGCATAACCTGGCGTATCAGGGGCTGTTCTACGCGCATCATATGGATGAAATCCAGCTGCCGTGGTCGTTTTTCGATATGCATGGGCTGGAATTTTTCGGCCAGATCTCTTACCTCAAGGCCGGGCTCTTCTTTGCCGATCATATTACGGCGGTCAGTCCGACCTATGCGCGCGAGATCACCCTGCCGGAATATGGCAACGGCATGGAGGCGCTGCTGGCACAGCGGATGCGGGAGGGGCGGCTGAGCGGCATTCTGAACGGGGTCGATCCGCTAATCTGGGACCCCACGCATGACCTGCTGCTTAACGCGCGTTACAACCGCGATACGCTGGATGCCAAGGCGGAGAACAAGCGTCAGCTACAGATTGCAATGGGGCTGAAAGTTGACGACAGCGTGCCGGTATTTGCGGTGGTAAGTCGTCTGACCAAGCAGAAAGGGCTGGATCTGGTGCTGGAGGCGTTGCCAAGTCTGCTGGAGCAGGGCGGACAGCTGGTGCTGCTGGGGGCAGGCGATGCGGTATTGCAGCAGGGCTTCCTGGCGGCGGCGGCGGAAAACCCCGGCAGCGTTGGAGTACAGATTGGCTACCACGAAGCGTTCTCCCACCGCATTATGGGCGGAGCGGATGTGATTATGGTGCCGAGTCGCTTTGAACCTTGCGGACTGACGCAGCTTTATGGCCTGAAGTACGGCACGCTGCCGCTGGTAAGACGCACCGGCGGGCTGGCGGACACGGTTAATGACAGTTCTCTGGAAAACCTGGCGGACGGCATCGCCAGCGGTTTTACCTTTGAGGACAGCAATGCCTGGTCGCTACTGCGTGCTATCCGGCGTTCGTTTGTGCTGTGGTCTCGTCCTTCTCTTTGGCGCTACGTGCAGCGTCAGGCAATGGCGATGGATTTTAGCTGGCAGGTGGCTGCACAGGCCTACCGGGATCTTTATCAACGGTTGTTGTAACCTGATTTAGGATATTTGCTATGAACGCACCTTTTACCTATGCATCACCTACGCTAACGGTCGAAGCGTTAAAGCACTCTATTGCCTATAAGCTCATGTTTACGCTGGGTAAAGATCCCTCTTCCGCCAACAAGCATGAATGGCTGAACGCCTCGCTGCTGGCGGTGCGCGATCGCATGGTAGAGCGCTGGCTGCGCTCCAGCCGTGCTCAGCTGTCGCAGGATGTGCGTCAGGTTTATTACCTGTCGATGGAATTCCTGATGGGCCGCACCCTCTCTAATGCACTGCTGGCGATGGGGATCTATGACGATCTCAACAGCGCGCTGGAAGAGATGGGGCTGGATCTGGCGGAGCTGATTGAGGAAGAGAACGATCCGGGGCTGGGTAATGGCGGTTTAGGGCGTCTGGCAGCCTGTTTCCTTGATTCGCTGGCCACCTTAGGCTTGCCCGGACACGGCTATGGCATCCGTTACGATTACGGCATGTTTAAACAGAACATTGTGGATGGACGCCAGGCGGAGTCGCCGGACTACTGGCTGGAATACGGCAACCCGTGGGAGTTTCAGCGCTATAACACCCGTTATAAAGTGCGTTTCGGCGGACGGTTACAGCATGAGGGCGCGAAAGTGCGCTGGCTGGAGACCGAAGAAGTGCTGGCGATGGCCTATGACCAGATTATTCCCGGCTTTGATACCGATGCGACCAACACGCTACGGCTGTGGAGCGCGCAGGCCAGTAATGAAATCAACCTGGGGAAATTTAACCAGGGCGATTACTTTGCTGCGGTAGAAGATAAAAACCATTCGGAAAACGTATCGCGCGTGCTCTATCCGGATGACTCAACCTACTCTGGCCGCGAGCTGCGACTGCGTCAGGAGTATTTCCTCGTTTCGGCAACGGTACAGGATATTCTGAACCGTCACTGGGAAATGCATCAGACCTTCGGTAATCTCTCCGATAAAATTGCCATTCACCTGAACGATACCCACCCGGTGCTGGCGATCCCGGAGCTGATGCGCTTGCTGATCGATGAGCATAAGTTCAGCTGGGACGATGCGTTTGAAGTGGTGTGCCAGGTCTTCTCCTATACCAACCATACATTGATGAGTGAGGCGCTGGAAACCTGGTCGGTGGATATGATCGGCAAGATCCTGCCGCGCCATCTGCAAATCATTTTTGAAATCAACGACTACTTCCTGCGAACCATTCAGGATCACTATCCGAACGAGTGGGAGCTGCTGTCACGTATTTCGATTATTGATGAAAACAACGGACGCCAGGTACGTATGGCCTGGCTGGCGGTGGTGGTCAGCCACAAAGTGAATGGCGTATCGGAGCTGCACTCGAATCTGATGGTACAGTCGCTGTTTGCCGATTTTGCCCGCCTGTTCCCGGGGCGTTTCTGTAATAAAACCAACGGTATTACCCCGCGTCGCTGGCTGGCGCTGGCTAACCCGGCGCTCTCCGAAGTGCTGGATGAAAGCATTGGACGTCACTGGCGCACCGATCTTAGCCAGCTGGCGGAGATCAAACCGCAAATCGATTTCCCTGCTTTTATAGAAAAAATTGCCGATGCCAAGTTGGAGAATAAAAAGCGTCTGGCGGCCTGGGTGGCGAAAAACATGGATATCGTGCTGGATCCTAATGCGCTATTTGATGTGCAGATCAAGCGTATCCACGAATACAAGCGCCAGTTGATGAACGTGCTGCACGTGATCACCCGCTATAACCGCATCAAGGCCGATCCCAATGCCAACTGGGTGCCGCGCGTTAATATTTTCGCCGGTAAGGCGGCCTCTGCCTACTATATGGCGAAGCATATTATTCATCTGATTAACGACGTAGCGCAGGTGATCAATAACGATCCGCAGGTGAAAAACAAGCTGAAGGTGGTGTTTATTCCCAATTACAGCGTGAGCCTGGCGCAGATCATTATTCCGGCCGCCGATCTCTCTGAACAGATCTCGCTGGCTGGCACCGAAGCATCCGGCACCAGTAACATGAAGTTTGCCGTCAACGGCGCGTTAACCATCGGTACGCTGGATGGCGCGAATGTTGAAATGCGTGAGCACGTGGGCAAAGAGAACATCTTTATCTTTGGTAATACCGCCGATCAGGTGGAAAAGCTGCGGCGGGAAGGATACAACTCGCGTCAGTATTATGAAAAGGATGAAGAGCTGCGTCAGGCGTTGACACAGATTGCTACCGGCGTGTTCAGCCCGCAAGAGCCAGGACGCTATCACAATATCTACGATTCGTTGATTGGTCTGGGCGATCACTATCAGCTGCTGGCTGACTATCGCAGCTACGTGGATACGCAGGACAAAGTAGATGAACTGTATCGCCAGCCGGAAGAGTGGCAGCGACGTGCGGCGCTGAATATCGCTAATATGGGCTACTTTTCTTCAGATCGTACCATTCAGGAATACGCTGACGAGATTTGGCATATTTCACCTATCAGGCTTTGATTTCCGCATCGGCAATAAAAATCCCCTGCCAGCACTATGCTGGCAGGGGATTATTTTTATGCTCTTTAAAGCGCGGGTTTATGACGCCAGCGAGAGTGTCGGCTTTTTGCCATGCGCGTCCAGCCACTGCGCCACGCGCGCCTGCTGCGCCTCATTCAGCCACATGCCAAGTTTGGTGCGACGCCAGATCGCGTCATCCAGTTCGCGCACCCACTCGTTTTCCATCAGGTAACGCAGCTCAGCCTCATAGAAACCGTGGCCGAAATCTTCACCCAGATCGCTCAGGGAAGTGGCGTTCTGTAGGATCCGCTCGCTGTTGCTGCCGTAGGTGCGGGCATAATGGCGCGCCATGCCTTCGCTAATAAAGGAATAACGACGACGCAGGCTGGCGGCGTAATCCTCACGCGTACCGGCAATATCACCGCCCGGCAGCACTGCCGTTTTGGTCCAGGCCGGGCCAATATTGGCGTAATACTTCGCCAGCTTCTCCATGGCATGCTCAGCCAGCTTGCGGTAAGTGGTCAGCTTGCCGCCGAACACCGACAGCAGCGGCGCTTTACCCGCATCGTCACGCACATCCAGCGTGTAGTCACGGGTAATTGCCTGCGGTGAGTCAGATTCGTCATCACACAGCGGACGCACGCCGGAATAGGTCCAGACAATATCGCTACGATCCAGCTGCTTTTTAAAGTGCGCGTTATACACTTTCAGCAGATAGGCAATTTCGTTATCGTCAATTTTTACCTGTTTCGGATCGCCTTTGTATTCCACATCGGTGGTGCCAATGATGGAAAACTCATCCATCCACGGAATCACGAAAACGATACGATGGTCTTCGTTCTGCAGAATATAAGCCTGTTTTTCCGTGTGAACGCGCGGCACTACAATATGGCTGCCTTTAATCAGGCGAATGCCGTAAGGGGATTTCAGCTTCAGGCCGTCGTCAAACAGCTGTTTAACCCACGGGCCGGCGGCATTGACCAGGCCTTTGGCGCGCCAGGTAAAGGTTTTACCGCTATCGACATCTTCCGCTTCTACCATCCACATATCGTTTTCGCGCCATGCGCGGGTAACGCGTGTGCGAGTACGAACTTCGCCGCCGCGTTTTACCACTTCCTGAGCGTTCAGCACTACCAGACGCGCATCGTCGACCCAGCAGTCAGAATATTCGAAACCGCGCGTGATTTCCGGCTTCATGACGGAGTCTGCGCCGAAACGCAGCCCTTTACTGCCTGGAAGGCTGGTGCGTTTGCCTAAGTGGTCATACATAAACAGGCCGGTGCGGATCATCCATGCCGGACGTAAATGCGGGCGGTGCGGCAGGCGGAAACGCATGGGAAAGGCAATGTGCGGAGCCATTTTCAGCAGTACTTCACGCTCGGCCAGCGCTTCGCTGACCAGACGGAATTCATAATGTTCCAGGTAGCGCAGGCCGCCATGAATCAGTTTTGAGCTGGCGGAGGAGGTCGCGCATGCCAGATCCTGCGCCTCCAGCATCAGCACTGACAGTCCGCGTCCTGCGGCGTCGGCCGCAATACCGGCACCGTTGATGCCGCCGCCGATAACGATCAGATCTTTGGTTTCCACGTCATCTCCCCCGATGTTCGGAATAGTTCGTCTATGTTCGTTTTCGAGCATAATAATAATCGCAAACCAACATTGATGCCAGCTTTAACCCAATAAAAACATCTTAGCGTGATTCAGTTAACATAATTTGCCGCGCCAGGCGGCGTTAACCTTTCTGTTAGTTGGGTTATAGTTAATCCGCTTCGCGTTACAATAGAGATCTTCATGGCTGAAAGGCGGCACACGTATCACGTGCGGCCCCGCAATCGGCTTACCGCACTTTGTTGATTTGGAACCCGGTATGGAACAATTTGAATGCATCAGCGTCGATACGGCGCAACAACGTCTGGCTGAAGGCGACGCGCTGCTGGTCGATATTCGCGATCCGCAAAGTTTTGCGGCGGGTCATGCCAAAGGGGCTTTCCACCTGACAAACGGCACGCTGAATACCTTTATGCAGCAGGCCGATTTCGATAAGCCGGTGCTGGTCATGTGTTATCACGGCAACAGCAGCAAGGGCGCGGCGCAATATTTAATCCAGCAGGGATTCGAACAGGTTTACAGCATTGACGGCGGCTTTGACGCCTGGCGTGCGGCCTTCCCGCAGCTGGTTGAGACGCAAATGGAATAAGCGTTGTCTTACGATCACACCTCAGGAAATGGGCAATGATACAACTGACTCAGTTCAATAATCCACGTATGGCGCAGGCGTTTGTTGACTATATGGCCACGCGCGGCGTTACGCTGCATATCAAAAAGGAAGATCAGCTTATCCTGCTGCTGGAGGATGAGACGAAACAGCAAATGGTCGAAAACGAACTTGAACAGTTTGTTCGCGATCCTTTTCATCCGCGCTATCAGGCAGCCAGCTGGCAGAGCGGCACCACGGATAGCGGATTACACTATCAGCGCGACAGCCTGCTGACTAATCTGCGCCAGCGTGCCGGGCCGCTCACTATGCTGCTGGCCATCGCCTGTATCGCCGTGTATATCCTGATGCAAATTGTCGGCGATGGCATCATGCTGGCCTGGCTGGCCTGGCGGCTGGATGTCTCACCCTTTTTTCAGCCCTGGCGTTGGTTTAGCCATATCCTGCTGCACTTCTCGCTGCTGCACCTGGTATTTAATCTGCTCTGGTGGTGGTATATCGGCGGCGCGGTAGAAAAGCGGCTGGGCAGCGGCAAACTGTTTGTGATTACCCTGATTTCCGCTCTGTTAAGCGGCTGGATGCAGGCCAAATTTAGCGGCCCCTGGTTTGGCGGGCTATCCGGCGTGGTCTATGCGCTGATGGGTTATGCATGGCTGCGAGGCGAGCGCGATCCCGAAAGTGGGATTTTCCTGGAGCGCGGTTTGATGGCTTTCGCTATTCTGTGGCTGGTCATTGGTTATTTTGGCGCATTTGGCCTGCCGATTGCTAACGCCGCACACGCCGCTGGCCTGGCGGTAGGGCTGGCGATGGCATTTGTTGATACGCGCCGGGTGAAGAAGGGCTGATGGCAGAAGCATCAGGCTGGCACGGGTCGCCGACAAAAAATAATGTAGCTGTGGCCTGATGCCGCGCGATTAACAGGAGATTTATGTGAAGCAGACGCAACGTCATGACGCTATTATCGATATGGTTCGGCGTCAGGGATATGTGAGTACTGAAGAGCTGGTTGAGCATTTTGACGTCAGTCCGCAAACTATTCGCCGCGATCTAAATGATCTGGCCGATCAAAACAAAATCCAGCGCCATCACGGCGGCGCGGCGCTGCCTTCCAGTTCGGAAAATACCGCCTGGCAAGATCGTAAAATGATGTGGTCGGTGGAAAAGGCGCGCATCGCTCAGCGTGTGGCCAGTCAAATCCCCGACGGCGCGACGCTGTTTATTGATATCGGCACCACGCCAGAAGCGGTAGCGCATGCATTGATGAACCATAACGATCTGCGCATCGTGACCAATAATCTGAATGTCGCCACGCTGTTGATGACGAAGCCCGATTTTCGCTTGATTATCGCCGGTGGCGAGGTGCGTACGCGTGACGGCGGCATTATGGGCGAAGCAACGCTCGATTTTATCTCACAGTTCCGGCTGGATTACGGCATTCTTGGCATTAGCGGCATCGATATGGATGGCTCGCTGCTGGAGTTCGACTATCACGAAGTTCGCACCAAACGGGCGATTATCGAAAACTCACGCTGTGCGATGCTGGTTGCCGACCACTCTAAATTTGGCCGCAACGCCATGGTGAACTTAGGCAATATGAGCCTGGTGGACTATCTGTTTACCAATGAAATGCCGCCCGCCAGCGTGATGAAAGTGATTGAACAGCACGAAGTCCATCTGGAGCTGTGCTGAGTAACTTTTCTCACCGCGCCTGTTAACCGCTACGCCACGCTCATGCCCATCAGGTGCAGTAAATGCTGTGCCTGCTGCACGGCTTCCTGCCGATGCATAACGCCCAGCTTCTGATAGAGATTGCGGATATGGGTTTTGATAGTGGTTTGCGCCACTTCCAGTTCCCCGGCAATTTGATCGTTGCTGTAACCGGAGTAAATCAGACCCAACACCTGCCATTCCCGCTGCGTAAGCGGGCTGGTACGGATCAGTTCCGGCACCTGCGGGTGTGTTAACAGGCGGCTGACAAAGCCCTCGTCGAAATGGGCGAATTTGTGGCGATGATGCTGATTGATGTCGCGCAAAATGCGCTGCGCACGGTGTTGTTCCAGCTCTGGTAGCGTATGCAATTGCAACAGTTGACGCAGTTGCTGCGCCATGGTTTCGCCTTCAATCACAAAGTGGCTGATAAAGCCGGTGCGGTTTGCCAGCGTCAGCGCTTCAATCAGCGTCTGCTGGGCTTCGCTTTTACGTCCGGTTTGCCAGTAAAGCGCATTAAGCAGCAGCAGATTACGATTCAGATCGCTGGTCAGGCGTAGCCGCCGCGCGCTTTCATTCAGTTCATCCAGCACCACTTCGGCTTCTTCATAATGGCCCAGCAGAATTTGCACGCGTGCGATATTCCGCCACTGGCCCTGCAAAAAGTGGTTATCGGCAGTAGGTGGTTTTGGCGTCAGCCGCAGCCAGTTAGCCGCGGCGACCTTATCGTTAGTGAGTTGCCAGTAAATCACGCGCGGTTTGTCGGCGTTGGTTACCCAGTCGCTGTGATACTGACCGTTGCCAAGCAGATTCTCACAGCGAATCAAGTGACGACGTGCATTGTCCAGATCGCCACGCGCCAGCGCGCATTTCGCCAGCATCGCCAGACACTGTAACTGCTGCTGCGGCTGGAAGTTTGCCAGCACTTCCAGCCCTTTACGGGCGGTGGCTTCTGCCTCATCAAGGCGCGCCCAGGACCAGAGCAACTGCGAGCGAATACGCAGCAGGAACTCATGCATCGGCAACTGTTCCAGCCCTTCTTCGTTAATCAGCGCAAAGGCCTTTTCCTGAATATCGTAAGCGGTCTGTAAAAAGCCCTGCGCCAACAAGATCTCGCTCTGTTGCAGCAGCGCCCAGAGCGCGTAATGACAGCTGTTATAGTGGCGCGCCATCTCATCAGTCTGCTGCATGGTGGCCAGCGCGGCCTCCAGCTGCCCCTGACAGTGCAGAACCTCTCCTTTTACCGAGGTGGCGACAATACGGCTGTAGTAGTTTGCCAGCGGCAGGTTCGCCAGCGCCTGATTAGCCAGCCGCTCCGCTTCTTCGGGCTTCCCGGCGTTAATCGCCACCTGCGCGCGTAGCGCATCAAATTCAGCGCTCAGAACTGCATCGATAGCGATCTGTTGCCGCGTCATCTCTTCTTCAGCACGTGCCAGCAAAAGATTTACTTCGCCGTAGCGATGCTGGCTTTGCGCCAGCCAGGCCTGCAACAGAATCAAGCGGGGATTATCAACCAGCAGCTGCCACGGCAGCGCTTTAAGCCCTTCTTCCAGCAGTGCCAGTTCGCTATGGTTAAACAGGGACCAGGCATGATGCAGCAAAATGTCGCGCAGCAGATGAGTATCTTCCGCCGCCAGCGCATGATGAATTGCTTCTCCGGCGTAGCCGAGCGCCATCCAGCCCTCTGCCGCCGCCCGATGCAGCTTATGCAGTTCGCTGCTCAGCTCCCACTGACAGCGCTGGCGTAAAAAGGTGGCAAACAGCGGGTGAAAATTAAACCATTTTCCACTGTCGTCCATGCGCTGAAGAAATAAGCCCTGACGCTCTGTCTCTTCCAGCCGCAGCTGTGCATTTTCTTCGCCGGTCAGGTGAGCAATCAGCATATCGTTCATAGAACGCAGCACGGAACTGCGTAACAAAAAGTTACGCGTCGCCGCGTCTACGCAGTCCAGCACCTCATCCACCAGATAGTCGGAAAGATGGCTGGCGTTAATGCCTGACAGACGCTGCGCGGAGTGATGAGTTGGGGTATTGGATTGACGCTCCGTCAGGGCAATCAACTGTAGCGCGGTTGCCCAGCCGGCAACTTCATCGCACAACCGCTGCGAATCATCTGCGCCGATAGGGCGCTGCAGGCGGCAATCAAAAAACTGTTTCGCCTCCTGTGGCGTAAAGGCCAGCGACTGACTGTTAATTTCCAGCAGTTGCTCGCGTACGCGCAGGTTAGCGATGCCCAGCGAGGGCAAATTACGCGAAAGGATAATCAGCGTCAGGTTTTCCGGCTGATGACGAATAAAAAAGCGCATCGCCTGATGAATGGCATCGTTGGTCAGCAGATGGTAGTCGTCAATCACCAGGTAAAGCGGCCGATGCCATTCGGAAAGCTCCACGAACAGCTGGGAAAAGAGCGCGCTAAGGCTGGCATACTGACGTTTTTGCGCCAGCGCTTCGCTACGCACGCAGTGCCCGTCAGTGGCCTGCTGTACTGCCGCCATAAAATAGTTAGCAAAACGCTCAGGGTAGTTATCGCTCTCATCCAGCGAATACCATCCCAGATCGCTTTTATCCGCCGCCCACTGCGCCACCAGCGTGGTTTTGCCATAGCCGGCAGGGCTACTAATCAGGGCTAAACGGTAGTGCGCAATGTTCGCAAGCCTGGCTATCAAACGCTCCCGAACAATGGTGTTCTGAAGCCGCAGAGGACGGCTGAGTTTCGATGGTATCAGCATGGCGACACTTCACTGTGGTGAAATAGAAGGAAACAAAGGGAATTATTTTACGCTGCGTAATTAAGTACTTTCTGTGCTGCCGCGCGTTAATGCAAGAATGGCCTCCGACCAGAGTTCATTAAGTTGCACCTCATCACATTTCCTTATTGTTTTTTGACGCTTTCTTGTAAAAAAAGCCACAAAACGCCGCTGAAAAGGCGCTTTTTTTCGCTATGACATCTTAAGTTAACCTGCCATCGGTCACACTTTTTCCTACGCCCTGCGGCTCCTCCCTGATGAATCTGGCTACAGGAGGATGCCGCCGCAGGGGGTTAACGTCAGCATGTGTATCAATTATTTGCGAAACCATTCACTTAGCGGAAGAGACACGTATGTCGCAGCAAAAATTCAGTCACACACGTTTTGAGGCGGCGTTAACACGCCAGTGGCAATATCTCGGGCTGAGCAGCGCCAGTGAGATGACCCGACATCAGTGGTGGCAAGCGGTCAGCGCAGCGCTGGCAGAACTTCTGGCGGAACAGCCGTTAGCGAAACCAGACGAACAACAGCGCCACGTTAACTATCTGTCGATGGAGTTTCTGATCGGGCGTCTGACCGGCAATAACCTGATTAACCTTGGCTGGTATGACGATGTAAAGGCACTGCTTGCGCAGCAGGGCATTGCGCTTAGCGATCTGCTGGAGGAGGAAGTGGATCCGGCGCTGGGCAACGGTGGTCTGGGCCGGCTGGCGGCCTGCTATCTTGATTCAATGGCGACGGTGGGCCAGGCAGCTCACGGTTACGGGCTTAACTATCAGTACGGCCTGTTCCGTCAGTGCTTCGATCATGGCCAACAGCGCGAAGCGCCAGATGACTGGCAGCGTGGCAGCTATCCCTGGTTTCGCCATAACGCCGCTCTGGATGTGGACGTTGGCATCGGCGGTAAAGTGGTAAAAAACAGTGACGGCTCCCTGTGCTGGGAACCGGCATTTATGCTGCGCGGCGAAGCCTGGGATCTGCCGGTTATCGGCTATCGCAACGGTTTAGCACAGCCGCTGCGTCTGTGGCAGGCATCTCATGCAGAGCCCTTTGATTTAACACTGTTTAATAACGGTAAATTTCTGCAGGCGGAGCAGCATGGGATCGATGCGGCGAAGCTGACTAAAGTGCTCTATCCCAACGACAACCATCAGGAAGGCAAGCGCCTGCGCCTGATGCAGCAATATTTTCAGTGCGCCTGCTCGGTGGCGGATATTCTGCGCCGCCATCATCAGGCGGGACGCCAGCTGGCGGAACTGCCCGATTATGAGGTCATCCAGCTTAACGATACCCACCCGACTATCGCTATTCCGGAAATGCTGCGTGTTCTGCTGGATGAGCATCAGCTGAGCTGGGATGAGGCCTGGCAGATCACCAGTAACGTCTTCGCCTATACCAACCATACGCTGATGCCGGAAGCGCTGGAACGCTGGGATGAACGTCTGGTGCGCTCGCTGCTGCCGCGTCATTTCATGATTATCAAAGAGATCAATCAGCGCTTTAAAAAGTTGGTGAACAAGCAGTGGCCTGGCGATGAGAAAATCTGGGAAAAAGTGGCGGTGCTGTACGATAAACAGGTGCGCATGGCGAACCTTTGCGTGGTCAGCGGTTTTGCGGTGAATGGTGTCGCGGCGCTGCACTCCGATCTGGTGGTAAAGGATCTCTTCCCGGAATATCACCAGCTGTGGCCGCATAAATTTCATAATGTCACCAACGGCATTACGCCGCGTCGCTGGCTGAAACAGTGCAACCCGGCGCTGGCTACGCTGATTGACGAGACGCTGGGCAACAGCGACTGGGTCACGCAGCTGGATGCGCTAAAAGCGCTGGAGCCGTATGCAGAGGATAAAGCGTTCCGCCAGCGCTATCGCCAGATTAAACAAGATAATAAACAGCGCCTGACCGATTACATCCGCCAGGTGACCGGCATTGAGGTTAATCCCGGGGCGCTGTTTGATGTGCAAATCAAACGTCTGCATGAATACAAACGTCAGCACCTTGGGCTACTGCATATCCTGCACTGCTATCGTCAGCTGCGCGACAACCCACAACGGGATAAAGTGCCACGCGTTTTCCTGTTTGGTGCCAAAGCCGCGCCCGGCTACTACCTGGCAAAAAATATTATCTATGCCATTAATAAAGTAGCGGAGGTGATCAATAACGATCCGCTGATCGGCGATCGGTTGAAGGTGGTATTTATTCCGGACTATCGCATAACCGTCGCGGAGCTGATGATCCCGGCGGCGGATCTCTCGGAACAGATATCGACGGCGGGTTATGAGGCGTCCGGCACCGGCAATATGAAGCTGGCGCTGAATGGCGCGCTGACCGTCGGCACCCTTGACGGCGCGAACGTGGAAATTGCCGAGCAGGTGGGTGAAGAGAATATCTTTATCTTCGGCAATACCGTTGATGAAGTGAAGGCGTTAAAAGCCAAAGGCTACGATCCGAAAAAGCTGCGTAAGAAAGACAAGCATCTCGACGGGTTACTGAAAGAGATGGAAAAAGGCCATTTCAGCCAGGGCGATAAACATGCTTTTGATCTGCTGCTGGAGAGCCTGACCAAAAATGGCGATCCCTGGATGGTACTGGCGGACTTTGCCGACTATATCGTGGCGCAGGAGCGCGTCGAAGCGCTATGGCGCGATCAAGAAGCCTGGACACGTAGCGCGATTCTTAATACCGCGCGTACCGGTATGTTCAGTTCCGACCGCTCCATCCGCGATTATCAACAGCGTATCTGGCAGAGCAAACGTTAAGGGCGAGCGGCGCAGGCCGTTCAGAACAGAACACGGATTCAGGAAGCGTTATGGATTTAACTCAGCTTGAGAAGGACGCCAGCGCGGCCGGGATTGCTGCCAGCTATATCAATGCCAAAGGGGAGCCGGAAGCGATCGGCGCAGAAACCCGCCAGCTGCTGCTGGAGGCGATGGGATTTCCGCGCGCGGCCAGCAACGCGCCGCTTCCGCCGGTAAAAGTATTTAGCGGACGGCAAAAACGTACAATTGCGCCTGGCGGCAGCGGTCAGTTTCACTGGCAGCTACAGACCGAGCAGGGCAAAACCTGGCAGGGCGAAGCGCAGGGCGGTGAAGCCTTTGCGCTACCGCCGCGTCTGCCGCAGGGCTATCACCAGTTGACGCTAACGCAGGGCAAAAAACAGTGGGCCTGCCGGGTGATTATTGCGCCGCAGCGCTGCTATGAACCGCAGCCGCTGCTGGAGGGCAAAAAACTTTGGGGGGCCTGCGTGCAGCTGTATACGTTGCGCTCCGCCCGCAACTGGGGCATCGGTGATTTTGGCGATTTAAGCGCAATGCTGATGCAAATAGCCGATCGCGGCGGCGATTTTATCGGCCTCAATCCCATTCACTCTCTTTATCCCGCCAGCCCGGAAAGCGCCAGTCCTTACAGTCCTTCATCGCGTCGCTGGATGAATATCATCTATATCGACGTAGAGCGTGTGCCCGATTTCCAGCAGAGCGCAGCGGCGCAACGCTGGTGGAAAAAGAAAGAGACGCAGCGTCGGGTAGAGGCGGCGCGCCAGTCAGACTGGGTGGACTATAGCGCGGTTAATCAGTTAAAAATTGAAGGTCTGCGGCTGGCATGGGCGCAGTACTCTGAGCGTGACGAGCAGGATGAAACGCGACGTCATTTTGCCGATTTTGTCAGCGCTGGCGGTGAGAGTCTTTACAGCCAGGCGGCATACGATGCGCTTCATGCAGCGATGCTGCAGCAAGACGGGCAAAGCTGGGGCTGGCCTGCCTGGCCGGAAGCGTATCGCCGGGCCAACAGCGAGGCGGTACAGCAGTTTTGCCGTGAAAATCAGGATGAGGTTCATTTCTGGCTGTGGCTGCAGTGGCTGGCTAATCGCCAGTTTGATGAGTGCTGGCAGGTTTGTCAGCAGCGCGGCATGTCGGTTGGCCTGTATCGCGATTTAGCCGTTGGCGTGGCGGAGGGCGGGGCGGAAACCTGGTGCGATCCTGAGCTTTACTGCCTGCAAGCCTCGGTTGGCGCGCCACCGGATATTCTGGGGCCGCTGGGACAGAACTGGGGGCTACCGCCAATGGATCCGCATGTTATGGCGGCGCGGGCCTATCAGCCATTTATTGAGATGCTGCGCGCCAATATGGCCAGCTGCGGCGCGTTGCGTATCGATCATGTGATGTCGCTGCTGCGCCTGTGGTGGATCCCCTATGGGATGACGGCGAATCACGGTGCCTATATCTCCTATCCGGTTGACGATCTGCTGGCGATCCTGGCGCTGGAAAGCCAGCGGAATCGCTGTATGGTGATCGGGGAGGATCTGGGTACGGTGCCGCAGGAAATTATTGGCAAGCTGCGCCGCAGCGGGATCTACTCCTGGAAGGTGCTCTATTTTGAGCAGGAGAGCGCCGATCGCTATCGCGCGCCGCAGCAGTGGCCGCGCCAGTCGATGGCCAGCGGCGCCACGCACGATTTGCCGACGCTGCGGGGGTTCTGGAGCGCAGGCGATCTGACACTGGGCGAGGAGCTGGGGCTTTATCCGGATAAGGTAGTGCTGAAAGGACTGTATGAAAACCGTGAGCGGCAAAAGCAGGCCCTGCTGGATGCGCTGCATGAGCAGGGCTGCGTACCGAAGAAGCTGGGCAAGCGTGCTGAGAAGCTGGTGATGTCGCCGGAGCTGAACCGCGGTATGCTGCGCTATATTGCTGATAGCGGCAGCGCGCTGCTGGGCCTGCAGCCGGAAGACTGGCTGGATATGGAACAGCCGGTGAACGTGCCGGGCACGGTGGATCAATATCCCAACTGGCGGCGCAAGCTGAGCCACACGCTGATTGAGATGTTTAGCGATGAACATATCAATCAGCTGATTAAGGATCTGGATCGGCGACGCAAAGCTAAAGGCAGTTAATCATCAAGCCCGGCCGGTCAGATAAAGACGGGTCGGGTCTTTTTTCGGGTAAAGCCGGGTTGCTGCACTATTATCATACCGGTAAAGCGTCATGGGTCCGGAATAAGAACCCCGTAGCCGTCAGTGGTATGTTTGTTTTTTTAATTCAATAATACGGCCATCGGCATAGCGAATATAGGCAGCGTTGCCAAAGGCGAATCGGATATTACCCTCACGGTTGCGACCAACCGTTAACAGTATCTCTTTGACGATGCAGTTTTCAGGGGGAGGCACATCATCAAAACAGAGCATATCGTTCTCATCCTCTTTCTGGTAGCCGTCGCCAAAAGCAAAAACGGTAAAGTTGGATGGCCCGCCCGCCTCTTCAGAGGGAATATGATATTTTTCCCGGATAGCGTTCTGATTTTCCAGCCACCAGTTAATCGCCGATGAGGCGGTAACAGGTAAATGATCGACCAGAATTGCGGCAGAGTATATGCCATGATGTGCATCAATAATGTTAACGCGCCGGTTATCCAGATAAAGATAAATACCCATAGCCGTAATCATGATAAAAATGAGAAAGTGAAATGATTTTTTCCTGCTCATGGGCGCTTTTCCTCGAGAGTAATTGTCGCTTCCATATTGGTTAAGAAGGGGCGGAACCCGAATTGATCAAAGCGTTGTAGAATAAACCATATCCTGAAAAACTGGAATTGCTTAAATTTAGCCTTTTGAATATCGTCAACGTCCAGGCCGAAATGATCCTGCCCGGTATACTTTACCTGCGCGCGCCAGCCTTTTTCACTGATTTCCAGACTTAATAAATCTATACGTGTAGCGTAGACGTCATGTATGGTAATGCCTAACCCATTGATTTTGTCGTGTATCATTGAATCAAATTTTGGCAGAGTCCTGTAGCTGATTTCTTCCGTTATGGCAGAAAGCGTTTCCGGAGGAATGATTTTTTTCTCATAATTGATACGCTTATTTATTACCTCCTTAATAGCGGCTAAACTACTGTTTTTTGTATTATCATTAATAATTTGATTTTTATAGGCCGCATCAAGCTGCATATCAGTAAATGGCATACCTGTACCATGCTGGAAATGCTGAAGCATCCGATTGATAAGATACTTCCAGGGGCCTACGCATGCAAAGGGCAATGAGGTAACCTGTATCTCTTCAAATAGTAGCCTGGCACACTGTTGCGCGCTGAGCGTGGCACTGTGTCTGTTGCCGCTATGTGCGCCGAAAAATCGTGACTGAGGATTATCAAAAGCCGTTAGGCGGGTCATGGTCCAGGGATCGACTATATTAGAGATATTGGTCAGCCGGAACTCTTTTTTAAGACGTGCGGCGGTTATATCGCCATACCGCATATCATCTGTCCCATACTCGTTAAATTCATGCTTTGTGGTATAAAGATTTTGCGGGAAGGTGAGTTTATTCATGTTACTGGCTCCTTGTAAGCAACGATCCCTGAATCTTCCATTTGAGTCTTTATTTAATAACGGCGATGGTAGTGGTAATAACCATAAAGTAAATGCAGGAAATTTAAAAGTGCATTTTTTCGCTTGTTGAGTCGCTTAGGTATTTCAGTGTAACGCTTTTCGTTAATTAATAATCGTAAGGACGGATTTATGCAAAGGAAAATAATTTTTGTTAATAACTCAAGCCCAATGTTAGGGAGAGCGCCGCCAATAACAAGTGCCATATTCTCATGGTTTCGTGAAAAAAGTTACATTCAAACGTTAGCTGATTACCTTAAAAGAGAAGGTTATCCCTGGGTCGTTGAGCAAGATACTTCTGAGGCTAATATTGATGAAATAAAACAATATGCAGAAATCATTATTTGTGCACCTGGCTTGCAGTGGCAATTCTTGATTAATGATTTTGATAAAATCAGAATCATTTATTTATCTACTATGGAGTATGCAACAAATAATATTGATAGAGTATGCAAGCTAATTAATTCAATAGAAGGCGCTAGTTAGCGATAGGGTGTTAATAAAATCAAGGAAATGGAAATTTAAAGCAAAAGAAATTCTGGATGACTGAACTAAATATAAAGGCGGCCTCAAAGCCGCCTTTTATCACGTTCTGTTCTCTGCCTCAGGCAGACCAGCGCAGCCATCGGCCCACGCTTAGTAGTAAGAGTGTTCGCCGCGCTGGTGTTCGGTAAGATCGCGCACGCCTTTCAGTTCAGGGAACGCAGCCAGCAGCTCTTTCTCAATCCCTTCTTTCAGCGTCACATCGACCATGGAACAGCCGTTACAGCCGCCGCCAAACTGCAGAATGGCGTAGCCTTCGTCGGTGATTTCCATCAGCGTTACGCGGCCGCCGTGTCCGGCCAGCTGCGGGTTAATCTGTGCCTGCAGCAGATATTCAACGCGCTCCAGCAGCGGTGCGTCATCAGACACTTTACGCATTTTGGCGTTTGGCGCTTTCAGCGTCAGCTGAGAGCCAAGGTTATCGGTAACGAAATCGATCTCAGCATCTTCAAGGTAGGGCGCGCTCAGCTCATCCACATAGGCGGAAAGCTTTTCAAACTTCAGTTCGGTATCGCTCGGCTCTACCGCATCCGGTGGGCAATATGACACGCCACATTCGGCCGTTGGGGTGCCCGGATTAATCACGAACACGCGGATTTGAGTGCCTTCTTCCTGATTTGAAAGCAGTTTTGCAAAATGGTCCTGGGCTGCATCGGTAATTCGGATCATGGCAGTTGCTCAATAGTTGACTAATTTAGTTGGTTATAATACGCCCATCGCCGACGCTCTACAAGGTACGGCAAAGGCACCAAATCTGGACGCTGGCGGCTCCGGCGCGCATCAGCAGACGGCTCACTTCCGCGACCGTGTTACCGGTGGTCACCACATCATCAATCAGGGCGATATGGCGATCCTGAACGGTGATTTCAAGTTGAAAAGCGCCGCGCAGGTTGCGCTTACGCGCTTGCGCCCCAAGTCGATGCTGAATAAGAGCAGCGCGGCGGCGCGTTAAAGCCTGAGGGTCATAAGTACAGCTTAGCCAGCGAGCCAGCGAACGGGCCAGCAGGTCAGCCTGATTAAAACCGCGTCGCCAGGCGCGCTGATGATGCAGCGGCACAGCCAGTATTAAATCGGGACGAGGCAGGCCGCGCTGACGTCTGGCCGCTAACCAGCTTAGCAAAATCAGCCGCGCCAGCATCACAGAGAGTGCGGTGCGGCCAGAGAATTTATAGCGGGCAATCAGAAAGCTTAAAGGCGAACAGTAATCGCTTACGGCGATCAGCTGCTGCCAGGGCGGCGGGCGCTGCAGGCAGCGACCGCAGGGCACAAGCGCATCGCCTGCAGGTAAGCCGCAGCGCGGGCAACAAAGCGGTAACGGCGGCAGCGCGCGTAAACAGTAGCTGCATAATCCCTGCACCGGCAGCGCCAGCGGTATCTGGCATAGCCAACAGCCTCCCTGCATTGGTAGCATAGCGACCTCCTTAATTAAGCAACAGTGAGACAATAACCGATGGCGCAGCTTTACTGGCATACAACCGGCACCGGCAATCGCGATCTTGTGCTGTTACACGGATGGGGACTGAACGCGGAAGTATGGCGTTGCATTGCGGAGCCGCTCAGCGCACATTTTCGGCTGCATGTGGTGGACCTGCCGGGTTTTGGCCGCAGTCAGGGATTTGGCGCGTTAACGTTGAATGGGATGATCGACGCTCTGCTGCCCCATCTGCCGGAAAAGGCACTCTATCTGGGTTGGTCGTTAGGCGGTCTGGTTGCCAGCCGGCTGGCGCTGCGTTATCCGCAACAGGTTACTGGCCTGATTACCGTCGCCTCATCGCCTCGTTTTACCGCCGATGAAGAGAGCTGGCCGGGGATAAAGCCAGAGACGCTGACCGGCTTTCAGCAACAGCTTAGCGAGGATTATCAGCGCACCGTTGAACGTTTTCTGGCGCTGCAAACGCTGGGCACACAAAGCGCCAGGCAAGATGCCCGGTCGTTAAAAGAGGTGGTGCTGTCGCAGCCGATACCCACGGTGGAGGTGTTGGCGGGTGGGCTGGAGATTTTACGGAGTACGGACTTACGCGATGAAATGGACAGGCTTCAGGTTCCGCTGCTGCGTATTTATGGCTATCTGGATGGGCTGGTACCACGTAAAGTCGCTACGCTGCTGGATCAGCGCTGGCCTGCCAGCGCCTCTCTGATTATAGAAAAAGCCGCCCATGCGCCCTTTATCTCGCATACGCAGGAATTTTGTACGGCGGTCAAAGCGTTCAGCGATTCAGTTTAAGAAACTTTATCCCTTTAGCTGGCAAAATATCACCTGGCGTTAATAATTGTAACTGAGCAAGGCCGCTGATCATGACTGTATGAGTCTGCCAGGGAGCAGGGCGCTGTATACCCCTATCTCATTGTATTCTTCGGCGGTCTGAGTTTTTCAGTTAACTTATGACGAAGGTGTACTATGAATATCATTAAAACTATTGCTGTAACTTGTCTGCTGGGTGGTCTCTCATTCTCTGCGCTGGCGGCACAGGAAGTGACGAAAGAAGATGTGCAGAAAATGAATCTGGAGAAAATCGGCACGGTGAATACCACGGCGGAAACCACCTCGCCAATGGATGCCAAACGTGAACTGTCAAAGCTGGCGGATGAGAAGGGCGGCAAATACTTTCTGGTGATCGCCGGACGCGAACACGGGCGTTTCAGCGCTACGGCAGACGTCTATAAGTAATCTTTAAGCAGGCATACCGGTTATGCCTGCTTAACCTTTCAGCCACAGATAGTGCCACGGCGGCAGCGTTACCGGCTGCGAACCATCAATCAGCGCCTGCTCAACAATATCGCGATATTTCTTCGCTTCCGGCAGCGTCGCCTCCACGCTTTTGCCGCTCAGATTAAACACGCACAGCAGACTGTTATCGCCCGTTGATGAATAGCGCCGCATCATTAACAGCGTATTTTCACTGTTGAGGATCTCCATTGGATTATCAGGATGAAACGCAGGCTGACGCGTACGCAGCTGTATCAGCGCACTGAGGCGGTTAAAAACCTGCTGTTGGAGATAATTGCCGCCGGACAACGCTTTTTCGATCGCTGAGAGCGCATATTTTTCCCGATTGATGGCGCGGTTATGACCGGCGACTTTGACGCCTTCCTGATCGTTGCGCGAGCCAAGAATGCTCTGGATATAGATGGCGGGAACGCCGGGGAAAGCCAGCAGAATCGCATGTGCCAGCATAAAACGCCGGATGCGCGTATCATCGTCATCGTTCTGCTTGTTCAAGGCATCCATGTAGGTGACATTGATCTCATACGGGCTGGTGGTGCCGTCCGGATTATTTTTATAAGAGATCAGTGCGCCTTCCAGCGCCAGGTCACGCACCAGCGAAACGATCTCAACTTCCGGCAGAATGCCACGCGCCGGGTTGAGGCCGATGCCATCATGTGAGGCGAGAAAGTTAAAAAAGGTCGTGCCGCCGCCGCCCAAATCGAGGCCCGCCGCCCACTGGCGCAGCGCGCGCGCCGAGCCGTTATGAATAGCATGTAGTACCAGCGGCGGCAGCGAGAATTGATAAACCATCTGCGCTTCATCCTGACCGTTGCCAAAGTAGCTGATATTGTCCTGATGCGGCACATTGGTTTCGGTAATGATCACGGTGCCAGGTGCGACCACGTCGGCAATGGCGCGGAACAGCTTCACCAGCAGATGGGTATTTTCCAGGTGAATACAGCGTGTGCCAGGCGTTTTCCACATATAGCCCACCGCATCCAGCCTGACGTAATCGGCCCCTTTTTTCAGGTATTCCAGCAGCACGTCAACCATACGAATCAGCACTTCCGGGCTGGCGAAGTTCAGGTCTATCTGATCGGCGCTAAAGGTGGTCCAGATATAGTGGGTATGACCATCGCTACGCTCAAAAGGGGTCAGCAGCGGTGAAGTACGCGGGCGGGTCACGCTGCTTAAATCGGTGCCGGGCGGCATACTGATAAAAAAATCGTCCCAGCCGGGATCGCAGGCCAGATAATGTTTAAACCAGGCGCTGCGTGCAGAGATATGGTTGCAAACAAAATCGAACATCAAACGCGTATGCGTATGCAGTTCAGCCACGTTGCGCCATTCGCCGCATATGGGATTGACCTGATGATAATCAATCACGGAAAAACCGTCGTCGGATGACCAGGGGAAGAAAGGCAGCAGGTGAACCAGGTTAAAAGTGGACTGCAAATGCTGCTGGTAAAAGCGTGAAAACGTGGCAAGCGTCGGCGCTTCCGGCTCGCGGAACTGATCGGCATAGGTTATCAGCACCACATCTTTTTCATCCCAGTGCGGCTTACGCGGTTTTTTTATCGCATCACGGGCGGCGCGAATGTGTGACAGCAGGCGCTCCCGCGCGGCCATTGGAAAAGTGTCCTGGTAGATCTTATCGATTAAGTTATTGATAATATCCATGTTTATCCGGCAGGCTGCAGCATTAGGTTCGCAAGGGCGTTAGTTTTTACTGTAGACCGCCAGGCTAAAATCGCAACCGCTACAGCGACTCCCTTTCTCAGGATGGGAGCCGCCTGGCTAAAATTGCCGTCGCCTGGTTGGCTAATGGCATTCTCCGCTTCTTAACGGCTTTTCATAGCTTTCCACCGGCAACACCCGAATCGGAATGCGCTGCGGTGGCAGTTTAATCCGCCGTAACAGCAGCAGCAGGGCGCTGTTAAACAGCAGCACCAGCAAAATAATCAGGCTGCTGGTAAGCGGTTGCTCATTGATTCGCGAAAACTGCCAGAACAGCGTGGCAAGGGAGTAAGCAACGTTTAACCCCCACAGAATTGAAAAGCCCATCCAGCGACGGCTGCTTTCACGCGCAATCGCGCCCATCACCGAGACGCAGGGAATGTAAAGCAGCACAAACAGCAGGTAGCTGAAAGCGGCGGCATCGCTGCCAAACTGGCGGCTCATTTTCCCCATCGCGCCGCCCGCCATTTCGCCATCGCCTTTACTGGCCTCAATAGGGTTAGCCAGTACGCTGAAAGTCAGCGTCTCTTTCAGGCCCTGCCAGGTTTCCGTTACCGCATCGGCAAGTTCCGCTTTCAGGCTCCAGTCGTAGACATTGAACGGCTCTTCATGCAGCGCTTCGGCGGTATAGAGCGTATTCAGCGTACCGACCACCACCTCTTTGGCCATTGCGCCTGTCAGCAGGCCGACCGAGGCTTGCCAGTTATCGGGCTGGATGCCGATAGGCGCCAGCAGCGGAGTAATCACCCGGCTAACGCTGGCCAGCGCCGAATCATTGATGCTGTTAACCGGCTGACCATTAAACGAGAAGCTATTCAGCCCGCCAATAAAAATGCTGGCAATCACAATCACTTTCCCGGCGCGCAGCACAAAGCCGTGCAGCCGCTGCCAGGCTTGCAAGAGCAGGCTTTTCAGATGCGGAACGTGCCAGCTTGGCAGCTCCATCACGAAAGGCGAGGCTTCGCCGCGCAGCAGCGTATGCTTTAGCAACAGACCGGTTAACACCGCCATCACGATGCCGGTGAGATACAGGCTAAACACCACCAGCGCGCCGTGCGCGCCAAAGAAGGCGGCAGAGAACACGGCAAAAATCGCCAGCCTGGCCCCGCAGGAGATGAAAGGCGCCATCATCACCGTAATCAACCGTTCGCGTGGGGCATCCAGCGTGCGCGCGCCCATTACCGCAGGGACGTTACAGCCAAAGCCGACAATCAGCGGCACAAAAGATTTTCCCGGCAGGCCAAGCGATTGCATCAGCCGATCGACCACGAAGGCAGCGCGCGCCATATAGCCGGAGTCTTCCATAAAGGAGAGAAACAGATACATTAAACCAATCTGTGGCACCAGCGGCAGCACCGTATTGATCCCGCCGCCGATGCCCTGAGCAAGAAACAGTGTCAGCCAGACGGGGAAATGCAGCATAGCGCCAAGCCACTGCATACCATGAATAAACAGTGCCGTTGAGCCGATGTCGAACAGCGGCTGGATTGCGCCGCCGATATTGATCGCCAGCACGAACATCAGATACATCATCAGCAAAAAGATCGGCAAGCCTAGCCAGCGGTTCAACACCAGATTATCCAGACGCTGCGACAGCCGATGCGGCGCCATCAAATGTTGATTGCTGACTTCAGCGCAAATCGACGCCAGCTTTTCATAGCGTGCGGCGACGATATTTATCGCAATATCTGATGAGAGTTGGGTCTCCAGCTCGGTTAAATGCTGTTGCGTCACATCGCTTATCTGCTGGCGGCTATAGACATCGCCTTCCAGCAGCTGTAGCGCCAGCCAGCGCCGCTGCTGACGGCTTTCGTTGACCGGCATCGTAGCCGCCAGCCGATCGACAGCGCTGTTCAGTTCAGCCGGATAGCAGACCTCCAGCGGCGCGCAGACGGGAGCGCCTTGGTCAATCAGCTGTTTCAGGCGATCCAGCCCGCTGCCGCGCGTTGAAACCACGGGCACTACCGGACAGCCAAGGCGCTGCGCCAACGCGGGTATATCGATGGTAATGCGTTGGCTTTCCGCCATATCCAGCATATTGAGCGCGACGATGCAGGGCACACCCAGCTCACGCAACTGCAGCGTAAGATAGAGGTTGCGCTCAAGATTACAGGCGTCCACAACATTAATCAGCAGGTCTGCCTGCTGGCTTAAAACAAAGTGGCAGGCGATCTGCTCGTCGAGCGACGCCTGCTGAGAAAGGGTGGTGAGCGAATAGGTGCCGGGAAGATCGATTAAAGTTACCCGCGTCTCGCCAGCGGTGAAGAAGCCCTCTTTACGCTCTACGGTAACGCCGGCCCAGTTGCCCACGCGCTGACGTGCGCCGGTAAGCTGATTAAACAGGGTGGTTTTTCCGGCGTTGGGATTACCCAGCAGACCAATAGTGCAGCTTTTCATGCCACCTCCGCCATCGGCTGTAGCTGCAGCAGCGCCAGATCCTTTTTGCGCAGCATCAGGCTAACGCGTCCTGTCTGGATCTGGAGCGGATCGCCCAGCGGCGCAATACGCATCACCTGGAAACAGGCACCGGGCAACAGCCCAAGAGAAAGGAGTTTTTGCCGGTAAGCCGGGCTAACGGCGGAAGAAAAACCAAGAATTTGATAGTGTTGGCGGGCAAATAGTGGCATAGGGTGCACCTCATTGACTGTCGCTTAAGGCGGCAAGAACAAAACGGCACCATATTAATGAGAACGATTATCGTTAATGTTGATTTAGAACAAACATAATACAAAGGGCGGCACCTGGCCGCCCTTAAAGTTGTTAGCGTTTTTTACCCAGCGCCGCGGCCAGCGCATCGCTCATCGCACTGTTGCCAGAGAGAGTGCTGTTGCCACGCGCGCGTGGTTTCGCCGTCGGGCGGTTATTGGCGCGCTCCTGGCTACGTGGCGCAGCGCGCGAAGCGGTTTCACCCGGCTGCTCATCCAGACGCATGGTCAGCGCAATACGCTTACGCTGCAAATCCACCTCCAGCACCTTGACCTTAACGATATCGCCCGCTTTCACTACGGTATGTGGATCTTCGACAAATTTGTCGGAGAGCGAGGAGATATGCACCAGTCCATCCTGATGCACGCCGATATCCACGAACGCACCGAAGTTAGTTACGTTAGTCACTGCGCCTTCCAGCACCATGCCCGGCAGCAGATCGTTCATGGTTTCCACGCCTTCAGCAAACTGTGCCGTTTTGAATTCCGGACGCGGATCGCGGCCTGGCTTTTCCAGCTCTTTAAGAATATCGCTGACCGTCGGCACGCCAAAACGATCGTCGGTAAAGTCGACCGCTTTCAGGTTGCGCAGCTCATTCGGGTTACCCATCAGCTCACGTAGCGACTGGCGGGTTGCCTCCAGAATACGCTCTACCACCGGATAGGCTTCCGGATGCACCGTTGAGGCATCCAGTGGATTATCGCCCTGATTAATGCGCAGGAAGCCAGCACACTGTTCAAAGGCTTTTGGACCGAGACGGCTGACTTTCAGCAGCTGCTGACGGCTGCGGAAGCGACCGTTTTCATCACGCCAGTTCACAATATTTTGCGCCATCATGCGCGTCAGTCCGGCTACGCGCGTCAGCAGCGCTACGGAAGCGGTATTTAGATCGACACCAACGGCGTTTACGCAGTCTTCCACTACCGCATCCAGCTTTTTCGCCAGCTGGCTTTGGCTGACGTCATGCTGATACTGGCCAACGCCGATCGATTTCGGATCGATTTTCACCAGCTCTGCCAGCGGATCCTGCAGACGACGTGCGATAGAAACCGCGCCGCGCAGGGAAACATCAAGGTCGGGGAACTCCAGCGCCGCCAGCTCAGACGCTGAGTAAACCGATGCGCCCGCTTCGCTGACGATAACTTTTTGCGCCGTAACCTGAGGAAACTGTTTTTGCACTTCCAGGAAGAAGCGCTCGGTTTCACGTGACGCGGTGCCGTTGCCAATCGCCACCAGTTCAACCTGATGACGGGTGCAGAGCGCCGCAACCGCCGCCGCTGCCTTCGCTGCCTGGCCGGTGTGCGGATAGATGGTGTCGGTGGCGACCAGCTTGCCGGTGGCATCCACCACGGCAACTTTTACCCCGGTGCGCAGGCCCGGATCGAGGCCCATTGTGGCACGCATGCCAGCCGGTGCCGCCATCAGCAGATCGTGCAGGTTGCGGGCAAAGACGTTAATCGCTTCTTCTTCCGCCCGCTCGCGCACGCTGCCCATCAGCTCGGTTTCCAGATGCAGCAGCACTTTAATGCGCCACGTCCAGCTCACCACGGCCTTACGCCAGCTGTCTGCCGGCGCGTTGTTCAGACGCAGGTTCAGATGCTCGCTGATAAGCTGTTCGCCGTAACTTTCACGCGGCGGCTCATCAAACTGCGGATCGGGATTGAGCGCCAGCTGCAGCACGCCTTCGTTGCGGCCACGGAACATCGCCAGCGCACGATGCGAAGGCACCGTCGCCAGCGCTTCGTGATGATCAAAATAGTCGCGGAATTTCGCGCCTTGTTCCTCTTTGCCTTCCACCACGCGTGACACCAGATGCGCGTTCTTCCACAAATAGTCGCGCACTTTCGCCAGCAGAGCGGCATCTTCCGCGAAACGCTCCATCAGGATATAGCGTGCGCCATCCAGCGCCGCCTTCACGTCGGCTACGCCTTTATCGGCATTTACAAAGCGGGCGGCCAGCTGCTCTGGCTCATGAGAAGGATCCTGCCACAGTGTGTCCGCCAGCGGTTCCAGCCCGGCTTCAATAGCGATCTGTCCACGGGTACGGCGTTTCGGCTTATAGGGAAGGTAAAGATCTTCGAGTTCGGTTTTGCTCAGCGTACCGTGAATTGCGGCGGCGAGTTCATCGCTGAGTTTGCCCTGTTCCGCAACGGATTTCAGGATCGCCTGGCGGCGATCTTCCAGCTCTCGCAGGTAACCGAGGCGGGTCTCCAGCTGTCGCAGCTGGGTATCATCAAGCCCGCCGGTGACTTCTTTACGATAACGTGCAATAAACGGCACGGTGTTCCCTTCGTCCAGCAGGCGGATTGCGGCATCAACTTGTTCAGCCCGCGCCTGAAGTTCACCTGCAATAATGCGGTTCAGTGAATCATTCATCATCGGTTCAACTATCTTGCTAACAGAGTTTGAGAAATAGCGGACAGTTATACGGACTGGAGGGCGAAATTACCAGCGATGCGGCGCGCTTTAGGCCATATTCCGAGCGCGTTTTACCACAGGTGGTTTTTGATGTTGTACCATTAGCGCCAAAGGGCGGCGTAAGGCTGCCGGACCATTAGTTTTAGCTGACAGGATGGGTGTGTGAAGACGCAACTGATTACCCGTGAAGGTTATAACAAGCTCAGGGCGGAACACGATTATCTGTGGAAAGAAAAGCGCCCGGAGATCACCAAAATTGTCTCCTGGGCGGCCAGTCTGGGCGATCGTTCCGAAAACGCAGACTACACCTATAACAAGCGCCTGCTGCGTCAGATCGATCGACGGGTGCGCTATCTGCGTAAATGTCTTGCCGAACTGAAAATTGTTGATTATTCACCACAGCAGGAGGGCAAGGTCTTTTTTGGCGCCTGGGTGGAGGTGGAAAACGAACAGGGTGAGGTAAAGAGCTTTCGTATTGTTGGCCCGGATGAAATCTACGGAAACGCGAAAAATTATATTTCTGTTGATTCGCCGATGGCGCGCGCGTTGATTAAAAAAGAAGTGGATGACGAAGTGAGCGTGAATACGCCGGAAGGGGAAAAAATCTGGTTTATTAACCGGATTGATTATCGGCAGGAACAAAATGACAGCGACGCCGTTTAACCTGCGCTGGAAAAAGAAGCGGAGAATAATGACTTTTTTAAGAAAGCCCGGGCAACGCTTATTCTCCGGTGGCGAAAGACAACAGCAACAAAGTTCTTATAATTTTTGACCTGAGGTAGTGCCTAACCAATTTTAATGTGGAATGGTGCTGGTTGTGGTGGTGGTTGCCGTGCTGGAGCCATCGCCGCCGCCTGCGGTAGCAAGGGCCAGGCCCAGTAGCGCGCCCACAACGGCAACGCCTTCCGCATCAGAAGCGCCTTTCGCTTCGGTGGTTGCCTGAGCCCCTGCGGCCACGCCGCCTGCGGGTTCGTTAGCCATTACGTATCCGCTGATAAACAGTGCCAGCGAGCAAATCAACATTATCTTGTTCATATTTATTCCCGGCTGATAAATAAACAACGTTTGTCGGGGAGAATATAGGTTTGCCAGGGCCGCGCTGAAAAGCGTTGTTTTCTAACGAATAAGATTAACTTGATTTATTACTGGATCGATCTTTCGTGCGCTGCGAATATTCCTGGCTTAGCGTAAAGAGAAAAAAATAAATGCCAGTTTTTTCTGCTAATAGTTGGACTCAGGGCGCAGTAATCTGACACTTAATAGCCTGTTAAAGCAGCATCACAATCAAACCGGCAAGATCCATTAAGCTAACCCGCTGTTTTGCCATGACAAAAGTTTACATTCACTATTCTGAGCCAGCGATGAGCAGAGTTTATGGACGTATTTCAGAAAAGACGGATCGGGCGATGACGGGCAATTGGGCAGGGTAAAAGCAAAATAAATGCGATATAAGCTGCTGTTTAATATGCTTTGTAACAATTTCGGCTAGAATATAAACCATTAATGGCTGTCACAGTTACGCTTCTTTTTTAACAATACCAGCTCGGGCAATAGCGCCTTTGGGAGTATCGAAATGCAAGAAAACTACAAAATTCTGGTCGTCGATGATGACATGCGCCTGCGCGCACTGCTGGAGCGTTATCTGACCGAACAGGGTTTTCAGGTGCGCAGCGTCGCTAACGCCGAGCAAATGGATCGCCTGTTAACCCGCGAATCCTTTCACCTGATGGTGCTCGACTTAATGTTGCCGGGCGAAGATGGCCTGTCGATTTGTCGTCGCTTGCGTAGCCAAAGTAATCCGATGCCGATCATTATGGTGACGGCAAAAGGCGAAGAGGTCGATCGTATTGTTGGGCTGGAGATCGGCGCGGATGACTACATTCCAAAACCGTTCAACCCGCGTGAGCTGCTGGCGCGTATTCGTGCCGTGCTGCGTCGTCAGGCGAATGAACTGCCGGGCGCACCTTCTCAGGAAGAAGCGGTTATCGCCTTCGGCAAGTTCAAGCTGAATCTCGGCACCCGTGAAATGTTCCGCGAAGATGAGCCGATGCCGTTAACCAGCGGCGAATTTGCCGTGCTGAAAGCGCTGGTGAGCCATCCGCGTGAGCCGCTGTCACGCGATAAGCTGATGAACCTTGCCCGTGGTCGCGAGTACAGCGCGATGGAACGCTCCATCGACGTGCAGATTTCACGCCTGCGCCGCATGGTGGAAGAAGATCCTGCGCATCCGCGCTATATCCAGACCGTTTGGGGCCTGGGCTACGTGTTTGTTCCGGACGGCACTAAAGCATGAGGCGGCTCCGCTTTTCTCCCCGCAGTTCCTTTGCGCGCACGCTGCTGCTGATTGTCACGCTACTGTTTGTCAGCCTGGTAACCACCTATCTGGTGGTGCTTAACTTTGCCATTCTTCCCAGCCTGCAGCAGTTTAACAAGGTGCTGGCGTATGAAGTGCGCATGTTAATGACCGATCGGCTGCAGTTAGAAGATGGCACGCAACTGGAAGTGCCGCCTGCGTTTCGGCGTGAAATTTACCGCGAGCTGGGAATTTCTCTTTATACCAACGCGGCGGCGGAGGAGAGCGGATTACGCTGGGCACAGCATTACCAGTTTTTAAGCGATCAGATGGCGCGCCAGCTCGGCGGGCCAACGGATGTACGGGTCGAAGTCAATAAAAACTCGCCTGTAGTGTGGCTGAAAACCTGGCTCTCACCCGATATTTGGGTACGCGTGCCGCTGACCGAAATTCATCAGGGCGACTTCTCGCCGCTGTTCCGCTATACGCTGGCGATTATGCTATTGGCGATAGGCGGCGCCTGGCTGTTTATCCGTATTCAGAACCGTCCGCTGGTGGATCTGGAGCATGCGGCGTTACAGGTAGGGAAAGGCATCATCCCGCCGCCGCTGCGGGAATATGGCGCATCGGAGGTGCGCTCGGTGACGCGCGCCTTTAACCAGATGGCGTCAGGCGTTAAACAGCTGGCGGACGATCGTACGCTGTTGATGGCGGGCGTAAGTCACGATCTGCGTACGCCGCTGACGCGTATTCGCCTGGCCACGGAGATGATGAGCGAAGAAGATGGCTATCTGGCGGAATCGATTAATAAGGATATTGAAGAGTGCAATGCGATTATCGAACAGTTCATCGATTATCTGCGTACCGGGCAGGAGATGCAGACCGAACGCGCCGATCTGAACGTTGTGCTGAACGAAGTTGTTGCGGCGGAGAGCGGCTACGAGCGTGAAATTGAAGACGCCATCATGCCTGAAGAACTCATACTGGATATCAATCCGCTTTCTATCAAGCGAGCGGCGGCGAATATGGTGGTGAACGCGGCGCGCTACGGCAACGGCTGGATCAAGGTCAGCAGCGGCTATGAGCTACAGCGAGCCTGGTTCCAGGTGGAAGATGATGGGCCGGGCATTAAGCCGGAACAGTTAAAGCATCTGCTACAGCCTTTTGTTCGCGGCGACAGCGCCCGCAGCACCAGCGGCACCGGACTGGGGCTGGCGATTGTACAGCGTATTATCGATGCGCATCAGGGGTCGCTGGAGATGGGCGTCAGTGAGCGTGGCGGCCTGCGTATTCGCGCCTGGCTGCCCTTATCTGCATCGGCGTCACCAACCGGCGGCCCGGTGAGCCCGTTGCCATTGCCTAAGAGCGAATAGCTGAAAGCCTGCGTCAGAAAAATAAAAACCCCCGCCAAACAGCGGGGGTTTTCTTTACTGCGACAGGATTAAATTTGCGGTCCGGCTGACACCAGCGCGGCGCCCGCAGGCGTATCGGTATACTTCTCAAAATTAGTGATAAAGCGCTGCGCCAGATCCAGCGCGCGACTTTCCCACTGCGCCGGATCTTGCCAGGTATTGCGCGGGTCGAGAATATGCGGATCGATGCCTGGCACCGCGACCGGCATCTGTAGATTGAATACAGGCAGCGTCTGCGTCTCCGTCTGTGCCAGCTCGCCACTAAGAATCGCGTTGATGATCGCTCGCGTATCCTTCAGTGAGATACGCTTCCCGGTGCCGTTCCAGCCGGTATTGACCAGCCAGGCTTCCGCGCCCGCATCCTGCATACGCTTCACCAGCACTTCGGCATATTTTGTTGGATGCAGCGTTAAAAACGCCGCGCCAAAGCAGGCGGAAAAGGTTGGCGTCGGCTCGGTAATACCGCGCTCAGTGCCCGCCAGCTTGGCGGTAAAGCCCGACAGGAAGTGATACTGAGTTTGATCGGAAGAGAGACGCGAAACCGGCGGCAGCACGCCAAACGCATCGGCAGTCAGGAAAATAACCTTTTTCGCATGACCCGCTTTTGATACTGGCTTAACGATATTATCGATATGGTAAATCGGATAGGAGACGCGCGTATTCTCCGTTTTGCTGGCGTCATCGAAATCGACAGACCCATCGCTGCGTACCACCACGTTTTCCAGCAGCGCATCGCGCCGGATGGCATGATAAATCTCCGGCTCCGCCTGCTCTGACAGCTTAATGGTTTTTGCGTAGCAGCCGCCTTCGAAGTTAAACACGCCGTCATCATCCCAGCCATGCTCATCATCGCCAATCAACTGACGTTTCGGATCGGTGGAAAGGGTGGTTTTCCCGGTGCCGGAAAGGCCAAAGAACACCGCGACGTCACCCTGCTCGCCAACGTTAGCCGAGCAGTGCATCGAGGCCACGCCTTTCAGCGGCAGCAGATAATTCATCACCGCAAACAGGCCTTTCTTCATCTCGCCGCCGTACCATGTGCCGCCGATGAGCTGCATCTTTTCGGTGAGATTAAAGGCGACAAAGTTTTCTGAATGCAGGCCCTGTTGCTGCCAGTTGGGGTTGGTGCATTTTGCGCCGTTCATCACGATAAAATCAGGCGTGAAGCTGGCCAGGCTAGCTTCATCAGGGCGAATAAACATGTTTTTGACGAAGTGTGCCTGCCAGGCGACTTCGGTAATAAAGCGCACGCTCAGGCGGGTATCAGGATTGGCACCGCACCAGGCGTCAACCACAAACAGGCGCTTACCGGAAAGCTGCTGTGTTACACAACTCTTTAGCGCTTGCCAGGTTTCCTGCGACAAAGGCTGATTATCATTTTTGCCTTTGCCCTGGTCGTTCCACCACAAGGTATCGCGCGTCGTGTCGTCACGCACAATATATTTATCTTTCGGCGAGCGGCCGGTAAAAATGCCGGTGTCCACGGCGATCGCCCCGGACTGCGTTAGCGTGCCGCGCTCATAACCGGTGAGGCCGGGCAGGGTTTCTTCCTTAAATAAAGTTTCATAATCGGGATTATGGATGACTTCAACCGTATCAGTGATGCCATAAGCGACGAGGTCCTGTGGCGTCAGGCCATTAGGGCGCATATTACTGTTCCTTTATCGGTTTGTACTGCAACAAATGTTGGGGTGACTTGCTGCCACTTGTCGTAAAACAGCACGAAGCGATTCACGCTGCTTTACAATTGCGGCAGTCTACTACTGTGAACAAGCAGCGGAAGGAGAGAGTGACAGAAATGAGAGACGAAACGTTTTTTTATAGAAATTCATCAAAATCTGATGAAAAGTTATGACTATTGCCGAAGGATTATGAAACATCATTTTAATTTTCTGGCGAAACGTGGCGTTTGTCCGCTGGGTTAAGCGCAATCTCCAACCGATCCGCCTGGCTAAGACTCTGCTGGCCGCGCCGTTGTAGTTTGTTAATGAAAAACGCGAGCCAGACTACCTCTTTTACTGATGAGCTTAAAAATTTCACCAAACCTGCTGCTATTTTTTTGAGAAAATTAAAATATGAAAAAATTACTGCTTGTTGTTTCATCTCGCTTAGTGCAGGGCATAGGCATAGGCATATGTGGTTTGTCCCTGCTTTATGCGGGTTGGTTTCTGTTTTTCTCATACAGCGATTACCGATATTTGCTTTCTGTCTTTTCCCTGCTGGGGCTTGTTATGGGTTACTACATCTTTAAATTTGCTGTGCGTAAAATCTATGATGAAAGCCCCGAGGATTGGTGATCTATTTGGCAGGGACTATTGATGCTGTTTCTGCTCTCCACCATAAGCCTTAATCCTCAAAATCGTTGGGATAAGCATCCTTAAGTTTTTGCTGCTCTACAAATTAATCAGACTAAATTTCATGCGGTAACCTTCTTTCAGGCCAACATCGATTTGCTCGGCGATAAAACTGGCACTAAGTGGGAAGGCTAACGTTTACTGTTAACAACAAAAATATTCTCAGACAGAAGGCTTCAGCATGCGTTGCCGCACCTTCTCCCTTTTGCCAGAAAGTGAGCTGGTGAATAAACACCAGAGTGATGTCATAATTTTTAGTCGTAATTAAACAAAGGTTAATTCCAACTCAGGCGTTTAAATGCTATTTAAAACCTTTCAATAAACTCTTAAAGCAACAGATTATAATGATTAAATTAATAGTTATTGTATTCCTCACTGCATTGGCAATCGCCGCCTTTATTCTGCACTGGAGACTGAACCGTAAAAGAAAGATTGATCCTCCCTATATGCGCCGCCGCTAGTAGTTTTTCATCAACGTCTACCTGGCGCAGTGGGGTTAATCAGTAAGGCGAGTCAATAAGAAGGGAAGGTGAAGAATGGACTTTAGCACAAAATAAAGGCGACCTGCGTCGCCTTTATAAATTTGCCGGATATCTTAATGAATCTGGGCGCTGCCGCTACCGGAATCATTACGAATCGCCGCAATATCTACCGCATCGTAAATGTAGTGGCTGCCGCAATAGTCACAGTGCATATCGATTTGACCATCTTCCTGCAGGATTTGATCCACTTCTTCCTGAGGCAGCGTTTTCAGCACTTCACCGCAGCGCTCGCGCGAGCAGGTACATTTGAAGCTGACATTCTGTGGTTCATAGATGGTCACCTCTTCCTGGTTATAGAGACGCCACAGCACCTCATTCGCCGGCAGGCCGATCAGCTCTTCGGTTTTGATGGTTTCCGTCAGCGTGGCCAGATGGTTGAAATCTTCTTTATCGGTATCCTGCGCCGGCAACACCTGCAGCAGAATACCCGCAGCGCCCGCCTGGCCTTCATGCTCGCCGGTACGGATAAACAGACGCGTCGGCAGCTGCTCAGAACGCATAAAGTAATCTTCCAGGCAGGCTGCCAGCGTATCGCCTTCCAGCCCAACGACGCCCTGATAGCGTTCGCCTTTTTCCGGCGAAATGGTGATCACCAGATAGCCGTTGCCCACCATCTCTTTCAGCGAGCTGCCAGGGGCGATCTCACCCTGAACGCGCGCAACGCCGCGCATTTCCTGACGGTTATTACCGTTAATCACCGCCAGCGTTAACGTACCGTCGCCCTGGAGCTGCACGGTGATATCGCCTTCAAACTTCAGCGTGGCGGTAAGCAGACTGGTTGCCACCAGCAGTTCGCCCAGCAGCTGTTGTACCGGCTGTGGGTAATCGTGGCCGGCGACAATTTCGCGCCATGTCGCGGACAGATTAACCAGTTCGCCACGGACCGCGTGGTTTTCGAACAGGTAACGATGCATTTGGTCTTGATGAGCCATAGTTTTTCTCTCGTATTGGCGGCGCGTTATTCGTCGCCAGAAAATTTGAATTTCATCAGGTCGCGGCGCTCTTTTTTATCAGGCCGTCGATCCGGATGCGGCATAGTCAGCGCGTTCAGCTTGCGCGCCTGCGCCACCTTTTCGCGCTTTTCCACGCTTTCTGCCGTTTCGCTGTACAGCAGCTGTGCTTCAGCGGCGGGGCGACGCTGATCGGTAACGGCACAGATGACCACCGTGCGCTCATCAT
Source organism: Pantoea sp. FN0305 (assembly GCF_050113845.1). NCBI lineage: Bacteria > Pseudomonadati > Pseudomonadota > Gammaproteobacteria > Enterobacterales > Erwiniaceae > Pantoea > Pantoea sp. FN0305. Next base: position 50,256 of record NZ_JBNJSN010000003.1, on the reverse strand, counting down.
TGCCCTGACGTAATTTCACTTCGGCATTCAGCTCAACCAGTTTGCTGGGTTTGCTGCGCTGGCCATTATAGTGAACCTTTCCGCCTTCGATCATTTCACGCGCCAGCGCGCGGGTTTTATAAAAGCGCGCGGCCCACAGCCACTTGTCGAGTCGGACGCCTTCTGCGGTTTTCTCTTTCATCACTGCTCCCGTCGGTTTACCGCGCTTAACGCGCCAGCGCGCCGAGAAGCGTTCGGTAATCGCTCACGCTCTGATGGTGGGCGAAGGTTTTGGTCGGCATACCGGAGTCGGGGTTGCTGACACCAAGACACCAGGCTATTCCCCAGCGCTTTGCCGCATCCAACACCGGCTCGCTGTCATCAATAAACAGCGTTCGCTGGTTTTCAAAACCGGTATGCTGCTGCACGGCCTGCCACAGGCGCTGATCTTCTTTCGGAAAGCCAAATGTATGGGTCGAAAGTAATAAATCAAGGTGCTGCCCAAGGCCAGTTTGCTTTAGCTTTACTTCCAGATTCCAGGGGTGCGCGTTGGTAAGCAGGATGGTGCGCTTGCCGCTGGCGCGTAACGCCTGCAACAAGGGAAGGGTATCATCGCGTAAACGCGCCCGGCTGCGCATTTCCCAGGTCATGGTACGGATATCCAGATCCAGTTCACGGCTCCAGTAATCCAGACAATACCAGTTTAGCGTATGCTGAACCGCCTGATACTTCGCCATGATTAACTGGCTGGCTTTCTCCAGCGAGATGCCGCGCTGTTGACTGATGCTCTCAGGCACCAGCGTCAGCCAGAAATAGCTGTCAAACGCCAGATCGAGCAGCGTACCGTCCATATCCAGCAGCACGGTATCAATATCGCGCCAGTTAATGTTGATTGCCATGCCACCCTCCAAAAGAAAGGCGACAGGGTAGCACAGTTGAAAGTGGCTCAGAACAGCGGACGCATATCCGGCATCGGCGACAGCGTATGGTTAAAGCACTTATCGTAATATTGCTGAATTTCCACGATGCGTTTGCGGTTGCGGTGGATGCGATTCAGCGCCAGCAGACCGTTAACCACTACGCTCAGGCTGAGAATAACCAGCAGCAGCGAAGTGCACAGATAGCGCCACAGCGTCAGCATATCCGGCTCGCTGTGCAGAGCGATATGTTGGGTGCCGTTGGCATCCGTATGGATACTGGTGATGATCCCGGCGGCGCTGAAAGGCGTATGCAGCAGCATGCCCGCCAGGCGCTGGAGTTCGTCCCACTGATCCGGCGCATTGAAGTCAAACAGCGAAACGGTGGGTTGAGGATGGCTAACCAACTGACGTCCCTCATCGCTGACAATCAGGAATCCGCCAGGCGGAGGACTATTGAGCGCCTCGGCGGCGCGATGGGTTTCACGATAAAAAAAGGTTGAGGTCGCGGTATTCACCAGATTTTCCAGCGCCTCGGCGCTGACCGGACGCAACAGCACGTTCATGCCATCTAACGAACCTGTGGCGGCGCGGCTGACCAGCGTATCCCAGTCCTTTGCGTTGCCGAGGTTAACCAGGGCGTTTTTCAGTCGTACGCAGTCCTGCTGCTGGCTGCATAACTCCTGGGTTTTCAGCACCAGATCAGAAAAATCATCCAACAGGATCATGCCTGATTTTTGAATCGCCGTAGCAAGCTGCGGGTTAAGCTTGCTATCGATATTATTTTGCGGATGCAGCTGCTGATTGGTCAAATTCAACAGTGCAGACGCTTTATCAATGATTTCCGACTGCGGCAGCGGCAGGGGCGTCGCCATATTCCAGTAAATGGCTGAACAGTCGAACGGCATAAAAGCGTAACTGCGGTTGCTTTGATAGCTGGCAGGCACGGAACACATCCCGGTGCCGCTGACTTTCAGGCTGTCGCCCACATGCAGCGTTGCCTGCTCCAGCGCGGCCACCGAGTTAACTTCAATGCGTTCAGAGCCGGTCAGCCACGCCATGCTGAGCTTTAGCGGCATCGCCAGAGGCACCCAGCTAATCAGCAAGGCCAGCACCAACAGAGAGCCGCAGGCCAGCACCATATTCTTCTTCCAGCGCTGGATAGGGAAGTTGCGCACCTCATCCTGTAGCGACAGAAAACGCCCCTGGCGCACCACCTGACGGTTCAGATAGATATCCACCTCGGTGGTCTGGCCAAGATCGTGAGTAACATAAGGCTGCCAGTGCGGCGGATAAACCAGATCGATAATCCCAAGCGAGATGTTGTTGACCTGCCCCTGATTGGATTCGCTAAACAGCCCCCAGCGTTTCGGCGCGCCGCGCAGGCAATGAATTTCACGCAAATCCTTTTCGCTGGGCCGACGATACATAAACCACAGACTAACCAGAATCATCACCACGCTGGCGCTGACCAGCCACGGCATAAGAAGCAACGGAGTTAACAGGCTAATAAAAAACAGCAGCAGACCGCAGCAGATCACCGCCGCTTCGCGGGTGCCGTCGCTGCGAGACAGGCAATGCTCTTCCGGCGTCTCTTTACGTACCTGAAGCAACTCAACGTTTTCGCTCTGCTCTTGCCGGATCGAGGCGTTAGTGGCGCTGGGATGCACCGCCGTTGGCAGCATGCTCTGCTCACCGGCATAGTTCACCAGCGAGTGACCGTTAAGGGAGATTACCAGCGGAATAGAGTGGGTTTTGATTAACTCCACGAAGTTTTCTTCGGCGATATACTGTTCCCACAGCGGAGGAAGATGCACCTCAAGCGCGTCAAGATAGTAACGCCATTTCTGCGGATCGTCGGTAGAAAGCCCATAGCGGGTGATGGCGCGGGTAACAGGATAAACTTTGTTGCTCTGCGAGCTAAGCGTCAGCATCTCCGGCGCGGCGCTGGCGCCGCCCGGCTGAATAACACGCTGCTTTTTTGCCAGCAGATCGAGATAGCGCTCTACGGCATCGCGCTCTTCACCCGTCAGAAGACGATGGGGCGGATTAATAAACGGCAGCGGTTTCGCCAACGGCGGACGATGCCGCATAGCGTACCAAAAACAGATACCTGCAATAATTGAGCAGGTAAGCATTACACCCAGAATAATGATAATTGTGCTCATGCTATGCTCATTCCAGCCAAACTGCTGCCGTCACTGTGATTGCTCGCTCCGGGCTAAGTTATAGGGAGTTCACTAATTTTGGCGGGATTGGGCAGTGGTGGCAACCAACCTGATAACTAAAATAGCGCACAAAATCATAAAATTAGAACTACTATACAGAATTCCTTGCCGGAATATTAGCTGGCGAGTGTCGAGGTGAATATCGGCATTATCCTATTTCCTTGTCACTTATTGACTTTGTCATAAAGTTTTTTCCCCAATATTGCAAACGATTGTTATAAAAAAGTAAATTAAATCATCTGATGATTGGATTCCCGTAAGGCCTGTCGCACAATGTCTCTTTGCCGCTTTTTGTTCAGGACAACGACGGGCAGGCGATGATCAACCGCGCTTTATCTGGGGCCCCCATGCCAAGAAAATTAGAGAAACCTAAAATTTTAAACGTTGAGCCTGTGGCCCACTCTCGCCTGTTTACCATTGAATCGGTAGATCTGGTGTTCAGTAACGGCGCGCAGCGCGTTTATGAACGTATGCGTCCTTCAGAGCGCGAAGCGGTGATGATCGTGCCAATCATCGATAATCATCTGTTGCTGATTCAGGAGTATGTGGTCGGGCTGGAAACCTATGAGTTGGGCTTTCCAAAAGGATTGATCGATGCTGGCGAAACGGTATTCGAGGCGGCTAATCGCGAGCTCAAAGAAGAAGCGGGCTTTGGCGCGCAGCAGATGGAAGCGCTTAGCAAGCTCACTATGGCTCCCTCTTACTTTTCCAGCAAAATGAATATTGTGGTGGCGGAAGGGCTCTATCCTGAAAAGCTGGAAGGGGATGAGCCGGAACCGCTGCCGGTGATCCGCTGGCCGCTGGAAAACATGATGTCGCTGTTAGAAGAACCTGATTTTAACGAGGCTCGCAATGTTAGCGCGCTGTTCCTGGTGCGGGAGTGGCTGGCTAAGCAGCAGCGAATTGATTACTGATCGGGGCGATCGTAGCGGAAAAGTAAAAGGGGCGAAAATCGCCCCTTTTGCTGTTAAAAGAGTTCTTGCGTTTCGCCGTTATCCATCAGCGTGGTTCCCACGTCTTGTACGGAATACTCGGTGGGCTGTGTCCCTTCAATAAAGTACTCCTGACGCGTATTGCCGCCGCCGTTAGCCAGCTTGCCGGTAGTGCGATCGATAGTGACAGTCACTATGCCCGGCGGAGGCGTTAGCGGCTGCTCCGGCACGCCATCCAGCGCGGCCTTCATAAAGTTATCCCACGCGGGCTGAGCACTCTTGGCACCGCCTTCGTAACCTGAAATCTGATCGTCAATCGCGCCGGACGCGCTCGAACGGCCCAGGTCGCGGCGATGATCGTCAAAGCCAATCCAGACAGTGGTCACTACGCCAGGACCATAACCAGAGAACCAGGCATCTTTCGAACTGTTGGTTGTACCGGTTTTGCCGCCAATGTCTTTCCGCTTCAGATCGCGGCCGGCACGCCAGCCGGTGCCCATCCAGCCCGGTTCGCCAAAGATATTCGAGTTCAGCGCGCTTTTAATCAAAAAGGAGAGCGGCGTATTAATCACATGCGGCGCATACTGCTGGGTGACTTCGGGCTTATCGGCCCCTACCTTTTGCAGCACTGGCTGCGGCACGCCTGGATTGTGGTTTTCCTGAGAGATCGCCACGTTTTCTACGCTTTCTTCACCCAGCGCCACCGATTTTTTCGTCTCACCGTAAATCACCGGCAGATTACATTCCGGGCAGGCGATGCGCGGCTGGTTTTCAAACAGCGTTTCGCCATTTTCATTTTCAATCTTCTTAATGAAATAAGGGTCAACCAGGAAGCCGCCGTTTGCCATAACCGCATAGCCGCGCGCCATTTGCAGCGGCGTAAAAGAGGCCGCGCCCAGCGCCAGCGATTCGGTGTGCACGATATTCTGCGCCGGGAAACCGAAACGTTGCAGATACTCTGCAGCATAATCGACGCCCATCGCTCGCATCGCACGAACCATGACGACGTTTTTCGACTGTCCCAGTCCCTGACGCAGGCGGATCGGGCCATCATAGGTCGCCGGTGAGTTTTTTGGCCGCCAGTCAGAGCCCGCTCCCGCGTCCCAGCGCGAAATCGGCACATCGTTAAGAATCGAAGCCAGCGTCAGGCCGCGATCCATGGCGGCGGTGTAGAGGAAAGGCTTGATATTCGAACCGACCTGCCGCAGCGACTGCGTTACGCGGTTAAATTTGCTCTGGTTGAAATCAAAACCGCCAACCAGCGCACGAACGGCGCCATCGTGCGGGTCGAGAGAGATCAGCGAAGAGTTAACGTCTGGCACCTGCGCCAGCCACCAGCTGTTTTCAACTTTGCGTACCCAGATCTGCTGGCCTGGCTGCAGCACTTGCGTCACGCTGCGCGGCGTCGGGCCCTGCAACGTATCGGACTTATAAGGACGCGCCCAGCGTACGCCTTCCATCGTCAGCGAAACGCTGCTGCCGTCACGCATCAGCGCCGTGGCTTCATTGCTGTTGGCGGTGGTCACCACGGCGGGCCACAGCGGGCCGTAAACCGGCAGCGCCTTCAGGGTTTTCAGAATGCGCGTATGATCCCAGGCTAACTCACCCACGCGCCACAAAACATTAGCCGGGCCACGATAGCCGTGACGCATATCGTAATCCAGCACGTTATTGCGCACCGCTTCCTGTGCCGCCAGCTGCAGCTTACGGGTCACGGTGGTGTAAACCTTAAAACCATCGCTATAAGCGTTCTCGCCGTAGCGCTTCAGCATCTCCTGGCGCACCATCTCCGTCAGATAAGGGGCGGAGAAAGCGATTTCCGGCACGTGATAGCTGGCTTCAAGCGGCTCGCTACGCGCTTCAATATACTGCTGCTGCGTAATGTAGTTCTGATCCAGCATGCGGGACAGCACGACGTTACGGCGCGCCTGAGCACGCGCAGGAGAATAGAGCGGGTTAAACGTGGAAGGCGCTTTCGGCAGCCCGGCGATCATCGCCATTTCGCTCAGCGTTAGCTGATCGATGCTTTTGCCGAAATAGACCTGAGCGGCAGCGCCAACGCCGTATGCGCGGTAGCCCAGATAAATTTTATTTAAATAAAGCTCAAGGATTTCATCTTTACTGAGCAGTTGCTCGATGCGAATAGCCAGAAACGCTTCCTTGATTTTACGCATCAGCGTGCGCTCAGGGCTGAGGAAGAAGTTTCGCGCCAGCTGCTGAGTGATAGTACTCGCCCCCTGAGAAGCGTGACCTGAAATCAGCGCCACGCTGGCGGCACGGAAGATGCCGATCGGATCAACGCCGTGATGTTCATAGAAGCGGCTATCTTCGGTGGCGATAAAGGCTTTCACCAGCTCAGGCGGCATCTGCGACAGCGTCAGAGGAATACGGCGCTTTTCGCCATACTGCGCGATCAGCTCGCCGTCGGCGCTGTAGACCTGCATTGGCGTCTGCAGACGAATATCCTTCAGCGTGTTCACATCCGGTAGCTGCGGTTCAATGTATTTGTACAACCCGTAAACCGAGCCGACGCCCAGCAAAATGCAACACACTGCAAGAATCAATAAATACTTTACGAACTTCACCTGAGATTTCCCATTTAATGTCGTTTGGGCAGTTTATAAACAATCGCGCGGTAGTATAAATGCAAGCCAGACGCTTTGATACGTCCTTTTATTTTTACGTGGATATGGAGATCGCGCGAACATGGCTTTTCAGAAATGGCAAGTAGGGCTGGATATTCAGAATGGTCAGCTCTGTGCTTTAGGTATTCAACGTCGCCGTAACGGTTGGCAGCTGCGTCACTGGTGGCAACATGCGCTGCCGCACGATACGTTATCTTATGGCGCGCTGCAATGCTCGCCGACGCTGCTTGCCGTTTTGCGCCGCTGGCGTAAACAGCTTCCCCGTAGCCTCTCATTACGCGTCGGCTTTCCGCCGCAGGCGGTCATGCAGCGCGCTCTGGCGGCCCCCTCACTGCAACTACGCGAACCTGAGCTGGGGCGCTATGCCGCGGCGGCGGCCGAACGGCTCTTTCCGCTTTCCGTCAATGAACTGGCGCTGGATTATCGGGTCGCCGTTCAGCCGCAGTCGCGTCTTTATCTGACCGCCGCGCGTCAGAGCGTGCTGCAGCAATGGCTGTCTACGCTGGCTCTGGCCGGGCTGATCCCTGATGTCGTCGAACTCACCTGTGGAGCGCTGGCGCAGGTCGGCAAAGCCATGCAGCTCTCTGATGAGGCGGCGCTGATTCATCAGCTCAGCGACCACTGGTTATGGTATCTGCCGGGAGAGCGGGAAACAGCCTCTGGCTGGGTGCCCGGCCTGTTATCAACCGATAGCGAGCAACTCCGACAGCACCTGCCCGACGCGCATGACCTCTGGTTCAGCGCGAACATCTCCGGCGAACTGCTGACAGGGATGCAGCCTCTTCAGCCGCTAAGCCTGCTGCAGTTTATGCAGCAGCCGCTGCCCGCTAATGGCGGAATGTTCACGCTGGCGCTGGGGTTAGCGCTGCGCCCGGAGGAGAGCTGATGATTGCGGTTAACCTGCTGAACTGGCGTCAGAAAGTCAGAAAACGCCAGCTAAGGCGCTGGCTGGGGTTAAGTGGAGCGTTGTTGGTATTGGTTCATGTTGCGCTGCTGTGCTGGTGGCGAGGGCTGGCAGAGCATACGCAGCGGTGGCAAGCCCAGTTAACGCTGTGGCAGCAGGCGGCACGGCAGGCACAGCAGCTTGATCAGCGCTATAGCGAAGCGCAAAAACAGCAGCAGGCATTGCGTAATCAGGCGGAGCTGAGTAAGCGGAAGCAGCAACGGCTGGCAGAGTGGCAGGCCTTTATGCTGCAGCTAGAGAGCGATATACCGGATGACGCCTGGCTTTCTTCATTAACCCATCAGCAGGGAACATTACGGCTGGATGGGTTAAGCCTGCGGCCAGAGGCAACGCAGCTGTTACATCATCGGCTCAGGAAATCGCGCTTTTTTCAGATCTGGCTGCCGGGAGCGTTAAAGAAGAGTGCTGAGGGGTCATATGGTTTTACGCTAACCACGGGAAAAGCGGAGGACGATAGTCATGAACCATGACATTGTGCTGCGCTGGCTGCTGATGCCGGCGAAATGGCGTTGGTTGAGTCTGATGGGTCTGTTGACCAGCGTAGTGCTGTTGGCTGTTTATTTGTGGATAGCACCAGCGCGCGCCGGGCAGCTGCGTTTGCAGGATAAAACGCAGCAACAGCAGCTGCACTATCAACGGCTGCTGACGCCGCTGTGGCAACAGCCTGCGCTGCAGAAGATAGAGATGCGAAACCAGCAGCTGCTGGCAGAGATTGTTCGCCAGGGGCAGCCCTTTTCCCTCTATACCCTGCTAAAACACAGCGGCGGCGAACTGGCGAACTGGCATCCTGATCGGCAAACCAGCCAGCTTGAGCTTTGGCTGGACTGGTCTCAGCTAAAGCGGCTGTTTGCTTATCTGGTGAGCTGTGAACCAGCTCCCATCCTGACCTCTTTTATCGTACAGCGTAAGGCCGATCGCCTGCACGCCACCTTCCATCTGGCGTTTGATAATGAAACACCTCTTGATTAGCGGGCTGTTTTTCGCCTGTCTGCCGCCAGCTATAGCGCGCGATCCCTTTGCTCAGTTACAGGCTCCCTGTGCTTTGTCAGTGATGTCATTAGATCGCTGGCAGCTCCAGGGCATGGTAGGGAAGGGAAACCGTTATCGGGGATGGCTGCGTTCAACGCAGGGCGAGCGGGTGGCAATTGCCAGCGACCAGCCTTCGCCTTTCATGGCATGGCAGATTGATGCCTTTACCCCATTTCGTTTAACGCTCAGCACGCCGCACAGTTGCGTGCCGCAGCAGGTCACGTTGCACATTACAGGGAAATATCATGACAAGGATCGGAGTCGCGCTGCTGCTGCTAAGCACCGTGGTACAGGCCAGTGACGAGCCGCTTTCACTGGCCTTTCAGGATGCGCCGGTTGAGCAAGTTTTACAGGCTTTGGCGGATTATCAGCAGTTTAATCTGTTGGTTGCGCCAGGCGTGGAGGGAAACATTACGCTGCGCCTGCAGGATGTCCCCTGGCGGCAGGCGTTATCGCTGGTGGCGCGTATGGCCAGGCTGGACATTACGCGGGAAGATTCGGTGCTGCTGGTTTTCCCGCAGGGCTGGGAGCAGAAAGAAGCACAGGAAAAAGTGCAGCAGCAGCCTTTACAGGATCTGGCATTAGCCTTGCAGCATGCGGATGTCGCAGCCGTCAGCGCCAGCCTGCAGGCCGAGCGCGGCAAATTAATGACGCCTCGCGGCAGCATCACCCTTGATGCGCGTGCGAATATGCTGCTGTTACGTGATACGCCAGCGGCGTTAAAAAATGTTGAGACCTGGGTTCAGGCGCTGGATGTGGCGCGGGAGCAGGTTGAGCTGACAGCCCATATCGTTAGCATCAGCGCAGAGCATTTGCATGAGCTGGGCGTCAGCTGGCAACTCTCTGGCGAAGAGGTGATCACCCAGGCGTTGCGTAACCCTGCAATCAATATCGGCCTTGCCGCTGCTTCGCCCTCGCTGGCGGCTGGCTTAACGCTGGCGCGGGTAGATGGGCGGCTGCTTGATTTGGAGCTTAGCGCGCTGGAGCAGGAGAACCAAATTGATATTATTGCCAGTCCGCATCTCATTACCTCACATCAGCAACCGGCCAGCATCAAGCAGGGCGCTGAAATACCCTATGAAGTTTCCAGCGGCAGCGACGGCGCAACCAGCATCGAATTTAAAGAGGCGGTGTTAGGGATGGAGGTGACGCCGACGGTGCAGCCCAACGGGCGTATTCGTCTGGCGTTGCACATCAGTCAAAACGTGCCCGGACGCAACATTAACAACGGCGAAAGAGAAATTCTGACTATTAATAAGCAAGAAATTAGCACTGAGGTTACGCTGAAAGATGGTCAGACGTTAACGCTGGGCGGCATATTTCAACAGGAATCAGCGCGTAATCGTGATAAAGTCCCTTTCCTGGGCGATATACCGTTGCTGGGTGCGCTTTTTCGTCATGAAGTTCAGAATGACAAGCGCCGGGAGCTGGTAATTTTTATCACCCCGCGCCTGGTGCATGAAGAGTAACCAGCAGCGTTTTTTTTCCCGACCGGGTATCATATGCGTTTGACGCAGGAGCGGAATTAGCTTACAAGGTTTAGCGATTTTGACTTATGGCAGCACAGACTTATGGTTTGTTGCCAGGATACCGTGACAGGACGCTGCCTGAAGGGCGGCGGTTTTGACTCTTAGCGAACTGTGTGACGCGCAGACTGCGCGTTCTGAGCCGGGCAATTTATTCGGTTGCCAAACGACCTTGAGTGTTGAGATAATTTTTCATCTGACTCTCGCACTATCGCTCATGAGGTTTCAGTTCATGTCCCGCCAGCGGCTCGGCCGTTGCAGACGGGGTATCATCAACGCATTGTCTTAGTAATACCGAAAAAATGGCAGAGAAACGCAATATCTTTCTGGTTGGGCCTATGGGTGCCGGCAAAAGCACTATTGGTCGTCAGTTAGCTCAGCAACTCAATATGGAATTTTATGATTCCGATCAGGAAATTGAGCGACGTACCGGAGCGGATGTGGGCTGGGTTTTTGACGTTGAAGGCGAAGCAGGTTTTCGCGAACGTGAAGAGAAAATCATTAATGAACTCACAGAAAAACAGGGCATCGTGCTGGCTACCGGCGGTGGCTCTGTAAAATCCCGCGAAACCCGTAATCGTCTCTCCGCCCGTGGCGTTGTGGTCTATCTTGAAACCACTATTGAGAAGCAACTGGCGCGTACGCAGCGCGATAAAAAGCGTCCTTTATTACAGGTCGATGCACCGCCACGTGAAGTGCTGGAAGCGCTGGCGGATGAACGCAATCCCCTGTATGAAGAGATCGCTGATGTTACCATCCGCACTGATGATCAAAGTGCGAAAGTCGTCGCTAATCAAATCATTAATTTACTGGAAAAGAATTAATCCAACGCCTTAGGGCATAGCGAAAAGGTTATACAGCGTCATGGAGAGGATCACCGTTACCCTTGGGGAGCGCAGCTACCCGATCACCATCGCTGCCGGTCTGTTCAATTATGCGGCTGCCTTTTGGCCGCTGAAAGCAGGTGACCAGGCTATGTTGGTAACCAATGAGACGCTGGCTCCGCTTTACCTCGCGCCGCTGCGACAGCGGCTGGAGGTGGCGGGCGTTAAGGTGGATCAGGTTATCCTTCCCGATGGCGAACAGTATAAAACCCTGGCGGTAATGGATCAGGTCTTTACCGCTCTGCTGCAAAAGCCCCACGGGCGTGATACCACACTGGTCGCGCTGGGCGGCGGTGTGATTGGCGATCTGACCGGTTTCGCCGCCGCCAGCTATCAGCGCGGCGTACGCTTTATTCAGGTGCCAACCACGCTGTTATCGCAGGTGGACTCTTCCGTTGGCGGTAAAACCGCCGTCAATCATCCGCTGGGCAAAAATATGATAGGCGCGTTCTATCAGCCTGCTTCAGTGGTTATCGATCTCGACTGCCTGCGTAGCCTGCCGCCTCGCGAGCTGGCATCCGGCATGGCTGAAGTGATCAAATATGGCATTATCCTTGACGGCAACTTTTTTAACTGGCTTGAGCAGAACCTGGATGCGCTGATGGCGCTGGATGGGGAGGCGCTGGCCTTTTGTATTCGCCGCTGCTGCGAGCTGAAAGCGGAGGTTGTTGCCGCTGATGAACGCGAAACCGGACTACGGGCGCTGTTAAATCTGGGCCATACCTATGGCCATGCGATTGAAGCGCAGATGGGCTACGGTAACTGGCTACACGGCGAGGCCGTAGCCGCCGGGATGGTGATGGCTGCACGTACTGCTGAAAGGCTGGGGCAGTTCAGCTCTGCCGATACTGACCGTATTATCGCGTTGCTTGTCCGTGCCGGCCTGCCGGTAACAGGGCCGCAGGAAATGACCGCGCAGGACTATTTGCCGCATATGATGCGGGATAAAAAAGTGCTGGCGGGAGAGCTGCGTCTGGTTTTGCCGCTGGCGATAGGCAAAGCCGAGGTGCGTAGCGGCGTGTCGCATGATATTGTGCTTGCCGCAATTGATGATTGCCGTAAGGCCTGATAGTGATGTCTGCCGCAAACGGGATGTTGGCGGCGTTTGCCGTAAGACGGGGAGGTTGAATGGATGAGTTTAAACCGGAAGACGAGTTAAAACCTGATACCAGCGATCGCCGTCCGACACGGCCTCGCAAAACGTCTTCTGCACCTAAAACGCCGGTATCGCGCCAGCGTATGATGATGGGCATCGGTGTGCTGGTCCTTTTGCTGCTGGTAATTGGCATTGGTTCAGCTTTAAACGGGCCTGATTCTAAAAAACCATCCGCTCCGGCGGAGAACGGCGCAGCCACCTCCGGCGGCAATGAAAAGAATATCGACCTTTCCGGCTCATCAGCCATGAGCGGTCAGAACGGTAGCGCGGCTGGCAGTAATGAGGCTGCATTAGACAATGGCACAGCAAACGAGGCGCCGCAGTCGGTTTCCGTTCCGCCAGTCTCTTCTACGCCAACGCAAGCCGCGCCGATTGAGACGCCGCAAAATCAGCAGCGCGTAGAGCTGCCGGGCGATCTTAATAATGCCTTGACCAATCAACAGGGGCAGGTTGATTCTGCAGCCCAGGATGCGATGAGCACCAGTTCGCTGCCGACTGCGCCCGCCACAGTGAGCGGAAACGGCGTCGATAGCAGCAATGCTCACGTTGCGCCGATCGTACCAGGCAGCAAGCCAGCGCCGACGCGCAAGCCGGTTGCCAGCCAGCCGCCAGTTAAACAGAGTCATCAGCCAGCGGCTAAGCAGAGCAGCAAGCCTGCCACTGGCCATGCGGCACCTGCTGCGCAACAAAGCGTGCCCGGCGGCAGCTATACGTTACAGCTGAGCAGCGCCTCGCGTTCAGATACGCTGAATGCCTGGGCGAAGAAACAGAACCTGAGCAACTACCATGTCTATCAGACCACACGCAACGGACAGCCGTGGTATGTGCTGGTAAGTGGTTCTTATGCTACGCCAGCGGATGCTAAGCGTGCTGTCGCCTCGCTGCCAGCGGAAGTCCAGGCGAAAAAGCCCTGGGTTAAGCCGGTTAGCCAGGTGAAAAAAGAGGCGGGACGCTAAGCCGTTCACCTCCATATTACTGTGATAATGTGCTCTGGCAGCGAATTATCACAGCCGTTGCAACGGCTTTAAAATGGCAACCTGGTTGCCATTTTTGTCGTAAGTCAGATTCATAAGCGCAGATATGCTGTCGCTATAGCCACAGCCAGATGAACAGAAGTAACCAAAACGACGGCATGAAAAAAAATCGCGCTTTCCTGAAATGGGCTGGCGGTAAATATCCTCTTCTGGAGGATATCCGCCGCCATTTGCCGCAAGGTGACTGCTTAGTCGAGCCTTTTGTCGGCGCCGGCTCCGTGTTCCTTAACACCGATTATCCGCGCTATGTGCTGGCCGATATCAATAACGATCTGATCGGCCTGTATAACATTGTAAAAGGGCGCACCGTCGAGTTTGTCAGCGATGCGCGCCAGCTCTTTACGCCACGCAACAATGAGGCGGATGCTTACTACGCGTACCGCAGCGAATTTAATGCCAGCGACGATGCTTATCGCCGGGCGCTGCTGTTTCTTTATCTGAATCGTCACGGTTACAACGGTCTGTGCCGCTATAACCTGCGCGGTGAATTTAACGTTCCTTTTGGGCGTTACCGTAAGCCCTATTTTCCGGAAGAAGAGCTCTACGGATTTGCCGAACGCGCGCAAAAAGCGGTTTTTGTTTGTGAATCGTACGATGTTACCCTGAGTAAGGCGCAGGCAGGATCGGTGGTTTACTGCGATCCGCCTTATGCGCCGCTTTCGACAACAGCGAACTTTACCGCCTATCATACCAACAGCTTTAGCCTGCGCGAGCAGCAACATCTGGCTGAGCTGGCGGTAAAACTGGCGCAGGAAAGCGCGATTCCAGTACTGATTTCTAACCACGATACCGAGCTGACCCGGCTGTGGTATCAGGATGCGGTGCTGCACGTGGTTAAAGCGCGCCGCTCGATCAGCAGAAGCATTAGCGGTCGTACTAAAGTGGACGAGCTACTGGCCCTTTTTTGCTAGGCAGTTTCGTCCGCGACCAGCGCAATCTGTCAGTATTTTTACTGGCGCATACAGTGGGAGATACGGATGAAACAATTTTTGCTGGCCCCTTCAATCCTCTCTGCAGACTTCGCCCGTCTGGGCGAAGACACAGCGAAAGCTATGGCAGCGGGAGGAGACGTGGTGCATTTCGACGTTATGGATAACCATTATGTTCCCAACCTGACCATGGGGCCGATGGTGTTAAAAGCCCTGCGCGATTATGGTATTACCGCGCCGATCGATGTTCATCTGATGGTGAAGCCGGTCGACAGCCTGATCCCTCAGTTTGCCGAAGCGGGCGCCAGCTTTATTACCTTCCACCCTGAAGCCAGCGAACATATCGACCGCAGCCTGCAGCTCATTAAAGAGCATGGTTGCAAAGCCGGTTTAGTCTTTAATCCTGCCACTCCACTGAGCTATCTCGATTATGTGATGGATAAACTGGATATCATCCTGTTGATGTCGGTCAATCCGGGCTTCGGCGGTCAGTCTTTCATTCCCGGTACGCTGGATAAACTGCGCGAGGCGCGTAAGCGCATTGACGATAGCGGTTACGATATTCGGCTTGAAGTCGATGGCGGCGTGAAAGTGGATAATATTGCCGAAATCGCTGCCGCTGGCGCGGATATGTTTGTTGCCGGGTCGGCCATCTTTGGTCAGCCAGACTATAAAAAAGTGATTGATGATATGCGTAATGAACTGGAGAAAAGTCGTCATGGCGCCTTTCACTAATATTCGCGCATTGGCCTTCGATCTTGACGGTACGCTGGTTGATAGCGTGCCGGGGCTGGCAGCGGCAGTGGATCGGGCGCTGATTGCTTTAAACTTGCCTGCGGCCGGTGTCCCGCGCGTTACCACCTGGATAGGAAACGGCGCCGATATTATGGTGCAGCGAGCGCTAAGCTGGGCGCTGCAGCGTCAGCCCGAAGCGAACGAACTGCGCGACGGCAGAGCGCTGTTTGATCGGTTTTATACCGAAACGGCGGAGTCGGGCACGACGCTCTTTCCGCACGTGGCGCAGACGCTGGAAAAGCTGAGCGCCACTGGGCTGCCGCTGGCGCTGGTGACCAACAAGCCGACACCTTTTATTGCGCCGCTGCTAAACGCGCTTGGTATCGAAAGCTACTTTTCGTTAGTGATCGGCGGCGATGACGTGGCGGCGAAAAAGCCGCATCCGGCGCCGCTGTTTTTAGTGTTAGGCAAGTTTGGTCTGCTGCCGCAGGAGTTGCTGTTTGTTGGCGATTCACGCAATGATATCCAGGCGGCGCAGGCGGCGGGTTGTCCCTGCGTGGGGATGTCATACGGCTATAACTATGGCGAGCCGATTGCCACCAGTGAACCAAACCTTGTTCTGGACGATTTCAACGACCTTTTGCCCGCATTGGGGCGGTAATTATCAGGATTTAAAAGCATGAGCAAACCCATCGTATTTAGCGGCGCACAGCCCTCCGGCGAACTGACCATTGGTAACTACATGGGTGCGATGCGTCAGTGGGTACAGATGCAGGACGATTATCACTGCATCTACTGTATTGTCGATTTGCACGCCATCACCGTACGTCAGGACCCGACCGCGCTGCGTAAAGCAACGCTGGATACGCTGGCGCTTTACCTTGCCTGCGGCATCGATCCCGAAAAAAGCACGATCTTCGTCCAGTCACATGTGCCAGAACATACTCAACTGAGCTGGGTGCTGAACTGTTACACCTATTTCGGCGAGCTGAGCCGCATGACCCAGTTCAAAGATAAATCTGCTCGCTACGCAGAGAACATCAACGCCGGGCTGTTTGATTATCCGGTACTGATGGCAGCGGATATTCTGCTGTATCAAACCAATCAGGTGCCGGTTGGCGAAGATCAAAAGCAGCATCTGGAGCTGAGCCGTGATATTGCCCAGCGCTTTAACGCGCTGTATGGCGACGTGTTTAAGGTGCCAGAGCCGTTTATTCCCAAATCAGGCGCGCGCGTGATGTCGCTGCTTGAGCCGACGAAAAAGATGTCCAAATCGGACGATAACCGCAATAACGTTATCGGCCTGTTGGAAGATCCGAAAGCAGTAGTGAAAAAGATCAAGCGTGCGGTTACCGACTCCGACGAGCCGCCGGTGGTGCGTTACGACGTGCAGAACAAAGCGGGCGTTTCTAACCTGCTGGATATTCTCTCCGCCATTTCAGGCAAAAGCATCAGCCAGCTTGAGCAGGAATTTGAAGGCAAGATGTATGGTCATCTCAAGGGCGAGGTAGCAGAGGCGGTTTCCGGCATGCTGACCGAGCTTCAGGTGCGCTATCAGCGTTATCGCGAAGATGAAGCTTTCCTTGAGCAGGTAATGCGTGATGGTGCGGCAAAAGCGCGCGCGCACGCGCAGGAAACGCTGAAAAAAGTTTATGAGGCGGTAGGCTTCGTCGCTCAGCCTTAAGCAAAAATCCCTGCCTGCGTTATCCCACCCCGGCGGGCAGGGCATCACTAAAAAATAGCGTCTTGCAAAGGGCTCTTTGCAAGACCGCTGACAGTTTATGTCATATCAGAAAGCGTGTTTGAACTCATGTTTGACTATGAAGAGAACCAGTTCAGGCTATCGCGTAGCGCAACCACCCGTCCAACGATAATCAGGCTGGGGCTGACCACCTGTGTCGCCAGCGTTTCCAGCTGGGCCAGTTCACCGCTGACCACACGCTGGCGCGTGCTGGTACCGTTTTCAACCAGCGCGACCGGCATTGATGCAGCCATGCCGTGCGCCTGCAGCTGATGCTGAATCTCACCTGCCTGTGCCAGCCCCATATAAAACACCAGCGTTTGCTGTTCAGCCGCCAGGTTAGCCCAGTCGGGCTGGTAATCCTGCTTACGGTGGCCGGTAACAAAGCGCACGCTGTGAGCGTAATCGCGATGGGTTAATGGGATCCCGCTGTAAGCGGAGCAGCCAGAGGCGGCAGTAATACCGGGCACGACGGAAAAGGGGATATTACTGTCCTTTAACGCCTCCAGCTCTTCTCCGCCGCGTCCAAAGATAAAGGGATCGCCGCCTTTTAAGCGCACTACGCGTTTACCGCGCCGTGCCTGCTCCAGCAGGATCTGATTGATCTCTTCCTGCGGCACGCAGTGATGACCAGCGCGCTTACCGACAAAAATCTTCTCCGCATCGCGACGCGCCAGCTGCAGGACATCATCGGAAACCAGTCGATCGTAAACCACAATGTCCGCCTGCTGGATTTGCTGTAACCCTTTCAGCGTCAACAGGCCAGCATCGCCCGGACCGGCACCCACCAGCACCAGTTCGCCACGTTTATCCAGCGGCTGGCTAAAGAGTTCATCGGTTAATGCAGCCGCCCGTTCTGTATCATTATTGGCCAGCGATTGCGCCAGACGATCGCTGACGAACAGCTTTTCCCAGAAGCGACGGCGCTCAGCTCCGGTTGCATATTGCTGTTTAACCCGCTGACGCAGCGATCCTGCCAGCGCGGCCAACCGGCCTAAATGCTGCGGCAGCGACGCCTCCAGCTTTTCCCGCAGCAGGCGGGCCAGCACGGGCGCCCGCCCGCCAGAGGAAACGGCAATCATTAGCGGAGAACGATCGATAATTGAAGGCATAATCACACTGGCCTGCGCGGGGGCATCTACAACGTTACAAAACAGACGACGCGCTTCTGCTGCCTCGCTCACCAGCCGATTAACCTGTTCATCGCTGGTTGCGGCGATAACCAGCCAGCATTCATCCAGCAGCTCGGCGGAAAAAGGCTGGGGCAACAGCGTGACTTCGCCAGTCTGCTGCCACTCATAAAATGGCGTACTGAAATCAAGCGCGCAAACCCGAAGCTGAGCGCCGGCATCCAGCAGTAGCCGTGCTTTACGTGCGGCGACATCGCCTGCGCCAACCAGCAGGCAGGTTCTGCCGCGCAGCTGACAAAATAGCGGTAGGTAATCCATGGTGTTCTCCCGGTTTGCCGGTTTTTATCGTGATTCGCAGGTGATGCGGCGCACAGGGTGCGCCGCGGGCAGGAACAAACTTATTTTAACCACGCTTGCGCTGAGCCCAAGCTTTAGCCGCAGGCGACCTCGACCTGGCCTTCACGCACGCGCACTGGCCAGCTGCGTACAGAACGACTGGCGTCTTCCATGCAGAGCCCATCGCGCAGACGGAAACGCTGTTTTTTCAGCGGGCTGGCGACCCATAAATCCTGTTGATGCTCAGCTATGATGCCACGCGACAGCACGCTGGCTTCGGCGAAAGGATCGATATTGCTGATAGCGTACAGTTCTTCGTCCGCACGCGGGCGGAAAATCGCAACCTGTTCACCATCAACCAGAGCGCAGACGCCGGTAGCAGGCAGGATCGCTTCTAATTTACAGACGGTTTGCCAGCGGCTCATGCCTGTTCCTCCTCTTCAACCAGTTTAATCGCGATACGCTCGTGGGGACGCGCCGGACGATGCTGTCCACGTTCTTCAACAACCTGCACCAAAGGATCGCGCTGCGGGCTATTGATAAAGTGAGCGAAACGGTTTTGCGCTTCAGGCTGTTCAAGCGTGGCTTTCCATTCGCAAATAACGCGGCTGCGTAGCTGGGCCATATCGCTTTCCAGCTGTTCATTCAGGCCTAACTTGTCATCAATAACGATACTGCGTACATAGCCGATACCGCCTTCCAGACTTTCCAGCCAGGTTGAGGTGCGTTGCAGCTTATCCGCAGTGCGGATATAGAGCATCATAAAGCGGTCGAGGTAGCGTAACAGCGTTTCTTTATCGAGATCGGCTGCCAGCAGATCGGCATGACGCGGTTTCATCCCGCCGTTACCGCACACATAGAGATTCCAGCCTTTATCGGTAGCGATAATACCGACATCTTTGCCCTGGGCTTCGGCGCATTCACGCGTACAGCCGGAAACGCCGAACTTCATTTTGTGCGGGGTACGGATGCCTTTATAGCGGTTTTCCAGCTCAATCCCGAAGCCAAGGCTGTCGCCAACGCCATAGCGGCACCAGGTGCTGCCGATACAGGTTTTCGCCATACGCAATGCTTTCGCGTAGGCGTGGCCGGTTTCGAATCCGGCGTCAATCAGCTGACGCCAAATCGCAGGCAAATCATCTTTCTGTGCGCCGAACAGGCCGATACGCTGTGAACCGGTGATTTTGGTGTAAAGGTTATACTGACGTGCAATCTGCCCAATCACCATCAGCCCTTCAGGCGTGATCTCGCCGCCCTGCGAGCGCGGGATCACCGAATAGGTACCATCTTTCTGGATATTGCCGAGGAAGTTATCGTTACTGTCCTGCAGTGGCGCGTGCTGGGGTTGCAGCACATAGTCGTTCCAGCAAGAGGCAAGCAGAGAACCAACGGTGGGCTTACAGACCTCACAGCCGTACCCTTTACCATATTTTTTCAGCAGCTCATCGAAGCTTTTAATGCCTTCCACACGAATCAGGTGATACAGCTCCTGGCGCGACCAGGCGAAGTGTTCGCACAGATGATTGTTAACTTCAATGCCCTGACGGCTCAGTTCGGCATTCAGTACCTGGGTAACCAGTGGGATGCAGCCGCCGCAGCCGGTACCGGCACGCGTTTCCGCTTTGATAGCGGCAACGGTATGGCAACCTTTCGCCACGGCCTGAATGATATCGCCTTTCGAGACATCGAAGCAGGAGCAGATCTGCGCGCTGTCCGGTAGCGATTCCACGCCCAGCGCCGGTTTCTCGCTGCCGGCATGCGCAGGCAGAATCAGGCTGTCCGGATGCTCCGGCAGCGTGATTTGGTTAAGCACCAGTTGCTGCAGCTGACCATAGTCGCTGGTATCGCCAACCAGCACCGCACCCAGCAGATACTGATTATCCGGGCTGACCACCAGACGTTTGTAGACGCCGCTTTGCTCATTCAGGTAAACGTAGCTGCGTGCGCCCGGCGTACGGCCATGCGCATCGCCGATGCCGCCTACGTCAACGCCCAGCAGCTTCAGTTTGGCGCTGAGATCCGCACCGCTGAACTGGTTTTCACGGCCTAACAGGTGATCGCTGGCGACCTGCGCCATTTTATAACCTGGTGCCACCAGACCGAAAATTTTCTCGTTCCAGGATGCGCATTCGCCGATGGCGTAAATATCCGGATCGGCGGTCTGGCAACAATCGTTAATCTGGACGCCGCCGCGTGGCCCTACCGGCAGTTCACTCTGGCGCGCCAGTTTATCCTGCGCACGAATGCCGGTAGAGAACACGATAAAATCGACATCCAGGCTGGTGCCGTCGGCAAACTCCAGGGTTTTGCCTGACGCATGATGAGCAATATTTTTAGTGTTTTTGCTGGTATGCACCCGCACGCCCATCTGTTCGATTTTTTGACGCAGCTGGCCGCCGCCTTGCACATCAAGCTGTTCAGCCATCAGCACTGGCGCAAATTCGATAACGTGGGTCTCAATACCAAGGTTTTTCAGCGCGCCGGCCGCTTCCAGACCCAGCAGACCACCGCCGATGACCGCACCGCTTTTACTGCGGCGCGCGCACTCTTCAATGGCGTTGAGATCTTCAATAGTGCGGTAGACAAAGCAGTCCGGGCCATCAGAGCCCTGAATCGGCGGGATCCACGGATAAGAACCGGTCGCCAGAATCAGCTTGTCATACTGAACGGCGCGGCCGCTGCTGGAGTGAATCACCTTTTCCTGACGGTTCAGGGTGATGGCGCGTTCACCAAGCAGCACGCGGACGCCATGTTTTTCATAGTAGCCTTCGCGAACCAGCGAGAGTTCGTCAGCGGTATGATGGGAAAAGTATGCGGAGAGATGGACGCGGTCATATGCCACACGAGGTTCTTCACAGAAGACAGTGATTTCGAACTGGCCAGGCTCGGCTTTATCGATCAGTTCTTCAATGAAGCGGTGGCCAACCATGCCATTACCAATGATGGCGAGTTTGACAGTGCTCATTTTTGCCTCAAAATTGATCTAATTGGCGCCACAATAACGCGATTATTAGCAAGCTTATTGATATGCATCAATTGAGGCGCAATATACCTCCAAGGTGGTATGTGGTTGAATTATGGGATTTTTCAGGAATGTTTGTAATATCTGTAACTTAGTGAAGCGTTGTCTACGTCGTTGGTCCTAATCCATGCTAGCCTGAATGTCCCCCTCTTTTCTTCAGGAGTCCGTTATGGCTTCCACTGAACTGCAATGGATTAATCATCTGCGTCTGCCCCAGCGTGAAGGTCTGTGGCAAATTGAAATCGCTGGCGGGAAAATTGCCGCGATCAGGCCGCAGCCAGCGTTGGCCGATCGTAGCGCTAACGCCCTTGATGCGGAAGGCGGACTGGCTCTGCCGCCTTTTGTCGAGCCGCATATCCACCTTGATACCACGCAAACCGCCGGCGAGCCCGCCTGGAATCAATCCGGCACGCTGTTTGAAGGCATTGAGCGCTGGGCCGAGCGTAAGGCGCTACTGTCGCCGGAAGATGTGAAACAACGGGCCGCCCAAACGCTGAAATGGCAAATCGCCAACGGTATTCAGCATGTGCGTACGCATGTGGACGTTTCCGATCCCAGCCTGACGGCACTGAAAGCGATGCTGGCATTAAAGCAGGAGATGGCGGCGTGGATCGATATACAGATTGTCGCCTTTCCGCAGGAAGGCATTCTTTCTTATCCTGACGGCGCGAAGCTGCTGGAAGAGGCGCTGCAACTGGGTGCCAATGTAGCAGGCGCTATTCCGCATTTTGAATTTACTCGCGAGTATGGCGTTGAATCACTGCATATCGCCTTTGCGCTGGCACAGAAATATCAGCGCCAGGTGGATGTTCACTGCGATGAAATTGATGATGAGCAGTCGCGCTTTGTAGAAACCGTGGCGGCGCTGGCGCACCGGGAAAACATGGGCGCACGCGTTACCGCCAGCCATACAACGGCGATGCACTCTTATAACGGCGCTTACACTTCGCGTCTGTTTCGGCTGCTGGCGCTCTCCGGAATTAATTTTGTCGCCAACCCGCTGGTGAATATTCATCTGCAGGGGCGCTTTGATGATTATCCCAAACGACGCGGCGTGACACGGGTAAAAGAGTTGCTGGAGGCAGGCATTAATGTCTGTTTTGGCCATGATGATGTGTTTGATCCCTGGTATCCGCTTGGCACCGCCAGCATGTTGCAGGTGCTGCATATGGGGCTGCATGTTTGTCAGCTAATGGGCTATGAGCAAATAGAACAGGGACTCAATTTAATTACCCATAACAGTGCAAAAACTCTGCAGCTGACCGATTACGGCATCCAGGTCGGCAACAGCGCCAGCCTGATTATTTTGCCAGCGGAAAACGGCTTTGATGCGGTACGGCGTCAGGTGCCGGTGCGTTACTCAATCCGGCAGGGAAGAGTGATTGCCGCCACCGAACCGGCGCGTACGCAGATCTGGCTCAATGAGGCGGAAGAGGTGAGTTTTAAACGCAATTAAGGGGGCAGGCGGAACTCGCGTTTTACCACCAGACGACGCATGAACTCAAAGCGTGTGAGGTGCAGGCAGAAGAGTAAAGCGTCCCGCGCCTGCACCTTGAATTAAAGAGCGGAACATCCGTTCCGCCCGTAAAGATCAATGATCGGCGTGACCGAACTGACGATGCTTAGTGACAAAGCCCAGCAGCAGACACATTACAAACACCACGGCGTAAAGCCCGTTAGCGGTAAACAGCGCGGCATGTGCGCCGCCTTTTGCCACAATTGGGCCGGTGACCACAAAGGTCAGCATGGTGCCAACGGTGCCGCAGGTCAGAATAAAGTTCACCAGTTTCGGCGAGGAAACGCGGGTCTGCTGCGAGCCGAGCGTGATAATGGTGGTATAGATCGCGCTGGAGAAGAAGCCAAGAGCGATAATGATCCACTTCAGCATGTCAGGCTCGCTGCTGCTGACAAACCAGTACATCAGCAGCGTTGCCAGCGCAGCCAGCACCATCAGAATGCGTTGCAAATCAAAGAAGCGCAGCACAAAACTGAACACCCACATGCCGATCATATAGGAGGTCCAGAAGTTACCCACCAGCTGTCCGGCAGCGCTAATATCCATGCCCATGGTTTTAGTGGCGTATTCCGGTACCCATGAAATAAAGCCGAGCTGGCCGAGGATATAGCAGAGCGCGGCAATGGAAAGCAGCAGTACGCCCACGCCCCATTTCTCTTTAACTACCGGCTGTGCATTATGTTGTTTCTTGCCTAATACCGGGAACTCAACGCTCAGCGTCAGCACAAAGATCGCCAGGTAGATCACGCCGATGCAGACATAAACCCAGTACCAGGGCAGATGACGCGCCAGCAACATCCCGGCGATAACCGGGAAAATCGTACCGGCCATGCTAAAAAAGGAGTCGGTAAAAAGCAGGCGCGATCCGCGCTGACGCCCTTCATAAAGATGGGTGATCAGGAAGGTGCCGATCGACATCGTAATACCGCTGACCACGCCCAGCACAAACATGCACAGCGAGAAAACGCTCAGGCTATGGCTGGTCATCAGGCCCAGCACCGCTAACACCATCAACACAAAGCCAAAAATCAGCTGGCGTTTCAGCGGCACGATTTCCATCAGCCAGGCGTTTAAAAATACCGCCACCAGGATGCCGGTGTTGAGGAAAGTAAAGGTGTTGCTCATTTCAGAGACCGGAAGCTGGAAATAGTTAGCGATATCGCCTAAAACCATCCCGGTGACAATTACCAGTGCGCCGGTGAGCGCATAGGAAAAGAAACTGATCCACGTCAGTCCAATGCGGTTACGATTAGTCATAGTTGGGGAAACCTTGAGCCAAAGGGCCTGGCTGAAGCAGCGCAGGGGTTGTCGCCGGAAGTGTAAAGAAATTTCAGCCGCGATCAAACCAACGATGAAATCACATTCATTGATTTCATCAATAATGTGATTTAAATCACCCTTTATTTGTGTGACGTTAACGTTTGCTTATCAGGTTTGTTTACGTAAATAAAGGTAAAACGCTGGCTCTTGCCTGGCATGCTCTTTACAATCAATTTCGTTTAGTTTTTGTGGCCTCAGTAAGGAATTATTCATGGTGAAACGTACTTTGACAGCGGTCGCGGCACTTTTGGCGCTGTCCACTTTTTCTGCCCCAACTTTCGCTGCGCAGGGCGATACGCACGTCCTCCTGACCACGTCAGCCGGTAATATTGAACTTGAACTGAATAATCAGAAAGCACCGGTCTCTGTTAAGAACTTTATTGATTACGTTAATAACGGTTTTTATAACAATACGACTTTTCATCGTGTGATCCCCGGCTTTATGATTCAGGGCGGCGGCTTCCTGACCGATATGCAGCAGAAGCCCACCAACGCGCCGATCAAAAACGAAGCGGATAACGGCCTGCGTAACACGCGCGGCACGATTGCTATGGCGCGTACTGCTGAAAAAGACAGCGCTACCAGCCAGTTCTTTATCAACGTTGCCGATAACGCTTTCCTGGATCATGGGCAGCGTGATTTTGGCTATGCCGTGTTTGGTAAAGTAGTGAAAGGCATGGATGTAGCCGACAAAATATCTCAGGTGCCGACCAAAAATATCGGGCCTTATCAAAATGTCCCCAGCAAGCCGGTTGTTATCCTTTCCGCGAAAGTCCTGCCCTGATTTCTCTGCCGTCGCGTCTGCGGCGGCACGCCAGCCTTCTGCAGAGCAGTAATTTGCTGCTTATACTTAGGTCACTTATTCTCTGACCGGAGGCGGTATGCCAACAAAACTGACCGAAAAGCAGAAAGCCACATTATGGCAACAGCGGCGCAACGCGAATTTTTTGGCCAGTAGTAAACTGGAAGGCTTATCTTTTGCGGAAGTGACGCTGGATGCTGAACAGGCCGCACAGCGCTTAGAGGCATTACGGAGGCAATATGGCGGCTAATGCAATGAACGGGCGCGATCCTTACTACTGGCAGAACGATGACGTACTGCGCAACCGGTTCAATTTACATGATACCGCCCAACTGCAAAAAGCGGAGGTCGCCTTTACTTCGCTGCGGGCGGCAACCATTGAGCTGGGGC
Source organism: Pantoea sp. FN0305 (assembly GCF_050113845.1). Taxonomy (NCBI): domain Bacteria; kingdom Pseudomonadati; phylum Pseudomonadota; class Gammaproteobacteria; order Enterobacterales; family Erwiniaceae; genus Pantoea; species Pantoea sp. FN0305. Next base: position 25,041 of record NZ_JBNJSN010000003.1, on the reverse strand, counting down.
CACGCAATCTGGGTTTTCCTTATCTGTGCGCTATCCACCGGACGCTGTTTCAGGATCTCTATGACTGGGCTGGAGAAATTCGCAAAATCGATCTCTATCTCGGCGATACGCCTTTCTGCCACTTTGAATATATTGAGAAAGAGGGTAACGCCCTGATGGAAGCGCTTGAGGAAGAGAATGGCCTGGCCGATCTTCCTTTTGAGCAGTTTGTGGCGCGGCTGGCGCACTATTACTGCGAAATCAATATGCTGCATCCCTTTCGCGACGGCAACGGCCGCGCGCAGCGCCTCTTCTTTGAACAGTTAATTATTCATGCAGGTTATGACATTGACTGGAGCAAGACTGAACGCGCAGCCTGGCTGCGGGCAAATGAAGAGAGCGTGAACGGCGATCTGCAGGGGCTGACCGATATCTTTAGTAACGTAGTGAGCGAGCCGAAGTAAGCGCGTAGAATAGCGGCGTTTTGGTCAGCCCGGAGTAAAAATGCTGCTGCTTATTGATAACTACGACTCTTTTACCTGGAACCTGTACCAGTACTTCTGCGAGCTGGGAGTGGAAGTACTGGTGCGCCGCAACGATGAAATTACGCTGGCGGAAATGCACGCGCTGCCGCTGACGCATCTGGTGATCTCTCCTGGTCCCTGCACGCCTGATGAATCAGGTATCTCTCTGGACGCTATCCGCACCTTTGCCGGGCGGCTGCCGCTGCTTGGCGTTTGCCTGGGCCATCAGGCGCTGGCGCAGGTTTTCGGCGCACGCGTGATCCGCGCGCGTCAGGTTATGCACGGTAAAACCTCCGCGATTGCTCATCAACAGGCTGGCGTATTTGCCGGATTGGCGCAGCCACTGACGGTGACGCGCTATCACTCGTTGATTGTGGAAAAAGAGACGCTGCCAGCCTGTCTGGAGGTTACCGCATGGAGCCTGCGTGATGGCAAGCCGGATGAAATCATGGGATTACGTCATAAGACGCTGGATGTTGAGGGCGTGCAGTTTCATCCGGAAAGCATCCTGAGCCAGCAGGGACATGCGTTGCTGGCTAATTTTTTGCGTAGACAGGCCGCTGTTTAATTGCATACGCTGCGATTCCGTTTGACTTATTATGCATATTTAATGATTATTTTTTCACTGGGTATCTGTGTGAAATTAAATGAGGTAGCGAATGGCAGCGGAAAAAATGGCGGTTACGCGGCAGACCTTTGATGAGGTTATATTGCCGGTTTATGCACCAGCACAGTTTGTGCCGGTAAAAGGCAAAGGCAGCCGGGTGTGGGATCAGCAGGGCAACGAATATATCGATTTTACCGCCGGTATCGCCGTAACCGCGCTGGGTCACTGCCATCCGGCGTTAGTAGAGGCGCTGAAAACTCAGGGCGAAATGCTGTGGCATACCAGCAACGTTTTCACTAATGAACCCGCGCTGCGTCTTGCCAGCAAGCTGATTAACGCGACTTTCGCTGAGCGCGTTTTCTTTGCGAACTCAGGGGCTGAAGCCAACGAGGCCGCCTTCAAACTGGCGCGCTACTATGCTTCCACGCGCCACAGCCCTTATAAAAGCAAAATCATCGCGTTCCATAACGCGTTTCATGGCCGCACGCTGTTTACCGTTTCCGTCGGCGGGCAGCCGAAATACTCTGATGGTTTTGGACCCAAACCGGCCGATATCGTCCACGTACCTTTTAACGATCTTGCGGCGGTGAAGGCCGTGATCGACGATCACACCTGTGCCATTGTGGTTGAGCCGATTCAGGGCGAAGGCGGCGTTATGCCCGCCACGCAGGAATTTATGCAGGGCCTGCGCCAGCTGTGCGATCAATATCAGGCGCTGCTGGTACTGGATGAGGTCCAGAGTGGGATGGGGCGCAGCGGTAAGCTGTTTGCCTATCAGCATTATGGTGTGCAGCCCGATATTCTGACCTCAGCGAAAGCGCTGGGCGGCGGCTTCCCCATTAGTGCGATGCTGACCACTAATGAGATCGCCTCGGCGATGGCGCCTGGCGTACACGGCACCACCTATGGCGGTAATCCGCTGGCCTGCGCAGTAGCGGAAGCTGCGCTGGATGTAATTAATACGCCTTCGGTGCTGGATGGCATTGAGCAACGCCGTCAGCGCTTTATTGAGGCACTGGAAGCCATCAACGCCAAGCTGGATATCTTCAGCGAAATCCGTGGCAAAGGGTTGCTGATCGGGGCGGAGCTTCAGCCGCAGCATAAAGGCAAAGCGCGCGATATTCTTAACGCCGCCGCTGCGGAAGGCCTGATGATTTTAACGGCGGGCACCGATGTTCTGCGCTTTGCGCCTTCGCTGGTGATTCCGCTGGCGGATATTGGTGATGGCATGGCGCGTCTGGCCAGGGCTGCCGAAAAAGTATTAAAACCCGCATGATTCAGGGCGCGCCCGATGTCAGGGCGCGCTTATCCTTACGCAGGCGGCGTACCAGCCATTTACCGTGGTGCGGCCGCTGGCTCCACGCCAGAGATGAGATAGTATGCATCACTGAAAGGTGCTCAAGGATACGCTTTACATGACGCTCCATAATGGTCATCGGCCCTTCCTGGTTCTCTGCATCTCCTTGCAGGATATTGGTATCCTGTCCCGGCCCGTCATATGCCAGCCGCTGCTGACAGCGCTGCAGCGCAATTTCACACGACTGCAGATAACTTTGCGCCAGCGCAGGCGTCAGCATGGTGTGCTCACGGGCCAGAATAGTCATCGCATTGATATGCTCAACGATAAACTGGCTGTGCGTGACCCAAAGTTTCATATCATTCAGATAGCGGGTATTAAACGCTGGCTCCTGCATCGCCTGGCTCAGGGAGTTAAACAGCGCATTATGCGCCTGATTAACGCGTACCCGCTGCCAGGCAAGCTTCTGCGGTGATGCCTCGCTCCCCAGCAGCATCCGTAAAGCATCCTGATACGCTTCCAGTGCATCATGCGCATTCTGTCGCAGCAGCCCGCTTTGCCACTGCGGCCACAGCCAGACCATGCCGCCAAAAGCGATGCAGCATCCCATCAGCGTATCCATCAGACGCGGCAACAGGAAATGCGCGCCGTTCAACGACAGCAGCTGTAATGAATAAACGGCGGTCACGGTAAAACCGATTGTCGCCCAGCCGTAATATTTACGGATAAACAGATAGCTGACTAAGGTAATGATCAGCATGATTAACAGCACCAGCGATTCCGGTACCGCAAGACGCAGGGCTGCAGCGGCGATAATCAGCCCAGCCAGCGTGCCAAGCGCGCGGTGCTGGATACGCACACGCGTTGCGCTGTAGCCATTCTGACTGACGAACATGATGGTCATTAAGATCCACCAGGGTTTCGGTACGTTGAACGCCAGCGCCAGCACGCTGCCGAATACCAGCATCACCGCAAAGCGAGCCGCGGTACGCAGAGCGGAAGATTTAAATGACAGATAGCTGCGCAGTGCGGAAAGCAGCGGCAGCCGGCGCTGGCGATCGGCCATAAGATCGCGACGATAAAGAGGGCGCTGGGTACGCAGCACGCGAGCGATGCGGCTGAAATGGTAATAGCAGAAGTGGCCGACCGGATTCTCCGGATGCCGACGCGCAATTTTCTCCAGTCCCAGCAGCGGCTTTTCCATGGTGAAACGTGCTGGCAGCCGGTGATAAAGCATATCGTCCGCCAGCTCGCGTAGCCGTGCGGCGATGGTTTGCGCGTTCCAGCGGATGACCGCTTCCGCATGGCTTTGCTCTACCAGCTTTTGCACCTCTTCCGGCTGATGCAGACTAACGGCAATATGCTCCTGCAGATCCAGCGCCACCTGAAAAGCGCGCGTCAGGCGTCGATGGTTATGATCGCGGTTGGCGGCCAGCATATGCATTTGCTGATAACAGGTGTTAATCAGATCAACCACCTTCTGCTGGCGCGCCAGCAGCGGAGGCAAGGCTTTTTCCGGATCGGTAAGCTGCGTCAGCAGGGTATATTTAGCTTCGCAGTAATCCGCCAGTTCGCGATAGAGCAGGCTGAGCGTTTCCCGCATCGGCTGCTCTTTCCACAGCCGGAACCAGAACCAGTTAAACAGCCCGTACCAGAAGGTGCCGCCGATATAGAGCAACGGCGGCCCCCAGATCGGTATATTGCCCACCAGACCGAGCGTAAAAATAGCGGCAATCAAGGAAGCTGGCAGCAGACGTGCATGAAGCGGGCCGATTTCGCCGGTAACGCCCAGCAATAATGCCATGACAAACAGCGTCGCGGGCAGGGGCACCTGCTGTAGCGATAGCCACTGAAGAAGAAAACTGCTGAGTGCGAACAGCGAGCCGCCTGTAATCAGGCGTTTAAAGAAGCGGCGGTGTGGGGTATCGAGTCCGGCAATATTGCAGCAGGCGGGAACCAGCGAGAAGAGCAATCCTTTTTGCAAATCCCCCAGCAGCCAGCCAAAGGCCACCGGTAAACAGAGCACCAGCGTCTGACGCAGGGCATAGTTCACTTCGGGATGATAAATAATTCTCCGCCACATCGCTACATCACCAAAACAGACACGGCGTGATGCCAGGCACCACGCCGTGTCTTCAGCGTAGCTTAACGGGTGCCGTAAACGACAATCGTTTTACCGTGAGCGGAGATCAGGTTTTGATCTTCCAGCATTTTCAGAATACGGCCCACCGTCTCACGTGAGCAGCCGACGATCTGGCCGATCTCCTGACGGGTAATCTTGATTTGCATCCCGTCCGGGTGCGTCATCGCATCCGGCTGTTTAGCAAGGTTGAGCAACGTCTGTGCAATACGGCCGGTCACGTCAAGGAAAGCTAAATTGCCTACTTTCTCTGAAGTCACCTGCAGGCGACGAGCCATCTGGGAAGAGAGACGCATCAGAATGTCAGGATTAACCTGAATCAGCTGACGGAATTTTTTATACGAAATTTCAGCCACTTCACAGGCGGTTTTCGCGCGTACCCATGCACTGCGTTCCTGACCTTCTTCAAACAGGCCAAGCTCGCCAATGAAATCACCCTGATTAAGATAGGAAAGGATCATCTCTTTGCCTTCTTCATCTTTGATCAGTACCGCAACCGCACCTTTTACAATGTAATAGAGCGTCTCGGCCTTTTCACCCTGATGAATCAATGTGCTTTTTGATGGATATTTGTGAATATGGCAATGTGACAGGAACCATTCGAGTGTAGGGTCTGTTTGCGGTTTGCCGAGAACCATTCGCTATTATCCTCTGTTGTAATCGTGCCCTAAATACAGGGGGCAGTTTTCCCTGTCAGGCGTTGAAATCTTCAAGCGTTTCCTGCTGGAAATTTATACGGGCAACTGCGAGGCCTCAAGGCGTGCCGTCGTCCCGTTTTCGTTTCATAGAACGAAAATATTACAGCTTTGTTTGTAGCACAGCTTTATCTTACTGTCTCCTGTTGTCTCGCTTCAGCTTGTGCTGAATCGGACAATTGCCGTTTAGCTGATGAACGCCCCGGCTGACAATTTGCTTACTTATCAGGAGTCAGACAAGAGACAGTGGCAAGCCTCTTATTCAATTTTTTTGCCTTCTATCAGGCGTTTCACCAGCGGCAGCATAATCAGCTCCATCGCCAGTCCCATTTTTCCGCCCGGCACCACCAGCGTATTAATATGTGAAATAAAGGAGCCCTGCAGCATGGCAAGCAGGTAGGGGAAATCGATATCTTCCAGCCCGCGAAAATGAATCACCACAAAGCTTTCATCCAGCGAAGGAATAGCGCGTGCGGCAAAAGGGTTTGAGGTGTCTATTGTGGGTACGCGCTGGAAGTTAAGATGGGTACGTGAGAACTGTGGCGTAATGTAGTTAATATAATCTTCCATTGAGCGCACCACGGAATCCATCACCGCTTCGCGAGAATGGCCGCGCTCGCTGGTATCGCGCACCAGCTTCTGAATCCACTCCAGGTTCACGATGGGCACCACGCCAACCAGCAAATCCACTTTTTCTGCCACGTTATGCTGCTGCGTCACCACGCCGCCGTGCAGTCCTTCATAAAACAACACATCCGTTGGCTCCGGCAATGGCTGCCACGGCGTAAAGGTACCAGGCACCTGATTCCACGGCACCGCCTCATCATAGGTATGCAGGTATTTACGCGACTGGCCACGGCCATTTTCGCCATATTCAACAAAGGTTTGCTCAAGCAGGCCAAAGTCGTTGGCTTCTGGTCCAAAGTAACTGATATGACGCCCCAAATCGCGGGCTTTGCGGATCGCCATATCCATTTCCGGGCGCGTATAGCGATGGAAACTGTCACCCTCCAGTTCAGCGGCATGCAGATTAAGCTGCTGAAAAATCTTACGAAAGGCAAGGCTGGTGGTGGTGGTTCCCGCTCCGCTGGAGCCGGTCACCGCGATGATCGGATGTCTGGCTGACATAAATACTCTCTGGATTAAATCGGGCGATGAGCATTGTTATCACGTTTCGGTCAGAGGTGTCATCATCGGGCAGGTCCGCCAGACCACGTTAATGTGACGAGCCGCACAGAGCTGACCGCATCACTATCCCTCGCGGAACTGACCGCGCGGCATAATATTGACCGTTTCATGCAGTTCCGACCAGACCAGCACGGCTTCGCCGCTTTTCAGCTGGCGACGGACATCTTCCACCTTTTCCGACAGGGAGCGCTCCTGCTCGCCATAATCCGTGCCTTCGCGCAATACAAAACCTTCAATCAGGTTTTCCAGAGTTTCCGGGGAGAGATCTTGCCAGGGAATAATCACAGCTTAGTTATCCAGATAAGGTGATAGCCATTGAGGAATACGCTGCTCCAGCCACATTTGCGGACGACGTAACGTGCCGCCGACAAAACCGACATGGCCACCATATTCCGTTAGTTGATATTCAATGTTAGCAGGTAACCGCGCCATATCCGGGATCACCTCATCGGTCATAAAGGGATCGTCCTGCGCATGGATAATTAACAGCGGTTTACGTATGCCGGGCAGCAGCGGCATGGCGCTGGCCCGTCGGTAATAGTCACCGGCATCGGAAAAACCGTGGGCGCGGGCGGTGATGGCATCATCAAAGTCACGCAGGCGCTTTAGCGCGTTCAGCTGTAACAGATCTACCGGCAGCGTGCCGGGCCAGGCCTGTAGCTTGCGGCGGGCGTTGAGCTTGAGCTGGCTTAACAGATAACGCTGATAGACGCGGGAAAATCCCTGCTCAAGTTTGGCGCTGCACGGTTCCAGCATTAGCGGCGCCGAGACCGTAACGGCGGCATCCAGCGGACAATCATCGCCCTGTTGGCCCAGCAAACAGGCCAGCATGTTTCCGCCCAGCGACACGCCGACAGCCACGGTCGGCGCATGGCCCAGAGTGGTTCGCAGCCAGCGTAAAAAGTAGCTGGCGTCCCCGGTTTCGCCGGAGTGATAAATGCGCCCCATGCGGTTAGGCACGCCGCTGCAGCCGCGAAAGTGCATCACCACGCCCAGCCAGCCGCGCTGTTGCCACACCTGCAGCAGGCCGTGCGCATAGGGGCTATGGAAGCTTCCTTCCAGTCCGTGAAACAACACCGCACGCGGTTTATGCCGCGCCTGCATGGGATCTTCGCTCCAGGCAAGATCGATAAAATCGCCGTCCGGCAGATCCAGACGCTGCCAGTGAGGGCGTAAAGAGACCCGACGGCGAAACAGACGCGGCAGCACCGTTTGCAGGTGGGGATTATGCAGTCCTTTCAAGGGAATAAAGGATTCCTGACTGTGATCAAAGCTCATCGTTTCACGCTTGTACGCATTCAGGCGCACTGTTAGTTTAAACGGGTTAACATTTTACCGGGTGAGGAGCACCCATTTTATGGAACTCAGTCTGTTTTTATCGATGCTTGGTTTTCTCTGGGTGGCGGCGATTACGCCAGGGCCAAATAATACGCTATTGACCACGGCTGGCGCCAATTTTGGTTTTCTGCGTTCGCTCCCTTTAATGGCAGGAATTATGCTCGGTATGCAGCTTATGCTGTTGCTGGTGGCGTTTGGCGTGGGCGGGCTGATTCTGGTTTACCCCTCTCTGCACCTGTTTTTGAAAATTGTGGGTAGTCTCTATCTGCTGTGGCTGGCATGGAAAATTGCAACGGCGGCCTATGAAAAGATTGAGATGGGTGAAGCGCCGCCTCGTCCTATGCCTTTATGGCAGGGAGGACTGCTGCAGTTGGTTAATCCCAAAGCCTGGTTAATGGCGCTGGGGGCCGTGGCCAGCTTTAGCCTGGCAGGTGAAGCCTATCGCAGTTCAGTTGTGGCTATCAGCATGGGGATGGCGTTGGTTAATCTGGTCGCTGGCATTCTTTGGCTTGGCTTTGGCACCCTGATAGGCCGTCTGCTGCGTAGCCGCCGCGCATGGAAAATTTTTAATTTGACGATGGGCGTGCTGACTGCCGCCTGCGTACTGTTGATATGGCACTGATTAGCTGGAGGCGCGTACCACCAGCTCACAGGGGAGCCGCTCATGAACCTGTGGCGTCAGCGGATCCTGAATGCGCTGTAACAGCAGCTGTACGCTGCGCGTGCCCAACTGATGCATTGGCTGTTCCAGCGTACTGAGTGGCGGCGACAGCATTGCGCTCCACGGCAGGCCGTCAAAGCCCAGCACGGCGATATCCTCAGGGATGGCGAGCTGGTACTGACGTGCGCAGTGTATCGCGCCTACTGCCAGCACATCAGATACGGTAAACACGGCGTCTGGCGGCTCTTTTGTTTCCAGCAGCCGTTTCATGGCCGCAAAGCCCGCCTCGCACTCTACTTCATTAGCATATTCAACGCCGGACCATGACAAACCCAGTTCGGCTAACGCCGATCGATATCCCAACTCACGCTGTTGCGCATAGAGATAGCGTGGATCGCCGTTGATCATCGCAATCCGTCGCCGTCCGCGCTGCGCCAGATGTTGCACTGCCGCCCGCGCGGCCTGTTGATTATCAATAGTGACCGATGAGCCAGCGACATCAGGATCGCCTTCGGCACATTGTACCCAGGGGGAATCGCCAATCATTCGGCGCAGTTCAGGCAGGTTGCTTGCCGCATCCATGGTAATAACGCCATCCACCACTTTGCCGCTCAGCAGCGTGAGATAAGCAGATTCGCGCTGGGTTTGTGAATCGGAATTGCACAGCAGAATATGGTAGCCGTGCGCCTCCGCTTCTGCCTCAATGCCGCGCACCACGCGTGAACAGAAAGGATTGATAATATTGGAAACCAGCACCAGTAACATATGGCTCTGAGAGGTGCGTAGCTGGCGCGCCAGCAGGTTAGGCTGGTATTGACAGGCGGCAATAGCAGCTAAAACGCGTTCACGGGTTGCAGGCCGAACGCCCTTATAACCGTTCAGCACACGTGAAACGGTCGCGGTCGATACACCAGCGAAACGGGCAACTTTCTCAATCGACATGGAAAACCCTCTGACAACTCACCAATGAATAGCCTGTAAAACATCGTTATACAGTGGCCGATTCAGGTCCATTTTTCATCAGAAAAATCAGACTTTTTTAATTTTCAGATAAAGATAGCGATATCTCTTCTAAGGCAATTTAGCGATTAAACATAATTTTTAATTACTTCATGTTGTATCCGCCTCTCAGTTACAACTGAGCCATCACGATGATAGCAACAGGCGGAACGTAAGATGGTGAGGATCACGCGGTTTTTAGCATGGGCAGCGACGTTATCGCTGCTGGCGACCCAGGCGCACGCCGTTGAGGTTACAGTGGCTTATCAGACCTCGGCGGAACCGGCGAAAGTTGCTCAGGCGGATAACACTTTCGCTCAGCAAAGCGGCGCGCAGGTTAACTGGCGTAAATTTGACAGTGGCTCCAGTGTCGTTCGTGCGCTGGCATCCGGGAATGTACAAATCGGCAATATCGGCTCCAGTCCGTTGGCGGTCGCCGCCAGTCAGAAGCTGCCGATTGAAGTTTTCCTGCTGGCTTCGCAGCCCGCCACCATTTTGGGTGATAAGCCGTTTTATCGTCCCGCCTGAGCCGATCAGGGCAGGGAAAGCAGCGGGGCTGGCTGACCGGTTAGCCAGCCCTGTATATAATCAACGCCCAGCTCGGTTAACAGCGCTTTTTGCGCCTCGGTTTCCACATATTCCGCCACAACGGATACGCGTTTTTCCTGGGCGATGGCGCAGATCGATTTAATAATAATGCGATCGATATTGTCATCAAGGCTGTTTTTAACAAACAGGCCATCAATTTTAATAATATCGGCGCTAAGATGTTTCACGCGCTCATAGTTGGCGAAACCGGTGCCGAAATCATCTATCGCAATACGAAAGCCTGCCTGACGCAGCGTGGCAATCGCATTATTGACCTGCAGATTATTGATCAATCCCTGCTGCTCGGTCACTTCGAAAATAACCGCTTCAGAGGAGACGGAAAAGCGCTGAAAAAGGGCAATGATCTCCTCTGCTACTCCCGGCTCGGTCAGCGTCATTGGCAACAGATTAATGGCCAGGCGCGGCGGCGGGTTATTCACGCGTTGACGCTGATGAATAAACGCCACGGTTTCCTTTACTACCAGGCGATCAAACTGGGCGCTAAGGCGAAACTCTGCAATCAGCGGAATAAACCGATCCGGCATAATAAGTTCGTCTGCCGAACGTAGCCGCGTCAGCACTTCGTAATAAAGGCAACCCTGTTTACAGGGGACAATCGGCTGTGCAAACAGCACGATATCCTGCCCGGTTAGCGCCTGTTTGATTTTTTGTAGCAGTAAAACCTGGTCGGAGACATGACCAAGCAAGCGTGAATTATCCTTATCCAGCAGCGCTACGCCGCCCGACATCAGGGCCTGTTCTGCCAGATAATTCAGCTGCCCTGCCAGACGGTAAAGATTACTGTTTTCCCTGGTGAATTTACCGGCGGCAAAAGCATAATCGATATCTATCAGCTGGTTGTGCCAGAAAATCTGTTGCTGCTTTAGGCGCGTGCGTAGCTGCGACAGACGCTCGCCGATGCCTTCACCCTGTAGCAGCACAATAACGCCGTCGCAGGTGATTTGGTAAACCCCTTCATTTTCCCGCAGCTGCGTGCCAATCTCATCAATGATGCAGCGTTTGGTATAGGTTTTCATCATCAGGCCATAATGGCAGCCAAGAAATTTCAGCTGATGCAGATAGAGATAGCAAAGGGTGCCCGATGGGTGCTGTTTAAGCTTTTTCTGTAGCGCTCGCAGATTAAGCCGCTGGACCACCGGATCGGTCACGGCAAGGTTAAGCGCAATGCGCTGCAGGCGACGACTTTTCCAGTATCCCGCCGCGATATAAAGCAGGCTGATGGTAAAAGCGATAAACGCTGAGGATAAAAAGGTGGCGGAAAAGATGGACTTTAACGGCAGCACATCAAGGTTAAAGTGCATCAGCAACAGACAGCAGAGCGCCCAGAGCCAGAGCACGCTCCGTGAGGTGAAGCGCATAATGCCGTAAGTGAAGATAACGAAAACCAGCGGGACCAGATAGCTGGAAATCAGCATATGGCGCACCGGAAAACAAAGCAGCAGCATCAGCGCGGCCAGCAGGCAGCCCCACCAAAGCGCGCTCAGACAGTTTCCATACAGGGCATGCCTGGCCCGACGACAGAAAGTAAAGCCGCTGCGCGGCGCGGCCAGCATACGCAGCGGAAAGTAAAAAAGAATGGTAAATAGCGTCGCAGAGAGCATCAGGTTTTGCAGACTGAGTATGCTGAACATATCCAGCCTGCCGGTAAAATAGCTGCCGGGCATCTCTGGGATCACCGGCAGTTTTTGCCCAAGCGCTGCCAGCAGCAGCATCGTCAGGACAGGGGCCAGCGTATTCAGCAGGAGCAGCCGGACACCCAGTCCCTGGTTACCGAGGTTATAGCGCCAGCGGCGGCCAGACCAGCGGCGAATCAGCCAACAGCTAACAAACAATGGCGTTAAAAAAGCAAAGGCGAGCGCCGCCGCCAGCGAGAATAGCGAAAAGCAGAGCTGGAACGTAATAAAGAAAGCCAGATAAAGGGGAACCACGGCGGAGCGGCCGAAAATATAGATGGCGGCGATCGCTAAACCGTAGGGCAAATAGCAAAGGTAAACAGTGCGATCTGCAACCAGGTACAAAGGTGATAAAAAATGGGCAAGAGGCGTGAAAAAAATCAACAGCCCAAAAGCCGTCAGGTTTTTTTTCAGCAGATTTACGCAGCGCTCTGACACGGTTTACCCTGAGTTCAAAAAATAAGCAATTTATGCAGGGCGCAATAGTAAAAACATTGAACTCTGCGCACAAGGAAACAGAACGTAAAAAATTCGATAAACGTTGGTTGTTTATGAAGAAAATGATGCGGAAAAGGTACAACGCAGCCAGGTGAAGTTCAGCGAACCGTTTCTTTTTATTTGAAAAGCGCTTCGCCGCTTTGAATTGTTAACAGGCGCTGCTCGCCAGTCGAAAGCCCGGCCTTATTTTGCATTTAAAAACCTCAGCAAAATAAGGCCGTAGCAAGAGTTAATGAGTCAGCATGGCTTCCAGCTGTTCCTGAGCATCCAGCCAGGCCATTTCGCACTCTTCCAGCGCCGATTTCGCCGCGGCCTGCTGCTGTAACGCGGCGGTCAGATCGGTTTTACGACTCGCATCGTAAATAGCCGCATCGGCCAGCTTCGCCTCTGCAGCGGAGAGCTGAGCGTTAAACGTCTCCATCTCTTTTTCCAGCTTTTCGATCTGTTTACGCAGCGGTTGCGTTTGCGCGCGCAGCTCGGCTTCGCGACGCTTCTGATCTTTACGCGCCTGAGCACTGTTGCCGTTATCCTGTTTTGGCTCGCTCTCTTGCGTCTGCCGTTTTTGTAAATCGTTTAACCACTGCTGGTAATCATCCAGATCGCCGGCGAACACTTCCACTTTGCCGTCATGCACCAGATAAAGATCGTCAGTGGTGGAACGCAGCAAATGACGATCGTGCGAAACCACCACCAGCGCGCCCTCAAAATCGATCAGCGCTTCGGTTAATGCCTGCCGCATATCAAGATCGAGATGGTTGGTTGGTTCATCCAGCAGCAGCAGATTGGGACGCTGCCAGACGATTAGCGCCAGCACCAGACGCGCTTTTTCGCCGCCGGAGAAACGCTCAGTCGGTTCGCTGACTTTATCGCCCTGGAAGCCGAAGCCGCCCAGGTAATCGCGCAGCTGCTGCTCCGGCAGTTTTGGTGCCAGACGCGCCAGATGCTGTAGAGGAGACTCTCCGGCGCGTAAAAATTCCAGCTGATGCTGGGCGAAATAACCCAGCTGGACGCCTTTCGCCAGGCCGATCTCCCCTTTTTGCGGCGCGAGTTCGCCTGCCAGCAGTTTAATTAGCGTGGATTTCCCCGCACCGTTGCGGCCGAGCAGGCCAATACGCGAGCCGGGCACCAGATTCAGTTTGATCGAATCCAGCACAACGCGATCATCATAGCCAGCGGTGACCTTCTCCATATTCAGTATCGGATTAGGCAAGTTTTCCGGCGGGCGGAAGCTGAAACTAAAGGGATTATCCACATGTGCGGGGGAGAGAAACTCCATGCGCTCAAGCATTTTGATACGGCTCTGCGCCTGTTTCGCTTTACTGGCTTTGGCGCGGAAACGATCGATATAGCTTTGCAGATGCGCCACTTTACGCTGCTGATGCTCATACTGCGACTGCTGCTGAGAAAGCCTGGTGGCTCGCTGCTGCTCAAAAGAGCTGTAGTTGCCGGTATATTCAAACAGGGACTGCTGTTCGATATGCAGGATTTTATCCACCACCGGATCGAGAAAATCGCGATCGTGCGAAATCAGAAGCAGCGTGCCGTCGTAACTCTTCAGCCAGCGCTCCAGCCAGATAACCGCATCCAGGTCGAGGTGGTTGGTGGGTTCATCCAGCAGCAGCAGATCGGAACGGCATATCAACGCCTGCGCCAGATTGAGACGCATGCGCCAGCCGCCGGAAAAGTCACTGACCGGGCGCTGCAGCTGTTGCTGGCTAAAACCCAAACCGTGAAGCAGACTGGCGGCGCGCGCCTGTATGCTCCATGCCTGTATCGCATCCAGCTTGCCGTGCAGCAGCGCGATTGCGTTGCCGTCGTTTTTTTCATTGGCGCGCTGTAGCTCGGCTTCAAGCTGTCGATATTCACGATCGCCATCAATAACGTACTCAATGGCGGCCACCGACAGCGCTGGCGTTTCCTGGTTAACCCAGGCCAGCGACCAGGTGCCGGGAAAGGTGACGCTGCCCGCATCGGCGCTGAGCTCATTTTTTAACAGCGACAGCAGCGTCGATTTGCCACAGCCGTTTTTACCCACCAGCCCAACTTTTTGGCCAGGATTGATGGTGGCAGTGGCATTGTCCAGCAGCACGCGGGTACCGCGTCGGATCTGTAACGAAGAGAATACAATCATAAGCGCCGTATTGTCAGAATATGTTAATTTATTGTCATCATAATCAGTCAGGAATCATAGATTCCGTTATGTCGTGCATGGTAGCGGAAATCCTGCATCATGACGACGATTTGGAGGAGAGAGATGGCGCAGCCGCCTAAGGTTTTGCTGCTGTATGCCCATCCGGAATCACAAGATTCGATAGCCAATCGGATCTTGCTGCAGCCGGCGCAGCAATTATCCCACGTTACCGTACACGACCTGTATGCACACTATCCCGATTTTTTTATCGATATTCATTTTGAACAGCAGTTGCTGCGGGAGCATCAGATCATTATTTTCCAGCATCCTCTTTATACCTGGAGCTGTCCGGCATTGCTGAAAGAGTGGCTGGATCGCGTGCTTTCGCGTGGCTTTGCCAGCGGCGTCGGCGGTGATGCGCTAAAGGGAAAATATTGGCGCAGCGTGATTACCACCGGCGAACCGGAGACGGCCTATCATCAGGATGGCCTTAATCGCTATCCCATGACGGAGATTATGCGGCCCTTTGAGCTGACGGCTCAGATGTGTCGTATGCACTGGTTATCGCCGATGGTTGTTTACTGGGCGCGTCGTCAACCGCCGGAAGTCATGAAAAATTATGCCGAGGCCTATGGCAGCTGGCTTTCCTCTCCTTTGTCTGCTGGAGCATTATAAATGGAAGGGCATACTTTACTGTCGGCGGGCGTGGTCTATCTGTTCGCCGCCGTGGTCGCTGTCCCCATCGCCGCCCGGCTGGGAATTGGCGCGGTACTGGGCTATTTGCTGGCGGGTATTGCGATTGGTCCCTGGGGCCTGGGCTTTATCAGTGACGTTGACGAGATCCTGCACTTTTCGGAAATCGGCGTGGTATTCCTGATGTTCCTGATTGGCCTGGAGCTGAATCCTTCGAAGCTATGGGCGCTGCGCCGCTCGATTTTCGGCGTAGGTGCCGCTCAGGTTATCTTTAGCACTGCGGTGCTGGCCGGGCTGCTGCTGTTAACCGATTTTTCATGGCAGGCGGCAGTGGTTGGCGGGATCGGCCTGGCGATGTCTTCAACGGCGATGGCTTTACAGCTGATGCGCGATAAGGGAATGAATCGCAGCGAGGCGGGGCAACTGGGCTTTTCCGTACTGCTGTTTCAGGACCTGGCGGTGATCCCGGCGCTGGCGCTGGTGCCGCTGCTGGCTGGCACTGATAGCGGCCATACCGACTGGATGAAGGTAGGCATCAAGGTGCTGGCTTTTGCGGGCATGCTGATTGGCGGCAGGCTACTGCTGCGACCGATCTTCCGCTATATCGCCGCTTCCGGCGTACGCGAAGTTTTTACCGCTGCGGCGCTGCTGCTGGTGCTGAGTTCGGCACTGTTTATGGATGCGTTGGGGCTGTCGATGGCGCTGGGCACCTTTATTTCCGGCATTCTGCTGGCGGAAAGCGAATATCGCCATGAGCTGGAGATCGCCATTGAGCCATTTAAAGGTTTGCTGCTTGGGCTGTTTTTTATTTCCGTTGGCATGGCGCTGAATTTGGGCGTGCTCTATACGCATATTTTTACGGTGCTGCTCGGTGTGCTGGTGCTGGTGGCGGTCAAAACGCTGGTGCTTTATCTGCTGGCGCGGATTTATGGCCTGGGTAGCTCGGAGCGTTTGCAGTTCGCCAGCGTGCTGAGTCAGGGCGGTGAGTTCGCGTTTGTACTGTTTTCTGCCGCCTCGGCAGTGCGGCTGTTTCATGACGATCAACTGCCGCTGCTGCTGGTGACCGTTACCCTCTCTATGATGACCACGCCGTTACTGATGCGGGGCGTAGACCGCATTCTGGTGCGGCGCTTTAACGATGGGGATGAGCAAACGGAAAAACCCTGGGTAGATGACGATCAGCCGCAGGTGATCGTGGTGGGATTTGGTCGTTTCGGTCAGGTGATTGGACGTCTGCTGATGGCGAATAAAAAACGCATTACCGTGCTTGAGCGGGACATCAGCGCCGTGAGTCTGATGCGCAATTATGGTTATAAAGTATACTATGGAGATGCAACAGAACTGGAGCTGCTACGGGCCGCAGGCGCTGCCAGCGCGCAGTCGATCGTGATTACCTGTAACACGCCAGAAGACACCATGAATATTGTTCATCTCTGTCAGCAGCATTTCCCCCACCTGCATATTCTGGCGCGGGCGCGCGGGCGCGTTGAGGCCCATGAACTGCTGCAGGCGGGGGTGACGCAATTTTCCCGCGAGACGTTCTCCAGCGCACTGGAGCTGGGACGTAAAACATTGATGTCGTTGGGCATGCATCCGCATCAGGCGCACCGCGCGCAGGAGCACTTCCGGCGGCTGGATATGCGTATGCTACGCGAGCTGATGCCTGTCCATACGGATAATGCGCAAATCTCCCGTGCGCGTGAGGCGCGGCGCGAGCTTGAAGATATTTTCCAGCGCGAGATGCAGCAGGAGAAGCGCCAGCTGGACAGCTGGGATGAATTTGAATAACTGGCGCTGCTGAGCGCGTTGACCCAAAACTGCAGGAAAGAGAAATGCGTAAACGTTTTATTGCTGATGCAACCTGCCCGCACTGCCAACAGAAAGATACGTTGGCAATGTGGCGTGAAAATAATGTCGATGTGGTGGAGTGCGTGAAATGCGGTCATCAAATGCGCGAGGCGGATAAGCAGGTACGCGATCAGATCCGCAGTCAGGAGCAAGTCATCGGAATTTTTCATCCAGAGTAGCGGAACAGCGCAGCTTTTTTTAAGCTTACCCTTACAGCGGCACTGAATTCCGTTACAATCGGCATCGTTAACATTGCCTGAGCGTATTGCCTGTATGGCACGCAAAGGGTCAGCATCTGGATCTTTCTGGTTGGTGTTATTGCACGCAAAAATAGACCAATGAGTCGGGATCAAAGCTCTCAACGGTTAGGAGATATCATGAAAGTAGCAAAAGACCTGGTGGTCAGCCTGGCTTACCAGGTACGTACAGAAGACGGTGTGTTGGTCGACGAGTCTCCGGTGAGCGCGCCGTTGGACTATCTGCACGGTCATGGTTCCCTGATTTCTGGTCTGGAAAAGGCACTGGAAGATCATGAAGTCGGCGACAACTTTGACGTGCATATTGCCGCCAATGACGCTTACGGCCAGTATGATGACAACCTGGTTCAGCGTGTGCCTAAAGATGTGTTTATGGGCGTGGATGAACTGCAGGTTGGCATGCGCTTCCTGGCTGAAACCGATCAGGGTCCGGTACCGGTAGAAATCACCGAAGTGGAAGACGATCACGTTGTGGTTGATGGTAACCATATGCTGGCGGGTCAGGACCTGAACTTCCACGTAGAAGTGGTTGCTATCCGTGAAGCGACGCCGGAAGAACTGGCTCATGGTCATGTACACGGCGAACACGATCACCATCATGACCATGACCACGGTCATGAACATGGTAAAGGCGGCTGCGGTACTGGCGGCTGCGGCTGTCACTAATCGTACGTACAGCATGACAGGGGGCAGAGTGCGGTGCGCGCTCTGCCCTTATTATTTTTGCCTTAATGCTTTCCAGAACGGGGCATTTTGCACAGCCCAATAGTACGGTTTCCTTTCAGTATATCCCTCGCATTAAACGCAAGAAAATGCGTCAGGCCGCATCGATCCTTCCATTTTATGCCCGCCGTTGGCCTCCTCTGAAAGAAAACCTACCACCGCTAACTAACAGAGCTGGCAGCAAGCGAGCTACGCAGCGACCCCGTAATAAGGTGCCGCAGCGTTAGTGACTGCGGGACAGTTAATAGTGCGGTGGCGGCGTTTCTTCCGATGGATGTGCGACCATTGAAGGTGCCGCAGCTTTAAGTTTATCTATCAGCAGCCGTATTTGCTCACGCATCTTCGCCATTTCCATTTCGTGCTGTACAACCGTTTGGTTCAGATCTTCAATGGTTTGTTCCTGAAAGGCGAGTTTACTTTCCAGCCGTTCCAACTGTTGTTCAAAGGTATATTGCTGCATAGCTGTTCCCCTGTTGCCCATGCCAGACATGTCGGCTTGCCTTGTGTAAGATAAAACCGCATATCCAACGTTAGATTGTCCGATTTTGCCCGCGATGGTTGAAAAAGCACAGTCTTATCGTCATATCCGTTGGAACTTCCCGACACAAAAAAGGGTCGGATGTACACTTAAGTTTGCCGGGCGGGCATGATAAGTTGTTCCGCACAGTTATAGTACAGACCTGATGGTCTGCAACGATTGCCGAGGTGAGAGGCTTCGGTTTTGGAGATAATGGATGAAATCACTGTTTAAAATTACGCTGTTAGCCGCCACGATGGCCGCCACGCTCAATGCACCAGTGGCATTGGCAGCAGACTCCGCACCGGCTGAACAAGCTGCGCCTCAGGCCCCTAAAAATGCGGCTTTCAATAACGAAGACCAGCAGTCCGCTTATGCACTGGGCGCATCGCTGGGCCGCTATATGGAAAATTCGCTGAAAGAACAGGAAAAACTGGGCATTCAGTTAGATAAAGCACAGCTGATTGCTGGCGTTCAGGACGCTTTCGCCGGTAAGAGCAAATTATCCGATCAGGAAATTGAACAAACCCTGCAGTCTTTTGAAGGCCGTGTGAAGGGTGCCGCTCAGGCGAAGATGGAAAAAGATGCGAAAGAAAACGCGGAGAAAGGGGATGCCTACACCGCGAAATTCGCTAAACAGAAGGGCGTGAAGAAAACCGACAGCGGCCTGCTCTATCTGGTAGAAAAAGCGGGTAGCGGCGACGCGCCGAAAGATAGCGATACCGTTGTGGTTAACTATAAAGGCACGCTGATTGACGGTACGGAGTTCGATAACTCTTACACGCGTGGCGAGCCGCTCTCTTTCCGTCTTGACGGCGTGATCCCGGGCTGGACCGAAGGCCTGAAGCACGTGAAGAAAGGCGGGAAAATCAAGTTGGTTATTCCACCGCAGCTCGCTTATGGTAAAAATGGCGTGCCGGGAATTCCGGCTAACTCCACGCTGGTGTTTGATGTTGAATTACTGGATATCAAACCGGCACCGAAAGCTGACGCGAAAGCGCAGGCTCCGGTCGCTGACGAGAAGAAAGCACAGTAATTCTGCAACCGCCGCGTTAACGCGGCGGTTTTATTTGTATGACTCGCACTCCCCGGCTGGACAAAAATCTGGCATAACCTGCAGACATTTGCCAGACTAGCGCTGCGCAAATTTGTATGATGAGTCTGCCCTGGCCGCGCTGAGACAGGCTCCAGCCAATTAGGGTAATGTCTTTCATGTCTAATCCATTCAATCCAGGCGATCTGACCGATATCGATTTACTGGAGCAACATCCGTTCGATCAAACGGACTACGATATCCTGAAATCTTACGAAGCCGTCGTTGATGGCCTTGCGATGCTGATTGGCTCTCATTGTGAAATCGTGCTGCACTCGCTGGAAGATTTGAAATGTTCCGCAGTGCGTATCGCCAATGGTGAACACACTGGCCGTAAAGTCGGCTCGCCGATTACCGATCTGGCGTTGCGTATGCTGCATGATATGACCGGGGCCGACAGTAATGTCTCCCGGGCCTATTTCACCCGCGCGAAAAGCGGGGTGTTGATGAAGTCGGTAACCATCGCTATCCGTAATCGGCAACAACGTGTGATCGGCCTGCTGTGCATCAACATGAATCTGGACGTTCCATTCTCACAGATTATGTCGACCTTTATGCCGCCGGAAACGCCGGATGTTGCTTCACAGGTTAACTTCGCCTCCTCAGTAGAGGATCTGGTGACGCAAACGCTGGAGTTCACCATTGAAGAAGTTAGCGCCGATCGCAACGTAGCAAACAATATGAAGAATCGTCAGATTGTTCTCAATCTGTACGAAAAAGGTATTTTTGATATTAAAGATGCGATTAACCAGGTCGCCGACCGTCTGAATATTTCCAAACATACGGTCTACCTCTATATCCGCCAGTTTAAAAGTGGCGATATGCAGGGGCAGGAACGTTAATGCATTACACGCTTTTGGTAACGGGACCCGCTTACGGCACGCAGCAAGCGAGCAGTGCGCTGCTTTTTGCACGTGCGCTGCTGAAAGCCGGTCATCAGCTGAACAGCATCTTTTTTTATCGGGAAGGCGTGCTCAACGGTAATCAGCTTACCGCTCCCGCTGGCGATGAATTTGATATCGTACGCGCCTGGCAGGCATTGCAGCAACAGGGCGTGACGCTGAACATCTGTGTGGCGGCAGCATTAAGGCGCGGCGTAACCGATGAGCAGGAGGCCGCTGGGTTGGGATTAGCCGCAGCGAATCTTCAGCCTGGTTTTACGCTGGCGGGACTTGGCGCATTAGCTGAAGCGATGCTCACCAGCGACAGAGTGGTACAGTTCTGATGAAATCGGTCGCCTTTGTTTTTACCCGCGCGCCTCACGGCAACAGCAGCGGAAGAGAAGGGCTGGACGCGGCGCTGGCCACTGCGGCTCTGTGTGAACAGGTTTCACTCTTTTTTATCGGTGATGGCGTGCTACAGCTAAGCGAACATCAACAGCCAGAAAAAGTGCTGGCGCGTAACTATATCGCCACGTTTGGCGTACTGCCGCTATATGACGTTGAGGAATGTTATATTTGCGCGGACTCGCTTGCGGAGCGCGGGCTCACGTCGGAGAGCCCACGCGTGCTGCCTGCTGAGGTCCTTGATAGCGCGGCGCTACGTGCGCGTCTGTCGCAGGCTGACCATATCCTGACCTTTTAAGGAGCGCTAATGCTGCATACGCTGATGAGTTCCCCCTGGCAGTGTGATTATAATTTATTGCTGCGCATGCTACGGGCAGATGATGATCTATTGTTGATGCAGGATGGCGTGCTGGCCGGTCTGCAAAATAATTGTCTGCTACCGCAGCTGTTGCAAGCACCAGCGCGGCTTTGGGCGCTGAAAGAGGATGTAGAGGCGCGTGGATTGGCCGCGCAAATTTCATCCAAAATTACCGTTATCGACTATAATGATTTCGTCATGCTGACGGTAAAACAGCAACAACAAATGCCCTGGTGAACATAAGACGCCTGGTTATTTCTTGACACCTTTTCTGCTCAGCCCTAAAATTCTGCGTCCTCGTATTAATACGAGGCGATTTATTACGTGTTTACGAAGCAAAAGCTAAATCCAGGAGCTATTTAATGGCAACAGTTAATCAGCTGGTTCGCAAACCGCGCGTACGCAAAGTTGCTAAAAGCAACGTGCCGGCGCTGGAAGCTTGCCCGCAAAAACGTGGTGTTTGTACCCGTGTGTACACCACTACCCCGAAAAAACCGAACTCCGCACTGCGTAAAGTATGCCGTGTTCGTTTAACCAACGGTTTCGAAGTAACTTCCTACATCGGTGGTGAAGGCCACAACCTGCAGGAACACTCCGTAATCCTGATTCGTGGCGGTCGTGTTAAAGACCTGCCAGGTGTGCGTTACCACACCGTTCGTGGCGCGCTTGACTGCTCTGGTGTTAAAGACCGTAAGCAGGCTCGCTCCAAGTATGGCGTGAAGAAGCCAAAGGCTTAATGGTTCTCCGTTAAGTAAGGCCAAACGTTTTAAATTAAATGTCAAAATAAACTCGTAGAGTTTTGGACAATCCTGAATTAACAACGGAGTATTTCCATGCCACGTCGTCGCGTCATTGGTCAACGTAAAATTCTGCCGGATCCTAAGTTCGGATCTGAGCTGCTGGCCAAATTTGTAAATATCCTGATGGTAGACGGTAAAAAATCTACCGCTGAAGCAATCGTATATACCGCGCTGGAGACCCTGGCTCAGCGTTCTGGTAAAACCGAACTGGAAGCTTTTGAAGTAGCTCTGGACAACGTACGCCCGACTGTAGAAGTTAAGTCACGTCGCGTTGGTGGTTCTACTTATCAGGTACCAGTTGAAGTCCGTCCGGTCCGTCGTAATGCTCTGGCAATGCGTTGGATCGTAGAAGCTGCTCGTAAACGCGGTGATAAATCGATGGCTCTGCGCCTGGCGAACGAACTTTCTGATGCTGCTGAGAACAAAGGTACTGCAGTGAAGAAACGTGAAGACGTTCACCGTATGGCCGAAGCCAACAAGGCGTTCGCTCACTACCGCTGGTAATAACCGCGTAGTTATTGTTAACCCAGCGGGCGCTCAATTAGCCAACCCGCTGGGGATGACTTATTTTGAACGTCCGAGAATCAGAGGAATCAAATGGCTCGTACAACACCCATTTCACGTTACCGTAACATCGGTATCAGTGCTCACATCGACGCCGGTAAGACCACTACCACCGAGCGTATCCTGTTCTACACCGGCGTTAACCACAAAATCGGTGAAGTACATGATGGCGCTGCAACCATGGACTGGATGGCTCAGGAGCAGGAACGTGGTATCACCATTACTTCTGCTGCGACCACCGCGTTCTGGTCAGGTATGGCCAAGCAGTTTGAGCCGCACCGCATCAACATCATCGACACCCCGGGACACGTTGACTTCACTATCGAAGTTGAACGTTCCATGCGTGTTCTTGATGGCGCGGTAATGGTTTACTGTGCGGTTGGTGGTGTTCAGCCGCAGTCTGAAACCGTATGGCGTCAGGCTAACAAATATAAAGTTCCGCGCATCGCGTTCGTTAACAAAATGGACCGCATGGGCGCTAACTTCCTGAAAGTTGTTGGTCAGATCAAAACCCGTCTGGGTGCAAACCCGGTTCCTCTGCAGCTGGCTATCGGTGCAGAAGAGAAATTCACCGGTGTTGTTGACCTGATCAAAATGAAAGCCATCAACTGGAACGAAGAAGATGCAGGCGTGACCTTCACTTATGAAGAGATCCCGGCTGACATGGTTGACCTGGCTGAAGAATGGCATCAGAACCTGATCGAATCTGCGGCAGAAGCCTCTGAAGAGCTGATGGAGAAATACCTCGGCGGCGAAGAGCTGACTGAAGAAGAGATCAAAAAAGCACTGCGCCTGCGCGTGCTGAACAACGAAATCATCCTGGTTACCTGTGGTTCTGCATTCAAGAACAAAGGTGTTCAGGCGATGCTGGATGCAGTGGTTGAATTCCTGCCAGCACCGACCGACGTTCCGGCTATCAAAGGTATGCTGGACGACGGTAAAGATACTCCGGCAGAGCGTCACTCTGACGATAAAGAGCCGTTCTCTGCTCTGGCGTTCAAAATTGCGAACGACCCGTTCGTTGGTAACCTGACCTTCTTCCGCGTTTACTCAGGCGTGGTTAACTCAGGTGATACCGTACTGAACTCTGTGAAATCACAGCGTGAGCGTTTTGGTCGTATCGTACAGATGCACGCCAACAAACGTGAAGAGATCAAAGAAGTTCGCGCGGGCGATATCGCAGCGGCGATCGGTCTGAAAGACGTGATCACTGGTGATACCCTGTGTGATCCGAACAACCCGATCATCCTGGAACGTATGGAGTTCCCGGAGCCGGTTATCTCTATCGCGGTTGAACCGAAAACCAAAGCTGACCAGGAAAAAATGGGTCTGGCTCTGGGCCGTCTGGCGAAAGAAGACCCATCATTCCGCGTATGGACTGATGAAGAATCTAACCAGACCATCATCGCTGGTATGGGTGAGCTGCACCTCGACATCATCGTTGACCGTATGAAGCGTGAGTTCAACGTTGAAGCGAACGTAGGTAAACCGCAGGTTGCTTACCGTGAAACTATCCGCGACACCATTAAGGATGTCGAAGGTAAACACGCGAAACAGTCTGGTGGTCGTGGTCAGTACGGTCACGTTGTGATCGATCTGTACCCGCTGGAGCCGGGCGGCAAAGGCTACGAATTTGTCAACGACATCAAAGGCGGTGTGATTCCTGGTGAATACATCCCTGCGGTTGACAAAGGTATCCAGGAACAGCTGAAATCTGGTCCGCTGGCTGGTTATCCGGTAGTTGACTTGGGCGTTCGTCTGCACTTCGGTTCTTACCATGATGTGGACTCCTCTGAACTGGCGTTTAAACTGGCTGCTTCTCTGGCGTTTAAAGATGGCTTTAAGAAAGCGAAGCCGGTTCTGCTTGAGCCTATCATGAAGGTTGAAGTTGAAACGCCGGAAGAGAACATGGGTGACGTAATCGGTGACCTGAACCGTCGTCGCGGTATCATCGAAGGTATGGATGACACCGCTACCGGTAAGACCGTTCGCGCTCAGGTACCGCTGTCTGAAATGTTTGGTTATGCTACTGACCTGCGTTCTCAGACCCAGGGCCGTGCTTCTTACTCCATGGAGTTCCTGAAGTACGCGGAAGCGCCGAACAACGTCGCTCAGGCCGTTATTGAATCTCGTAGCAAATAAGCTACGGTTTTAGAATATTGAACAGATGCCCTCATCATGGATGAGGGCATAACAGTAAGGAATATCGCCATGGCGAAAGAGCAATTTCAGCGTAACAAAACGCACGTTAACGTTGGTACTATCGGCCACGTTGACCACGGTAAAACCACTCTGACCGCAGCTATCACCACCGTTCTGTCTAAAACTTTCGGTGGCCAGGCTCGTGCGTTCGATCAGATTGATAACGCGCCGGAAGAGAAGGCTCGTGGTATCACCATCAACACCTCTCACGTTGAATATGAAACCCCGACCCGTCACTACGCGCACGTTGACTGCCCGGGCCACGCCGACTATGTGAAAAACATGATCACCGGTGCTGCTCAGATGGACGGCGCTATCCTGGTTGTTGCTGCGACTGACGGCCCGATGCCGCAGACCCGTG